>NZ_CP035107.1:0-362500 GCF_004088395.1 Ornithobacterium rhinotracheale | reverse complement strand
ACGGTCACCGACTTCAGGTACCCCCAGCTTCCATGGCTTGACGGGCGGTGTGTACAAGGCCCGGGAACGTATTCACCGCAACATGGCTGATTTGCGATTACTAGCGATTCCAGCTTCATAGAGTCGAGTTGCAGACTCCAATCCGAACTGAGATCGGCTTTAGAGATTCGCATCCAGTCGCCTGGTAGCTGCCCTCTGTACCGACCATTGTAGCACGTGTGTGGCCCAAGACGTAAGGGCCGTGATGACTTGACGTCGTCCCCACCTTCCTCTCAACTTGCGTTGGCAGTCTCATTAGAGTCCCCGTCTTTATACGCTGGCAACTAATGATAGGGGTTGCGCTCGTTGCAGGACTTAACCTAACACCTCACGGCACGAGCTGACGACAGCCATGCAGCACCTTGCATTCTGTCCGAAGAAAAAAGTGTTTCCACTCCTGTCATAATGCATTTAAGCCTTGGTAAGGTTCCTCGCGTATCATCGAATTAAACCACATGCTCCACCGCTTGTGCGGGCCCCCGTCAATTCCTTTGAGTTTCATTCTTGCGAACGTACTCCCCAGGTGGCTAACTTATCACTTTCGCTTGGCCTCCGAAGATTTCTCCCCGAAAACGAGTTAGCATCGTTTACTGCGTGGACTACCAGGGTATCTAATCCTGTTCGCTCCCCACGCTTTCGTCCTTCAGCGTCAGTTAATACTTAGTAACCTGCCTTCGCAATCGGTGTTCTGTGTAATATCTATGCATTTCACCGCTACACTACACATTCCAGCTACTTCAATATCACTCAAGACTAACAGTATCAATGGCAGTTTTATCGTTGAGCGACAAAATTTCACCACTGACTTATCAGCCCGCCTACGGACCCTTTAAACCCAATGAATCCGGATAACGCTTGCATCCTCCGTATTACCGCGGCTGCTGGCACGGAGTTAGCCGATGCTTATTCGTATGGTACCTTCAACTACCTACACGTAAGTAGATTTATCCCCATACAAAAGCAGTTTACAACCCATAGGGCCGTCTTCCTGCACGCGGGATGGCTGGATCAGAGTTCCCTCCATTGTCCAATATTCCTCACTGCTGCCTCCCGTAGGAGTCTGGTCCGTGTCTCAGTACCAGTGTGGGGGTTCACCCTCTCAGGCCCCCTACAGATCATCGCCTTGGTAGTCCGTTACACTACCAACTAGCTAATCTGACGCATGCCTATCCTTATCCGAATTTCTTTCAATCTTATCTGATGCCAAACAAGATCCTATGAAGTATTAATCCGAGTTTCCCCGGGCTATCCTCCTGATAAGGGCAAGTTGCATACGCGTTACGCACCCGTGCGCCGGTTCCCTCAGTCCGAAAACTGATTCTCCCTCGACTTGCATGTGTTAAGCCTCCCGCTAGCGTTCATCCTGAGCCAGGATCAAACTCTCCGTTGTAATTCCTTAATTTTTTCTAATCAATTATAACGCTAAAGTCCCATCTCCTGATAACTCATCGAATTGACACTTGGCTTTTATTTTTCTTCTATCTTTTAATCTTAATGAACTCCTCTCTTTCGCTTCATCTCTTAAAGCGGGTGCAAATGTAGCAACTTTTTTATTCCTACCAAAACTTTTTTCAAGTTTTTTTTTCGCACCGCTCTTTTGGTTGATTCTGAAACGGACTGCAAATGTAATGTCTTTTTATCTTACAATCCAAATAAAATTTTACTTTTTTTTATTTTCCTTTCCTCAACCTTCAATGAACTACCCTTTCTGTTTCAAAAGGAGTGCAAATATAGACACTTCCTACCTAACCTCCAAATTTTTTAACCACTTTTTTTTACGCGTTTTTTATGCAAATTTTACAAGTGACTGTTTTTCTTTTGTTTACAATTTATTTTTTTACCACCTACCGCTATTAATTTAAATACTATATATAAAAGATAATCTCTCTATTGGGGCGGGGTAATCGTAGATAAATTATAGATTTAGGTAGATTTAAGAGGAATAATAAATTATAGTTTTTGCACAATCATAAGGGTTTGAACAAGCAAATGATGGATTAAATATGGCAAAAGAGAAGTTCCCTCAACATATATACTCACGAAATCCTTCCTGAATATTGATCGATATTTGAGATTTAGCAATACAATTGTTACCGAAAAAGCATAACTAATTAGCAGCGATTCGTCTTTTTCTGTCCAAATAAAAACACATAATGACAGTAACAACAGTGCTTTCATTGCATAAAAAGCGTTTTTATTTCCTATAATTTGAGGTATTGTGTTTAATTTAGACTCATCATTAAGGCTATCTCTTATGTCAAATGGTATTGTGATCGATAATACCCAAAGAAAACATACCATTAATGCCACAATAAATCTAAGACTTATTTCTTGCCCCTCGCCCAACCACGGAACCCCTACTGCGGCAAAAGACCAAACTAAACTGATCCAATATATCTTTAAATATGGCACATTTCTCCATTTAAAAAAAGTATAGCCTAAGCCAACAATGCCTAATATCAATAGGGTTAATAAACTAAAAATACCATACCTATAATATAGTAAACAAAAAATAACCCCTATACCTCCCGCCATGGAATATAGAACATGACTCTTTGAAGCGTTTTTCCCGTAAGATGCGTTGTAAACACCAAGGCACGAAAAAAAATACAGCAACAATAATGACTTTTTTTCGACGCCTAAAACTTTTTGAAAAAAAGCAGACAAACAAACAAAACATAAAGATACCCAAATTTGAGTTCTTACGATATAAAGGTAAAAGATGGTTTTAAACTTTGATTTATTTATCATTAAAATAAATATTTTTTAGCTCTATTATACACAAATTTATGTATTTTTATACTTTCATATAAAATTAAAAAATAACACGATGAATACAAATGATTTTTCTCTGCGCCACAATGGCGTGCATGGCAAAGACTTAGAAGCCATGTTGCAGAATCTTGGCGTGAACTTCGCCGAGGAACTCATTGCGCAAACACTGCCGCAAGATATTCGCAGCAAAGAGCCTATGCAATTACCCCGAGCTATGAGCGAGATGGAGCTTTTGCAGCATATGGCTCAGCTTGGTGCGCAAAATAAATTGTACAAATCCTACATAGGGTATGGCTATTATGGCACACAGCTGCCCGCAGTGATTCAGCGCAATATTTTAGAAAACCCAGGTTGGTACACCGCGTACACGCCTTATCAGGCCGAGATTGCCCAAGGGCGCTTGCAGGCTTTGCTTAATTTCCAAACGATGGTGTCGGATTTAACGCAGCTTCCGCTGGCCAATGCCTCGTTGCTCGATGAGGGTACGGCGGCGGCAGAGGCTATGCATATGTTTTGGGCAAGTGTTCCTAAATCAAAGAAAAATGCAAAAGTTTTCTTTGTCTCGGAAGAGGTGTTCCCGCAGACTTTGGCCGTTTTAAAAACAAAGGCGTGGGGCTTAGGCATAGAATTAAAGGTAGGCAATCATCAAGATTTTGAATTTACAGATGATGTCTTTGGTGCATTGGTGCAATATCCAGCCAAGCAGGGTGAAATTTATGATTATACTGAATTTATCCAAAAAGCGCACGAAAAAGAGGTGCAGGTGGTGATGGCAGCCGATATTTTAGCCTTAGTTAAGCTAAAATCCCCAGGGGAATTGGGCGCAGATGCAGCCGTGGGATCTACACAAAGATTCGGAATTCCTATGGGATTTGGAGGGCCACACGCCGCTTACTTAGCGTGTAAAGAGGACTATAAGCGACAAATCCCAGGGAGAATCATAGGCGTCTCCGTAGATGCTTCGGGCAAAAAGGCATTGCGTATGGCGCTGCAAACTAGAGAACAACACATCAAACGCCAACGTGCAACTTCAAATATCTGTACTGCACAAGTTTTACTTGCCGTGATGGCTGGAATGTATGCAGTATACCATGGCCCAGAGGGGTTAAAATTCATTGCCAATACTTTGCATACACGCACGGCTTATTTAGCTAAAGTTTTAAAAGAGCTCGGCTATGAAGTTTTAAGCCAAAATTATTTTGACACACTATACATTAATGCCGAAAATATCGACCGAGAAAAATTAAAATCTTTATTAAAAGAAAAAGAAATTAATCTGAATTTCTTTGATAATAAAGTGATTAGCATAGCACTTGATGAGACAGATGTAGCCTCTACGCAATTTTTGGAAAAATTAATCGAAGTTTTAGCCGCTTACCAAGGCAAAACTTACGATATCCAAATTCCTGAGCAGGTGCAAAATACAATTCCAGAGAATTTATTAAGAAAGACAGAATTCTTAACGCACGAAAACTTTAATTCCTACCACACAGAAACGGAATTGATGCGCTACATTAAGCGTTTGGAAAGAAAAGATTTAGCCCTAAATCAATCAATGATACCGCTAGGCTCCTGCACGATGAAATTAAATGCAGCGGCAGAAATGCTAGCACTCAGCTTCCCTACCTTTGGCGGCATTCACCCATTTGCTCCAAGCGACCAAACGCAGGGCTATTTGCAGATGATACATAATTTAGAAAATTATTTATCTGAAATCACAGGTTTTGCAGATACCAGCCTTCAGCCAAATTCGGGCGCACAGGGAGAATACGCCGGCCTAATGGTGATTAAAGCCTACTTGAAAAGCATAGGCCAAGAGCATAGAAACATTGTGGTGATACCAGAAAGCGCGCACGGCACAAACCCAGCCTCTGCAACTATGGCAGGAATGAAAGTGGTGGTAGTGAAAAATACACCAGAAGGGGCATTTGATCTTGAGGATTTAAAAGCACAAGTTGAGAAAAACAAAGACCACCTAGCGGCGCTTATGGTAACATACCCGTCTACCTACGGAATGTTTGATGACGATATTAAAAAAGTAACCCAACTAATTCACGACAACGGCGGGCAAGTGTATATGGATGGTGCCAATATGAATGCACAAGTAGGGCTTACCAACCCTGGGCAAATCGGTGCAGATGTTTGCCATTTAAATTTACACAAAACATTTGCCATTCCGCACGGTGGTGGAGGGCCAGGTGTAGGGCCAATTTGTGTAGCCGAGCACCTAGTGCCATTCTTGCCAAGCAATCCGCTTGTATCCGTAGGCATAGACTCTGGCGAAGCGCTTGATGCCATATCATCAGCACCTTATGGCTCAGCATTAGTCCAAACAATTTCCTATGCATACATTCGCCTATTAGGAGCAGAGGGGCTCACCAAAAGCACCATCGGCGCTATTTTAAATGCCAATTATTTAAAAACTAAGCTCGAAAAGGATTACAAAGTATTATACCAAAATGCTCACGGCCGCGTGGGGCACGAGATGATAATAGATTTTCGTCCGTTTAAGAGCCTAGGAATCGAGGTAGGCGATATAGCTAAACGCTTGATGGACTACGGATTCCACGCACCTACCGTATCGTTCCCAGTAGCAGGCACCCTTATGATTGAGCCCACAGAGTCTGAGGATAAGGCAGAGCTCGACCGCTTTGTAGAGGCCTTGCTTTCAATTAAAAAAGAAATTGAAGAAGTGGCAGAAGGCACATTCGCACAAGATAATAATGTGCTTAAAAACGCGCCACACACCAATGCTTTGCTCACCGCCGATGAGTGGGCACTGCCATACACACGCGAAAAAGCGGCTTACCCAGTTTCGTGGCTAAGGGAGAATAAATTTTGGCCAAGCGTTGCAAGAATTGATGATGCCTATGGCGATAGAAATCTAATGTGCACTTGCCCACCTACTGAGAGCTATGAATAAAAGCTAGAAAAACGCCACTTTGCCCTATAAAAAACTTAAACATTTTTTAAAGGGGTGAAATGATTAATTTAAAAGGAACAGAGGAGCCCGCCTTCTCAGTTCCTTTTTTTATTAAGTCTACTTGCATCCCACCGCCCAACTTCAGCCTTTTACAGCACAACATCTTTGCGAAATCTTTAAAAAATGACCAGTAGGAGTTCATTTTTTTGCGAATTTATCAAAGAATGCCTTGTAGGAATAGAAGAATGATCGGTAGGAATAGAAGAATGATCGGTAGGAATACAAGAACGGCCCGTAGGAACTCACCAATGCCTTGTAGGAATAGAAGAATGACCAGTAGGAGTTCATTTTTTTACGAATTTATCAAAGAACGGCTCGTAGGAATAGAAGAATGACCAGTAGGAGCTCATTTTTTTGCGAATTTATCAAAGAACGGCTCGTAGGAATAGAAGAATGACCAGTAGGAGCTCATTTTTTTGCGAATTTATCAAAGAATGCCTTGTAGGAATAGAAGAATGATCGGTAGGAATACAAGAACGGCGCGTAGGAACCCACCAATGCCTCGTAGGAGCAGAAAAATAAAAAAAACCGCCTCGGCCTCTAGGGCTGAAACGGTTTCCATTAATATTAAAATAACTCTAAAAAATATTTCTAAAAATATCAATCCGGATTTTGCTCAGAGCATACTTTGGCGCTCCAATACTCGCGGTTCATTCTCGCGATGTTTTCTAGGGAGATACCTTTAGGGCATTCCACCTCGCAAGCGCCAGTATTAGTACAGTTACCAAAGCCCTCTAAGTCCATTTGCTGAACCATATTTTGCACACGGCGAGAGGCTTCGACTTTTCCCTGTGGCAATAAAGCAAATTGAGAAACTTTAGCGCCTACAAATAGCATAGCAGAGCCGTTTTTACAAGCAGCAACACATGCCCCACAGCCGATGCACGCGGCGGCATCAAAAGCTCTATCCGCATCAAATTTAGCGATAGGGATATCATTGGCATCAGTGGTGTGTCCAGAGGTGTTCACCGAGATGTACCCTCCCGCTTGCTGGATTCTATCAAGGGCAGACCTGTCTACGATTAAGTCTTTGATGACTGGGAATGCTACAGATCTCCAAGGCTCGATGTAGATGGTTTCGCCATCTTTAAACATTCTCATATGGAGCTGGCAAGTAGTGATGCCTGTATCTGGCCCGTGTGGGCGCCCATTGATGTATAGTGAGCAGGTTCCGCAGATTCCCTCACGACAATCGTGGTCAAAGGCTATTGGCTCTTGCTTTTCGCTCACCAATTGCTCATTTAGCTGGTCTAGCATTTCAAGGAAAGAGCTATCGGTAGAAACATCGTTCAACTTGTAAGTTTCTATTTTCCCTTTTGTTTTAGCGTTTTTTTGGCGCCAAACTTTAAGTGTAATATTTATAGTTTTACTAGCCATTGTTCTATTGATTATTTGTATGAACGTTGTTTCAGTTCAATATAGTTAAACTCTAATTTCTCTTTGTGCAGGATTTCTTTGGTGATATCCTCTCCGTTGTATTCCCAAACAGAGACATAAGTGTAATTTACATCATCTCTCAACGCTTCGCCCTCTTCGGTTTGGTATTCTTCTCTGAAGTGTCCTCCACAACTTTCATTTCTATCAAGTGCGTCCATTGCCATAAGCTCTCCCAGCTCCATAAAATCTGAAACTCTTAGTGCTTTTTCTAGCTCAGGGTTTAAGTCATTAGCTTCACCAGGCACAAAGACATCTTGGTAGAATTCTTTTCTTAAAGCTTGGATTTCAGTAATTGCTTCTTTTAATCCTTGCTCATTTCTAGCCATTCCCACTTTGTTCCACATAATCATTCCTAGGCGCTTGTGGAAGTGATCTACAGATTTTGTACCTTTATTATTGATGAAGTAATTAATTCTCTCTTTTACTTCTGCCTCTGCTTTATCAAACTCTGGAGTATCTGTTGGGATTGCTCCTGTTCTAATGTCATCTGCTAAATAATCTGCAATGGTGTAAGGCAATACAAAGTAACCATCTGCCAAACCTTGCATTAAGGCTGAAGCCCCAAGACGGTTAGCCCCGTGATCTGAGAAGTTTGCTTCTCCAATTACATAACAACCAGGGATTGTACTCATCAAATTATAGTCTACCCAAATTCCACCCATAGTGTAGTGCACAGCGGGGTAGATTTTCATTGGCGTTTCATACGGATTATCATCAGTAATTTTCTCATACATTTGGAAGAGGTTTCCATATTTTTCTTCCACCCATTTTTTCCCAAGTTTGGTGATTTCCTCAGGGGTAGGGTTGTGGTTACCTTTGGCAAATGCTGATTCTTTTCCTTTTTTCTGGATTTCTGTTGAGAAGTCTAGGAATACACCTTCTTTGGTATCATTATTTTCAATTCCGAATCCAGCGTCGCATCTCTCTTTAGCTGCACGAGAAGCCACATCGCGAGGTACTAGGTTTCCGAATGCGGGGTATCTTCTTTCTAGGTAATAATCTCTGTCTTCCTCTTTAATTTCTACAGGTTTCTTCTTGCCCAATCGGATTGCCTCGGCATCTTCTTTCTTTTTAGGAACCCAAATTCTTCCTGAGTTTCTTAAAGATTCAGACATTAAGGTTAGTTTTGATTGATTAGTGCCGTGAACTGGGATACAGGTTGGGTGAATTTGCACATAGCAAGGGTTCCCAAAGAAGGCGCCTTTTTTATGGATTTTCCAGCAGGCAGTGGCGTTAGAGCCCATTGCGTTGGTTGATAGGAAGTAGACATTTCCGTACCCACCCGAGGCGATGACTACTGCGTGTGCTGAGTGTCTCTCGATTTCGCCAGTTACTAAGTTTCTAGCGATGATTCCTCTTGCTTTGCCGTCCACGATTACGATGTCTAGCATTTCGTGGCGATTGTACATTTTAATGCGGCCGAGGTTGATTTGGCGGTTCATAGCTGAATACGCTCCGAGTAGCAATTGCTGCCCTGTTTGTCCTTTGGCATAGAATGTACGCTTTACTTGCACCCCTCCGAATGAGCGGTTATCTAGCAATCCGCCGTAATCTCTTGCAAATGGAACTCCTTGCATCACGCACTGGTCGATGATGTTTACTGATTCTTCTGCTAAACGATACACATTGGCTTCACGCGCACGGTAATCACCTCCTTTTACAGTATCATAAAATAAGCGATAGATACTATCGTTATCTCCTTGGTAATTTTTGGCGGCATTGATACCTCCCTGTGCAGCGATGGAATGCGCACGGCGAGGCGAGTCTTGGTAGCAGAATGCTTTAACATTGTAGCCCTGTTCTGCTAAGGTAGCAGCAGCAGAACCTCCCGCTAAACCTGTACCAACTACTATGATATCGATTCTATCACGGTTGTTTGGCGCTACTAGCCGAATACTTTGTTTATGATTAGCCCACTTTTGAGCGATATCTCCCTGTGGAACTTTTGCGTCTAATATATTATTCATGTTCTACTGTGCTTTATTTATGAGTAAAAAAATGAAACAATGCAATGAAAATAAATCCTAGTGGAATGATGATTGAATACGCCACCCCAAAGGCTTTGATAAAGCCATTGTACTTTCTGTGATTTGCCCCTAGCGATTGGAATGATGACTGAAACCCGTGTAGCAAGTGCATACCAAGAAAGATGAAAGCTAGCACATACACCGCCACTCTAAGCGGATTTGAAAACATTTCTACCATCTCGCCATAGTAGCGGTAGGGGTCCTCAGATGAATGCTTTACATACTTGTAGACCATCTCGTGAACCCAAAAATCCTTGAAGTGGAATAACAAGAAAAGCAAAATAAAGCCTCCCGTTACAATCATGTTTCTTGAAATCCAAGTTGAATTTGCACCAGCATTATTCACTTGATACCCTACCGGCCCACGCGCCTTTCTGTTTTTAATCTCCAAAACAAAGCCCATTACAAAGTGGAACACAACGCCCAGCATAAGGATAGGTTGGAACAAAAACTGAACAAGTGGATTAGTCCCCATAAAGTGAGAAGCCTCATTAAACGCATCTGGGGAAATTACCGATAGCATATTTACCAATAAATGCACGATGAGAAAAATCAACAAGAACATTGCCGAAAGTGCCATGGCAAATTTTCTACCAATGGACGAATTAAACAATCCTTGAGCCATAAATTTAAAATTTTATCTTTTGTTATTTTACCCGCAAATTTAACGATTAATTAAGTGCTTTGCTAATGACTAATGTCAATGTTTTATTATATGTTTTTATTCTAAATAAGGTGGTAAACTTTTGGTTTAGAATAATATATTTTAATTTAGCGTTTTAGGTTTAAACTATGCCCGTTATAGACTATGTAAAAGAATATGATTTTGAAATAATTACTTGGGATGTATTTGAAAAATCCGAAGAGCTCATCCACCAGCTGAATTTACCATCTGAAAAAGTAGCTAAATTTAAAAATTTTCCAGAAAAACAAAGCAGGGAATATTTGGGGCTTCAAGCTTGTTTGCACGCTCTTAATATCCGTGCAGATGTATTCTACAACAAAAATGGAAAACCATATCTGAATTCTGATAAGCAAATTTCTATTTCTCATTCGCACCAAAAAGTATCTATCGCAGTAGGGCGCAAAGCTATTGGTCTTGATATCGAAAAAAAAAGAGACAACAAAGTTTTGAATATAGAATCTAAATTTATAAGACCTGATGAAGGTTTTTGGATTCCAAGAAATCAAGATTTAGCTGATTATCTCCACATTATTTGGGGGATTAAAGAGGGGCTGTATAAAATTAACGGCGGAAATCTATGGAATTTCTTAAACCATTACAAAGTGGAACCTTTTGAATTAGTAGCCAACAAACCGATAAATTGCTGGATAGAAAATCAAGAAAAAAGAGATAAATACACGGCCTACTTCAGAAGAATTAACGACTTTTACCTCATCTGGGTAATTGAAAAATAAAAAAAGCGACTTTTCATGTCGCTTTTTTATATTATTACCTTTCGGTTTTTTTAATCTTTCACCAATCGGATGTACATTTTATACTTTCCTCCTTTCACATCGCGTTCAACAGCAAAGCGATTGTACGCAAATGCACGATAGAAATTACCTTGTAGATTGTATGTTTTATCTTTAGTTGATGTCCAAATATAGGTGAAATTGTTTTCGCCTGTGTACACATTTCCTCTGAAATTTGATCTGAAATATCCGCCGTAAACAATATTTAAAGGAATCTCATTGGTTGGTTTTGTAGCTTTGAATGAATCAAATCTTTCATTTTCATTTACAAATTTATGCATTGTTTTCCCTCGGTATTTATAGCCTTGGGCATTGACTTCGCTTTCTTGCATACCACTTAGTTTTTCTAGCTCTTTCCACTCCTCATCGGTTGCAACATGCCAGCCATCTAGATTTAAATCTTCGATAACATCTGAGGTGTAAAGAACTCCATATTTTCTATAATTTGGATGGCTTACTATCTCTTCTTTTGTAGCTGGATTCTCTAAACCATAAACCGAGCATAATTTAATTTTATCGCTGGAAGATTGGTCTACATAAGGCACATAGGCATAATTTTCTGCCAACCATGTTTTTCCGTTGATTGTTACAGTTTTGTAAACTTTCCCATCTTTAGGATCGCTCCAGGTTCCTTCTTTTATATCAAGTGTGCCTGTTTTAGTCTCCTTACGGGTTCTAAATTCTATAACATTACTACTTGTAGCGCCACCGTTTTCATCTTTTGAGACTACTTTGGCAAAATAATCGGTATCAAATTCCAAATTTGTAGCAACGAATGTCAAGGAAGTCAAATCAGCCGCTATGATATTTTCCTCCGAGAAATTTGAGTTTTTACTTAAATATAAATCATAAGTAATTCTCTCTTTTCTCAGCCCATCCTCAGTCAAGATTTTATCATCATCTTCGGATTTCTGCCATTTCAGCTCGGCATTGAGGATATTGTCATCGCTCTGCGTTTGCTTCACCGTAGGCTCTAAATAGGCTGCTGTGGGCGGAATGTTTTTAGTCTTGAAATAAAAAGTCTCGCTCTGTGCCACTACTTCGCCGCTAGCATCTATTGCCTGAATGGCCCAGTAGTAGTTTCCATTGCCAGATAGGCCGCCGATGCTTCTCTCCGTTTGGGTAAGGTTCTTGACATTCGGGCTGGAAAATTCCTTGGAGCCATTGCGGATAAATACAGCATAAGTTACTTCATCCGTATAGCCTTCCTCTCTCTGTACCGACCAGCTTAAATCTGCACTGTGGTTTTCTAGCAGAGTGCCATTTACTGGGGATAGTAGCTTGATTTTCAAATCAACATCTTTGGTAGTAAAGCTAAATACTTTGGATTCTGATTTTACTTTATTTTTGCCATAAGCCACGATTTTCCAATAATATTGAGCGCCACGAGTGAGCGTATAGTTTTGGAAGGTAAATCTATTGGTATGAATATCGATGGCTCTTGCCGTATTTTCTGGCGCAAAGGAGGGGTCTTTTGAAACATATAGCTCATAAGTTATATCCTCATTATTAGCCGATTCGCTAGGTTTCCACTCAAATGTAGGCACATCAGAGACACGCTGTGTTCCCTCTGAGGGGTAAAGCAACACCGCGGAGCTGGGTGCTGCATCGTCTTTTTCTTCCTTTCCATTGTCGTCATCTCTACACGAAATGATTAGCGATAATGCTAAAAGAGAAAGGGTTAAAAATTTTAGTTTCTTCATAGTTTCTTATTTTAATCTGGTATAGAAATAATCATTTTTAGGGTTTTCCTGTGAAACAAAATCCCAATCAATTTGCCCAGCCTCCACGGTGCGTTTAATGTACCAGCCTTTTTCGCTACACAAGTAGTTCACAAAGGTTTGGAACTTCTGCCCTTGGGCAATCTCTTGGGCTATTTCTGGGGCTAAAACGGGGGTACCTTTTTCACCTTTGCGGTAGCACACACCTTGCTTGCCATTTAATTTAAACCTTAGGCGGTCGCCCGCTAGCTTCTCAATATCCACAGGGACAAAGTAGAAGTAAAACTGCTCGTAACTCTCAAAGGAGAATAATAGTCCATTGCCTAATTTTTCACCATAATCGTAATCATGATTAAATGACGCATCAAGAATAGGCGAACCTTTTTCGTCAAATTTGGGGATACGGCGTTTGTAATCTGTTACAATCACAAGGGAGTGAATCTTCTGATTTTCAGATTTCATATCGCGATATAGCTGATTTACTTTCCCAAAGCTGGCTCTCATCCAGAGGCTGTAATGGTCTAGGAATTCATCTACCACCCCTGGCACGGAGTACACTGGCAATTGTGTGCAGTAAAGGTAGCCCTCCAAATCGGAATTTGCGATTTCATAACGCTTTCGCTCACGGTTGTATCTAAAAAACTGAATTTCGTGCCCATCTATCACAATCGGCGTGCTGAGCCCCATTCCCGAATGACTGAAATACAACATTTTGCGCCCCTCGTGAAATTCCCCTTTATAATTAAATGCATAATCGCCTACTTTTGCAATTGAGCTTAAATCTAGCCCTATTGAATAAGGCTTAGCCTCTGAGGCGCCATCTAGCCCTGAGGTGATGGCTAAATTCATATATCGTTCGGTGCGCTGCTGATTTAGGAATTTTTTAAACTCTTGGAGCTTTGCAAAATCTTGGAAACGCTCTTTGGCCTTGCGCAAAATCATCTTCCCTTTGTACACTTTTCCTTCGAGAATGATTTCATTTCTTTGTTCATTCACCGATTTTACATTGAACTCTATATCGCCACCAAAGCCATTAGGGGCATTTTCTGAGGGGTAGCTAAAAACGGTGATATTATCATTAAAGGTATTGAACACCAGCTGAATATCCGCCTCAGCCCTTAGCCTATACTCTGAGTGCGTGGGCTTTGCCAAATCTGGTGAGTGTAGCGTGAGGGTATTATCCTCATTGAAATACGCTATTTGATAAGCCATATATTCCGAGTTTCCTCCTAAAGAATAAAATAACTGCCAACCAAATGGTGCATCTATCAATGTTTCTTGATAATCTTTAAGCGTAGTCTGGATTCTTTCGTCTGGTAATTGATCAAATTTATTGTCAAAAGAATCATCCTGACAAGAAAACAATGAAATTACCGATAAGATTAAAAATAATTTAAATGCTTTCATCATGGTTGTGCGTTGTTTGATTGTAAATTTTCTAAAATCAGCTCATTGGTAGCTTGCTCAATTTTACCTTGAAGTTTGAAAATATCAATTCCCCAAACATCTTTGTAGTAGTTAGAGACAATTTTCACTTTCTTCAGCATGATGTCTAATCCTATTGGTGCACCTTCATCTTGCACCAATTTTAGAGACCCGTCACTTTTTTGCTCTGTTCTGATTCCAAACATATATAGTTTTAATTGAAAATCAGACATTTTTCTAGTAATGATATTTCCAGTCACATGCCCATATTGGTCTTTTTCTGGAACTGTTTTTTCTACTGGCGTATTACTATTTTGAACTGTTGATAAAATAGTCGCTGCCACCTCAACGAAATCTTCATTTTCGTTAGACATGCTGTAAGGTGTGATAAATCCTAAAGAATTAGCTTCATGCATTTGGAAGTTGTACCAAGCGCCTGTATATTTTCCTTTTGTCAATGTTTTATACTCGGTTGGGTACATTACTTTTTGGTGCAAAATATGTGCAAACTCGTGGTGCATCGTGTGGAATGCACTCGTCATTTTTTCTAAATCTAAATTGTTAAACGAATCTACATCAAAGAGGGTAATTTTGCGCCCCCCTTCGGCGAGGCCGAGGGTTTTGGTGCCGTCCTCATTATATTGCGGAGTACCCACGAGGTAGATTAATTTTGGCACATAGGTTTTAATGAAATCCTCGCCGCCCACTTCTTCATACGGTTTTATCCATATTTTATACACGGCTTTCATAATTTGCTCGGCTTTTTCCTTGCGCGGGGGCGTTACATGGAATGAATTATCGATTTCATTATCGTCCCATTTCCATTTCACTTCTATGTTGTAAGGCTTAGTAAATGTTTCAAAAAGCCATTTATCAAATTCACTTTCGTGACCTTTTTCTACCGTGACTACGGATTCTTCTCTTAATTCTTCTCCTCTATCGCAGGTTTGTAAGAATGTGCACAAAAGTGGGGTTAAAATCCAATATTTTAATTTCATAATAATCTAATTTTTTATCTAGGGTTTGCTTCTATGCCTTGTGCTTGTGCACTTTGTGGGATTTGTAATTCTCTACGATTATCATTTGCCTCTAAAAATACAGGTTCTCTTTGATTTTTATAATAGTGCATTACGCGTGAATTAAATCTTTTTAAATCGAACCAGCGATTACCTGTATAGTAGAATTCGCGTCGTCTTAAATCATAAATACAATTTACATAGGTACGCTGCTTATCAGATAAAACATAAAAAGGATTTAGCCCATAATGGATATTCGCCTCATTATAGTAATTATCAATTTTTTCATAATTTGCTATATTTTTCTCCATTGAATATTTCTTGATTCTCGTACTAAGATAAGCATTCATATCTTTTTCTACTTGATCAAAATTGTTAAGCATTGTATTCGCCTCCATTCGCAACATTAATGTTTCTTCAATTTGAACTAAAGCATTCATTATCATATAGTATCCCGTGCCGCTATTAACGCCATCACGCTGCCTGTGAAAGCCCCATTTAATCATAAAAATATCTGGATCGCTACCGTATGGATCCCAAACCCAATCTCCTCCTACAAATGGTTTTTGGAAAAGGAATCTGTACATTTCTGTGCTCATTCCGTATTGATAAGAACCAAATAAATATACAAACCAGTTACTATATTGTGGGACGGTAAGCAAATTGGCTCTTTCATCTGCTTTACTCCATTGCAAAATCAGCTCGTTGATATCCATCGAAGCGTATTCTCCATTTAAGTCTCTAAGTTGCCCTGCGGGATCTGTAGACAAAACTTTATTGGTGAACTCCAACACTTTTTCAAAATCACCAATCACACTATAGAATCTTGCTGCAAATGTATTGGCTGCGTCTTTGTTCCAATGTAGTTTTTTATTTTCGTAGGCTGTATCATCGATATATTTCAAGCCTTCTTCGATATCTGCTTGAATGTCTTTATAAACACTTTCTACCGTTCCTCTGTTATATTTTGTTAAAACATTGGTTTCTGGCTTTTTCACATATGGAATCCCTAAATTGTCTCCTGCAGTTGATGGGTTATAAGATTTACTCCATAAATTTACCAACATAAAATGACTGTAAGCTCTTGCAATTAGTGCTTCGCCATAGTATGCTTTTAAGTTATCTGGCACTTCTCCGTTTTTCACGCGATCTTGAATTGCGTCTAGCGCATGATTTGCTTGTTTTATCGCAGCATAACACGCACTCCAATAACTTTCTGGTGTATCCTGCATGGTGTCTCTAAACTCATCCCAATTGTAAGCATCCTCCATAATGGTGCTTTTTCTTGAGCTTCGTTTTTTCTCAGTTGCATTATCACTCATCGCATAACAAAACATTTGGTGGTTTTGTGCAGGGTAAGCGTAAGTAAGTAATTCCCCAATTTTTTCGGGAGAATCTATTACCGCTCGATCATCTGGCATTTCACTCAAGAACCCGTCACACGAAAAGGTGAGCGGAAGTAGTGAAATGGCTAATATATATTTAGTAATTTTCATTTAATTGCTTTTTTTTGATTTATAAACTTAGTCTTAGAGTTACGGTATATTGCTTAGCTACAGGAAGTGCAACACCTCCTGCCCCAAAAAATTCAGGATCTTGGCCTTGCAAGGCTTTGTCTGAATAAATTAACCAAAGGTTGCTGCCAGATAATCTGATATTGGCATTTGAAACTCCCGATTTTTGGACTATTTTTTTAGGTAAATCATAAGAAAGAGAAACTTCTTTTAATCTCACAAAATCTCCTTTTGCCACACGCTGGTCTGAATAGTTGAATGCGTTGTAAGTGGCTTCCATACTATTTCCTCCGTAAAGTTCATAATATCTTTTAGATAAAATCGTTGGAATATTGGTTTTATTTTCGTCTCCAGACATCAGCCATCTGTTTTTAAAATCTTTTGGCATAGCATCTAAATCGCTATAGCTTGCGTGGAAACTTGGGTAAACACGGATTTTGTTTCCAAACTGATAAGTACAGAATACATTTAATGCAAATGCTTTGTATTTAAATTTGTTTGAAAAACCTCCTGTAACCTTAGGATCTACACTTCCTTCGTATATTAAATGATCCACTTTGGTATCTTGGAAAAATATCTTTTTTGAGATACTTCCATCTTGCGTATAGAAAGTAGGAATCCCTTGAGAGTCCAATCCCGCAAATGGAATTGAATAAATCCCTCTTACAGGTCCTCCTAATTTCGCCGCACCTTCAGCTCTTGTAAGGCCTAAGATGCTTGGTTCTCCGTACAATTTGGTGATTTCATTTTTGTTATAAGCAAATGTCAAATCTGTATTCCATGAAAAATCATCATTTTTAATGTTTCTTGAATTTAAACTAAATTCAAATCCATGAGATTTCATATCTGCGTAGTTTGCCAATTTCCAAAGCTCACCACCTATACCACTTGTCTTTACAGATGCGATTAGGTCAAATCCATTTCTTTTGTAAAAATCTGCGCTTACACTTAATCTATTATTGAAAACACCTAAATCAAAACCAACATTTAATTCGTATTGTTTTTCCCAAGTGAGCTCTGAGTTCATTAAACTAGCAACGCGCAAACCGTTTTGTACTTCATCAGGGAACGGTGCTACGGTAATACCACTTCTAAACACGGCACGGCTATTGGTTGCAGGGCCCATACTTGCTGTAAGACCATAAGTCGCTCTCAAGTTTAATTGAGATAACCAATCTACATCTTGCAAGAATTTTTCATCTTTAGCATTCCATCTACCACTCACGTTCCATGTTGGTAACCAGCGCGCATCTTTGGCACTTCCTAGCTTGTTACTTCCATCTAAACGAACGGTTGCATTAAAGATGTATTTACCTAAATAGCTATACGCTCCATTTGCAAAAAATGCCGCAAATCGGTCATAAGAATTAGAAATACCAAAATAAGGGAATCCGCTTTGTGTTAATTTCTTCATTAAATTAGGATCTGTAAATACGGTGTTACCTCGATCATACTGAATTCCATACCCCTCAAATCCTGTTGTATTTCTATCAGCTGATTTAATTTCTTGACCAAAAATCGCGTTTACGCTGTGAGCATCGTTATAGGTGTCTTTATACTCCAAAATGTTACGGAAATAGAAATTTTTCAATAAGTGATCTTCTCTATTATAGAATCCACCTTTTGGCAACACAACGATTGGTCTTTTATTTGGTTTTTCTGGATCACTCCATAAATAAGGGTTATTATCTTCAATCGTAGAATCTTCGTTTGAACGGTAGGCTCTTGCGACATTGGACTGAGCCGTTACGCGGTGCTCAGAGGTGCTTTTCACATAGCGAATGTTCCCTACAAATGAGTAGCTTAGTTTTTTATTAATTTTATAATCTAAATTCCCTTGAATGTTAAAGTCTAAGACATTGAGGTTTACATAATTGTTTTTAAATTCCTCCAAAATATTGAATTTGGCATAATTCATACGATTATATCGATACGAACCATCTTTTTCAAATGGGGTAACTGTTCTACTAGTATTCAAAGCATACGAGAACGGGTTTATATCAAATTCACGGCTATAAGTTCCTGTCACGGCATTTGATTCACGACCAAAAGTCCCTGGTGCTTTCTGATCTCTGTAGCTACCTTTGCTTGAGATTCCTAAACTTAATTTATCATTAATATCAAAGGTTCCTTTCATATTTACGGTGTAGCGTTCTACTTTATCGGCAATTGACCATCCCTCGTCGTGCAAATAACTTGTAGAAGCATAAAATTTAGACTTTTTAGAACCGCCTTTAAAACTGATGGAATGATTTTGCTGCAAACTATTATTAAACAACAAATCGAACCAATCTGTATTTACATATTCATAATTTCTTAAATATTCTGCTCTGAATGTTGGATAGTTGATAAGTCCGTAGCCATTTTGTTTTTTATATTCATTGATGGCATCATACATTTGGAAGAACACCCCAGCATCTTTGCTTCTCATCATATCTGCGTGCGTAAGCCAGCCTTTTCTATCCATATCCATAAACACAGACATTTGGTCTTGAGAATTCAAAATATCGTATTGGCTGTAGCGTGGTCTTGCTTTAATACTAAATTCAGATTTCACATCAATATTTACCTTCCCGCTTGAACCATTTTTAGTTGTAATTACGATTACACCATTCATAGCTCTCGCTCCATAAAGTGCTGTAGCAGATGCATCTTTTAAGATTTGGAAACTTTCGATGTCCTCTGCATTCAATCCAGCAACAGAACTACTGATTAAAGTGGAAATATCGCCAGAAGATAACTGATCTGGGCTCACATCCACCACATCTTCCAAAACAACACCATCTACTACCCACAAGGGCTTGGTGTCTCCATAAATTGAAGAAGCCCCACGCACTCTAATTTTTGGTGCAGCACCGAAAGTTCCAGAAACATTTTGAACGCTTACTCCCGCTGCACGACCTTCCATCATGCGGCCTACATCTACCATCCCATCAATTTTAGCATCATCAGCTTTGATTTTTGTAGCTGCTCCAGCAAATAGTTTTCGATCTGTTTTCTGGTAACCCGTTGTTACCACTTCATCTAACACCACACCAGATTTCATTGTAACATTAATGACTGATGTCTTTTCTGTCACTTTTTTCTTCACAGGATTGAATCCTATGTACTCAAAATTGATTTCATCTCCAGGTTTAGCCTTAATTTGATAAGTCCCATCCTCTTTCGTGTAAACACCCTCATTTTTGCCTGTAACAAAAATGTAGGCATCAACCAAGGGAAAGTTCTTGTCATCAACCACCTTTCCTTCTATCTCTTTTTCCTGAGCATAAGAAAAACTCAAAAATCCCAGAAAAAACATAAAAACCCACAAAGTTTTTGACCTCATTTTTATATATTAATTTAATTTTTAGCCTGCAAATGTAAAAAACACATATACATCTAATGCTAATTATAACAACTTAAATGAAAAAAAACACTAAAAAAGTTAATATTTTAACTCTCATAAGGAAATAATTAAGAATCCTATTCAATAAAACCAACAAAAAAAGCACGAATCAGTAAAATTGATTCGTGCCTAGATATCTATTGTGGTTAAACTTCTCCTAAAAATACTTCCCTCTTCTGCGTATATTGGGGTTTTGCATATTGCGACCAATGTTCATGCGTTTCATTTGCTCCCCCATGGTTTTGATATGCTCGGTAAGCATGTTTTGTTTATCTTCTTTTTTAGCCTCATCTAGCCATCTTTTCGCTTCGTTTTTACGCCCTTGCGACATAGCTCCTGCAGCAATGTTCAGTTTAGCCATAGCTCGATCGTGAGCAAAAGACAATCCATAATCCAAAGCTTTGCGCATTTCTGCCACAGAGCCCGTCAAGTTTTCTTGCCCAGTTGAGATTCCTTTCATAAAATGGAAATACCCCATTTGTTTGCGAATCAATTGTTTTTCTGGCGAAGTGATTTTATCTAACCAAGCTTTAGCTCTTGGCAAATTTTGTTTTCTCATTTCCCAAAAAGCCAAAAGTATATATTCATTTCTAAAATACAAGAAAATCGGAATTGCCGTAAGCAGCGACACAATCACACCCCATCCATATTCTTCGTTGTAAAACAAATATCCTGCAGCCAAAAACAATAAAACGGCAATCGAAATTTTGATGTTTTTATTCATAGTAACAATTTATTTTCTTCGCAAATTTAAAAATCTTTCTTTAGTTTATAAAGTGAAACCGAAAGTTTTATTACTTTAGCCTATCTTTAATTAAAATATTTAGCTAAAAAATCATGAAACTACACACCGACTTATCTTTACCCTACTTAATTAGAAAATCCTCTAAGCCCAATGCCCCACTTTTACTTCTACTTCATGGCTACGGCAGCAACGAGGCCGATTTATTTTCCTTTGCACCCGAATTGCCAGAAGATTTCTGCGTTGTGGCTTTGCGAGCACCGATTGATTTAGGTTTTGGTGGCTATGCATGGTATAACATCAATTTCACGAATTTGGAAAAATTCAACGATGTGGAACAAGCACAGCAAGCCATTGCATTGATTAAAAAATGTATTTCTGAGCTAATTTTCACCTATGATTTAAATCCAGAAAATATTTGGCTTTGCGGATTTAGCCAAGGTGCAATTTTAAGCAATGCACTCTGTATTCAATCGCCAGAAAACATCAAAAATGTAATTATGCTTAGTGGCTACTGGGCAAGCGATATTATTGGAAATTTCAGACCAAAAGATTATTCAAAAATCAGATATTTTATCTCTCACGGAACCGAAGATGCCGTAATCCCAATTGAATGGGCAAGAAAAACGCCTGAAAATCTGAATTTACTCGGAATCAAAAATATCTATCACGAATACTTGAGCGGACATGGAATTGTACCTCAAAATTTCCACGATTTTCTAACCTTTGTAAATACTAATCTTCATCGCTAAACAACTGCAAAATGTAGATTTTACACGGTTTTAGCGTTAAAAATCCGTTCGAGAAAATTGCATTTAATTGTATTTAATTTTTTAACTTTAACACTCATTTCAAAGCTAAAAAAATGTATAACGATCAATTTAAAAAACATTTGCAAAGTACCCTCAACCAAATCAAGGACGAGGGGTTGTACAAAAAAGAACGCATCATTGCCTCTCAACAAGCGGCAGAAATCACTTTAGAAAACGGCTCTAAACTCTTGAATTTCTGTGCAAACAACTATTTGGGTTTATCCAACGCCCCAAGAGTGATGAAAGCCTCTCAACAAGCAATAGACTCCCACGGATACGGCATGTCTTCAGTAAGATTTATCTGCGGAACTCAAGATATACACAAGCAATTAGAAGATAAGATTTCTAAATTTTTAGGCACAGAAGATACAATTTTATATGCAGCCTGTTTTGACGCTAATGGTGGTGTTTTCGAACCACTTCTAACAGCTGAAGATGCCATTATTTCTGATGAATTAAACCATGCCTCCATCATCGACGGTGTACGCTTATGCAAGGCGATGCGCTACCGCTACAAAAACAACGACATGGAGGATCTGGAAGCACAATTAAAGGCTGCAGACCAAGCGGGTGCGCGTTTCAAATTGATTGTAACCGATGGTGTTTTCTCCATGGATGGCATCGTAGCGAATTTAAAAGGTGTTTGCGATTTAGCTGAAAAATACAATGCACTTGTTATGGTAGACGACTCACACGCAACAGGATTCATCGGGAAAACTGGTCGCGGAACGCACGAAGCGAATGGTGTAATGGGGCGTGTAGACATCATCACCTCCACCCTAGGCAAAGCGCTGGGCGGTGCGCTGGGCGGATTCACCTCTGGTAAAAAGGAAATCATTGATTTGCTAAGACAGCGCTCCCGACCTTATTTATTTTCAAACTCGCTAGCCCCTGGCATTGTGGGAGCTGCCATAGAGGTTTTAGATATGCTCACAGAAGACACCTCCCGCCGCGATAAAGTGATGGCAAATGCCGAATACTTCCGCAACGAAATGAAGGCTAAGGGCTTTGATATTCCTGATGGAGATGCTGCCATTGTGCCTGTGATGCTTTATGATGCTAAACTTTCGCAGGAAATGGCTGATAAACTTTTGGACGAGGGCATTTATGTCATCGGCTTCTTCTACCCTGTGGTGCCAAAAGGCAAAGCAAGAATCCGCGTGCAGCTCTCTGCGGGGCACACCAAGGAGCATTTGGACAAAGCCATTGCCGCATTTGAAAAAGTGGGCAAGGAATTAGGCGTGATTTAATTCCCCTAAGCCTTTCTGGCGCCCTTGATTTGGCTTAGCACCGCAACTTAGGATAAAAACCAAAGCACTGCTTGAAAAAAAACAAGCGTGTTTTTATCAAAAATGTAGCGTGTTTTTGAGGATGAGCATTTCAGTCTCTAAAACTAAAAAGGCTAAACACTTTATAGAAAAGGCTAAGGCTGAACGCTCGATTATATAAAAACCTCCGTTTCGAGAATTCGAAACGGAGGTTTTTTCTCATTTTATACACCGGTGTGGGCTTTTGCTTTATGCTCTTTTACGCTCCAACACCTCATCAATCATTCCCTTTTCTTTGGCCTCGTAGGAAGTCATCCAATAATCTCTATCTGATGCTTTTTCTACCCATTCAAATGATTGGCCTGAGTGATTGGCGATGATTTCGTATAATTCTTTTTTCAATTTAAGCATTTCTCTTAAATTGATTTCCATATCTGCGGCTACACCTTGTGCGCCTCCGCTTGGCTGGTGAATCATCACGCGGGCGTGTTTTAGGGCAGAGCGTTTTCCTTTTTCGCCTGCGCACATAAGCACTGCGCCCATCGAGGCGGCCATACCTGTACAGATGGTGGCGACATCGGGCTTGATGATTTGCATCGTGTCATAGATTCCGAGCCCTGCATAAACGCTCCCTCCTGGGGAATTGATGTACATTTGGATGTCCTTGGTGGCATCTACTGATTCTAGGAATAGTAGCTGTGCTGTAATGATGTTGGCCACTTGGTCATTAATTCCTGTTCCGAGGAATAGGATTCTGTCCATCATTAGGCGGGAGAAGACATCCATTTGTGCAACATTTAGCTTGCGCTCCTCTATGATGTAGGGGGTGAGGCTGTTTTCAAAATCGTGTAGCGTTTGGCTGCTGATTCCTTGCCCTTTTACCGCATATTTTTTAAATTCTTTTCCGAAATCCATTATTTCTTTAATTTTAATGATTTATAAACTTGGTATTTTGCATATTTAATGCCAATGCAAATTTAATGTTATTTTGTCAGTTTAAAAAATGGCGGTTTGGCGGGGTTTAGAATTTATAGGTGAATTTTGCGGCAAAGTTTCGGGGGTCTATACGATTGATATAGACATTTCGGTAGGCATTATACCCTATTTCATCTAAAATATTATTGGCCAATAGCTGGATACGGAATTTTGGTGCATTGTAGGCTATTTGAGCGTTTAGGGTGGTGTACGCTTTGTTGAGCCACGGGGTGGATTTCACATTGATTCCGTGAATTTGCATACCTTGTCTTGTAAAATCGTTGTATGGTCTATCGCCTAAGTAGTACACGCCTGCACCGAGTGATAGGCCGTTTAGCAAGCCTTGGTTAAAGGTGTAATTTGTCCAGAAGTTTGCCACATTGTGCGGCGTATTGTTTGGAGCGCTTCCGTCCACAAATCTTGTGCTGTTTTTGTACTTTGCATCTAGGTAGGAGTACCCGCCCATTACTTCTAAGTTAGGCAAGATTCGGCCGATGAGTTCTAGCTCTATTCCTTGTCTTGTATCGTTTCCACCTTTGAAGTAGTATGGCTCAAATTGCCACACGCCATTGGAATCTAGCGTTACTTCCTGCATTATCATATTTTTGTTTTGCACATTAAAGTAGGTGGCATTGAATCTCAATCTTTGGTTGAACCACTGGGTTTTGAATCCGGCCTCCCATTGTGTAGCCACTGAGTTTCCTAATTCATTTCCGTCTTTATCTAATCGCGCGGCGCTTCTTGGGTCTGAGATGTTGGTGTATGAAGCGAATATGCCTATATTTTTAGTAGGATTGGCTAGCACACCAAATATTGGATTAACGGTGCTTCCTGAGGCTACATTTCCCTTAGTTTTATCGTGCGAGGTGTAGTGCGAGTAGCGTGAGCCCATAAACACGCGCAGATAATCCTTCACTTGCATCACATATTGCGCCATTCCGCCCAGTTGCTTGGCATAAGTTTCGCTGCGGCCAGTTTCGGTGAAGGTAGGCACGCCATTTGGCAAAGTATTGGAAATGTTATCATCCTCCACATTGATTTTATCTATCATCACACTGTTAAACGAAGTATTTTTCACTTGACTCTCTTTAAAATCAAATCCCACTTGGAAGAGGTGTTTCACGATTCCGGTTTGGAAGTTTTGCCCCACAAAGTCCAATTGTAGCACTTTATTATCATCTGTGCGCGGCCCCTTGGTCAAGGCACGAGTTACCTCATACGGGCTACCCTTGATTTCATTTGTTTTTCTATCCACATTTTGTTTCAAGCTGATTCCCAAGCCATCTAAATCCAAATGCGAGGCGTAGTACCCAACACGCACATATAGATTTTTGGTTAAATCATACTTTGCTCGCGCACTATAAGTCAAGTTTTTGGTTAAAGTTTCATTGTCTTTAAAACCTAAAAATTTGCTTTTTGGCAGGTCCAAAATCTCGTTTTTGGTATTATCAATAGAGAGGTTGATGGTTCCTGGGTCTGGTGTTCTTTTATCATCCATATAATCCATCTCAAGCGTTACTTCAAGCGATTTTGTAGGCCTCCACTTCAATGATGGATTGACATAGTATTTATTAAATGTATTGCCTTGGCGGTACCCATCGCTATGCTCGTAAGCGCCATTTAATCTAAATGCAAGGGTATTATTTTTATCCAAAACATAATTTACATCTAATGTTGGGCGGATTGTATTAAAGCTGCCGTATCTCAGAGACACCTCTCCTGAGTTTTTAAATTTAGGGGTTTTGGTAACTAAATTCACCACACCTCCTGCGGCACCTAAATCAAGCCCAAAACCTTGCGTTACTGCGGTAGCACCTTTTAGCACTTGCACACTTTCCACGCCCTCCATATCGGTGATGAAGCCATGCCCTCTGAAATCGGAATTCACGCGCACACCGTTTTTCAACACAGGAATCCCACGGAATCCGCGCGAGCCTAAGCTTTCTCGCTGATTTCCATAAGTGGCATAGGTATACACCCCTGGGGCATTTCTAGTGGCATCGGCAATGGTTAAGATGCCTTGTTTATTAATCACTTTGTCTGAAATGGTGGTAATTGTCTGAATATTTTCCTGCGGATTCAGTGGCAAGCGGGTGATTTCATCTAGCTTTTCGGGTTGTTTATTTTTCTCACCAAATAGCTCCACGCCCTGCAACACCACGATATCGTTTAGCGTTACATTTAAGCGGTAATTTTCGCCCTCTGCCAAATACAAGCTGTATGTATGGACATCGTCTCCACCTTTATTACCTTTGACATAAAGCGTTACTTGCCCTGCGGGTACTTTCAATTTAAATGCTCCCTCGGCATTGGTGTGCGCCACATTATTTTTACGGGTAAACACCACGGCATTGGCCACTGGCTCGCCCTCGGAATTGCGTACATAGCCTGTTACTACTCCGTGTTTCACTTGCTGGTGAGCGCTCGCTCTGTGTTGCAAAGTTTTGCCCTTTTGGTGCTGCGCTTGCACTGCGCTTATCCCCATAAGCGCAAGGCATAAACATGTAATTTGTATGTGTTTAAAATTTTATTTTCCTATATTAATTTTCTTCCTTTATTCCACCAAATTAAAAAACCTGTGATAGGCAACAATGCGCCTATAAGCGAAAAGATAAAAAACAGAATTTTGCTACAAGTGCCATAGATTTTGCCCATATGCAAATCGTGCACGGATTGGGCTAAAAATTCATTTACAGCCAAATCGCTGACTAATTTCTGCTGCAAGGTTTTGCCCGTTTTGGGCGAAATATAGTAGGTATCGGGCAAGCTCACAGAGGCAAAGCCATCACGATATGCGCTCACAGCCAGTGGTTTTTCGTTTTGGGCAAAATCTGAGAAACGCAAAACATCATATTGGTTTAAAAGCTCTTGGCTTGTGCGCTCCACCATTTGGCTCAGTGGCAGATTCTCGCCCTGTTTGGGAATTGTGATTTCTATTTTTTCGCGGTTAAATATTTTTGCCCCAAGCACACGGCTAGAAGCGTCCTTCCACCAAGTGAACGACCAGCATAGCCCTGTAACCCCCATCAGCAAAAGGAATATCAATGAATACAGTCCAAAACTATTGTGAAAATCGTGATTAATGCGTTTCCAGCCAGCGCTCCACTTTACTTTAAATCCTCTTTTGTAGTGTTTTAATCTCTTGGGAAACCACACTACCATTCCCGTAACAAGCCCCAAAACGAATAACAAAGTGGCAACGCCCATCACAATACGCCCCGCGCCCATAGGCAAAAGAAGCCAGCGGTGCAATTTGAAGTTAAACATAAAAAAATCATTTCCCACTAGCTCTTTGCCATTGCCTAAAATCTCGGCAGTGTATGGATTAACAAACACACTTTCAGGGCGGCCTTTTGGCTGTTTTTTATCTTTTAGCATAAAAGTAAAAGGCGCATTTGCTTGCTTATTTAGCTCAAAAGAAACCACTTTTTTTTGGGTTTTTGTTTCAATTTTTTGGATTAATTGTTCGATTTTCTGTTTTTCTCCTGATGCTTGAATTTTGAAAACCGAAGGATTCATCGCCTTGGTTAAATCATCTCTAAAAACCAAAACACTCCCCGTGAAACAAAGAATAAAAACGAATACTCCCCAATTAATCCTGCCCAGAGGTGGATAATCCTAAACCATTCTCTTACTTTTCTCCAATTCATATCTCTTTTTTTTGTTGCATGGCAAATATAATATTTATTTTTATTTAGAATAAAACTAAATAAAAAATATTTTAAATTTATTTATTATGAATTTAAATTAAAAAATACGATAAGATTGATTGTAAATCTTGTGTAACAAGTATCTTTGCACCCATGAGAAAACTACGAGTAGATGAGCTAAACCGACTTAGCGTAGAAGATTTTGAGCATGCGCCCAAGATTCCGCTAGTGGTGGTTTTAGACAACATAAGAAGTATGCACAATGTGGGTGCCGTTTTCAGAACGGGCGATGCTTTTGTGATTGAAAAACTGGTGCTTTGTGGTATTACGGCGACACCGCCCAATAAGGAGATTCGCAAAACTGCCATCGGTGCCACCGAAAGTGTGACTTGGGAATACGAGAAAGAAACCATAGATGCCGTGCAAAAATTAAAAGATGAAGGCTACAAAATTGTGTGCGTAGAGCAAGTGGAATCTAGCACAGATTTCACGGATTTTGTCCCAGAAAAAGGCGAAAAATACGCATTGGTACTTGGAAACGAAGTTTCGGGTGTGCAACAATCGGTGGTGGACTTGAGCGACATTTGTTTAGAAATTCCACAATCGGGTACTAAGCATTCGCTGAATGTGAGCGTGTGCGCGGGTATTGTGATGTGGCAATTCTATAAATATTTGAAATAAAAAAATCGATTTTTAAGCATTTTTTAAAAAGAAAAAAGCCTTTATCCCAAAAGATAAAGGCTTTAAAATTTATAATTTGCTATATTTTTTTAGACATTAAATCTAAAGTGCATCACATCGCCATCTTGCACCACATATTCTTTTCCTTCTATGCTTAATTTTCCTGCTTCACGGCATTTAGATTCTGAGCCATATTTTTCGTAATCTTCAAAATGAATTACCTCGGCACGAATAAATCCTTTCTCAAAATCTGAGTGAATCACCCCCGCAGCTTGTGGTGCTGTATCTCCTTTGTGAATAGTCCATGCACGCACTTCTTTTACCCCCGCAGTAAAATAAGTTTGAAGTTTTAATAAATCATACGCCGCACGAATCAATCGATTGACACCTGGCTCTTCTAAGCCCAATTCGTCTAAGAATAATTGTCGCTCTTCGTAAGTTTCAAGCTCCATGATATCGGCTTCGATTTGTGCCGCAAGCATGATAACGAGGGCATCTTCTTTGGCTGCAAATTCTTTTACTTTTTCTACATACTCGTTGCCTTGTTTCACAGCGGCTTCGTCCACATTACACACATACAAAACGGGTTTAGCCGTTAATAAATGTAACTCATCAAAAACAGGTTGCTCTGCATCGCTCCACTCAAGCTGGCGAGTATTCTTTCCTTCTTCTAAACAAGCGTAGCATTTCTCCAAAACTTCTTTTACAAGTGTAGCTTCTTTGTCTCCAGTTCTAGCTGCTTTTTTCGCTTTCTCTAGTCTTTTCTCAATGGTTTCTAGATCCTTTAATTGCAATTCTAAATCTATGATTTCCTTGTCGCGAATTGGATCGATACTTCCCTCGACATGGGTGATGTTTCCATTATCAAAACAACGCAAAACATGGATTATGGCTTGGCATTCTCTAATATTTGCCAAAAACTGGTTTCCCAATCCTTCTCCTTTGCTCGCACCTTTTACCAAACCTGCAATGTCCACAATTTCTACCACGGCAGGCTGCACGCGTTGCGGATTCACTAATTGCTCAAGCACTGCAAGTCTTGGGTCTGGCACTTGCACTGTTCCCAAATTGGGCTCGATGGTACAAAACGGATAGTTGGCTGATTGTGCCTTGGCACTTGATAAGCTATTAAATAAAGTTGATTTCCCAACATTGGGCAAACCTACAATTCCACATTTCATATGTTGTAAGACTTAAAAATTTGAAAGGCAAATATACGATTTTGTAGCAAATAGTAAGTAGCATTATGCTTGCGAATCATAGGAAACCCTGGTTATGAGGAAAAATGCCTTAAATATTATTTTTTTTATAGCTTAAAATATGTTATAATTTTCTCAAATATTGCCATCCCCTTATTTAGAATCATGTGAAATAATCTATATTGCACCCTTAAATGATTGAATTTTAAATATGAGAAATGTAGTAAATTTAATATTGATGTTATTTTGTGTGGCAATTTCTGCACAAAATGTTGAGGTGAAAGGGCAAATTAGAGATTCCGAAAATATGCCTTTGGCATACGCCTATATTACGCTGGAAAACATAAAAAGCGATAAGATTTTTAAAGAAACTTATACCGAAGATGATGGTTCTTTTAAAGTAGAAATTCCAGTGGGAACTTATGAAATGAGTATTCAGCCTACGCATGGTGGATTGATTAAAAAAGAGAAAATTTTTAACAAAAATACCGATTTGGGCATTATTCAAATTGAGGCAAAAAGCATTGCACTTTCCGAGATGAAGGCCATGGGGAGCAAGCCACTCTACCGCTTGGAGCTGGATAAGCGCGTGTATGATATGGAACGAGACCCTACGGTGAAGGGGGGCTCAGTTTCCGATGCACTAAACAATGTACCCTCTGTTCAAGTGGACGGAGAGGGGACTATTTCGCTTAGAGGAAATACAAATTTGCGCGTTTTGATTGATGGGAAGCCCTCTGCCATGACGGGAATTTCTAATGTGGGCGATGCTCTCAAAAATCTGCCAGCAGATGCCGTGCAGCGTGTGGAAATAATCACTAATCCAAGTGCACGCTATGATGCCGAGGGCACGGCTGGTATCATTAATATTGTAATGAAAAAAGGAGCAAATCAAGGTTTTAATGCTAATTTCAACACCTCGCTCGGCATACCTGAGCAAGCGGGAATTAGTGCTAATTTAAATTATAAAACTCAAAAATGGAATTTCTTTTTTAATCCCAATTTTAGATATGATAATTCCAATGGAGAGAGAAGTTTTACGAATGTTTTTTTAGATGAAAAGAGAAAAGAAAAAAGCATGGAGATGCAAAAAGGTGATATGCAGAGAAAAAGACTTTCTACTGGGGTGAATTTAGGCGTAGACCATTATCTAACTGAAAAAACAAGCCTTTCTCTTTCTGGGAATTACCGTTACCACGAAAGTAAAAACACAAACACCTCTAACTACGAGGATTTCGCTTACGGAGTGATAAGTGGTAAAAGCCAGCGTTTAGAGAATGAAAAAGAATTTGATACTTCGGCGGAGGCTAACTTCTCCTTAAAACATGAATTTAACAAAAATGGGCACGAGCTTAATTTTGCAGCGAGCACTTCGTATGGCAAAGAAGATGAAAATTCTAATATCTTAGGTAAAAGTATTTTAGGAAATAAAACTGAAACTAATCAAATTACAAGCAACAAAGAGAGCCAAACTAGAAATTTTTTGAAACTAGATTATGTGCTCCCATTGGGAGAGAAATCTCGTTTTGAATTTGGCTACAAAGGCGAATGGGAAAGCAATAATAGCGATTACTGGGTGCAGAGCCTTGAAAACTCACAATGGATTATTAAACCAGGATTTGCCGATGTGCTGGATTACGACCAAAACATACAAGCACTCTATTCCCAATGGGGAAATAAATTCGGGAGATTTTCTTATTTATTAGGCCTTAGAATGGAGGCTTCAGATATTAAAATTCAATCCAAAAACGCTAGCGGAAAAAACAAAAAATACACGAGCTGGTTCCCAACAGCTACCTTTAATTATAGTTTAGATAATGAAGAAAAAAATCAAATTCAAATTAGTTATAGCCGACGAATCCGCCGGCCTATGGGGCGATTTTTAAGTCCATTTAGTAATTTTTCTGATGATAGAAACACCTTTATAGGGAACCCAGATTTAGACCCTACTTTTAATGATTCTTACGAATTATCATACATCACTCAGATTGGTAAAATCAATATTACACCAAGTATTTACTACCGATACAGCCAAGATGAAGTGAATATTTTCAGGCGAAAAGCAGAGCTTGATGGAGCTCAAATTTTCATTACCCAACCTGTGAATGTGGGAAATCAAAAAAACTTAGGAGCGGAATTTACCCTATCTGCCCCCCTTGCAAGGTGGTGGCGAATGTTTACCAATTTTAATTTTTTCAAATCAAAAATGGAAGCCGTTTACAACGATCCAATCTCAAAAAAAGCCTATGATTTAAGCCAAAATTCCTTTAATTGGTTTGGTAGAATTTCAAACAATATTACTCTGCCAAGTAAAATCGAAATGCAGCTTAGCGCATTCTATGGCGGGCCTACGAGAAATGCACAGGGCAAAAGCAAAGCCTCGTATAGCATTGATTTAGGTGCAAGCAAGGATGTTTTGAAAGGGAATGGAACGCTTACACTCAATGTGCGAGATGTTTTAAATTCAAGAAAAAGGCGTTCCGAAAATTATGGAGAGGATTATTTATCTGAAATGGAAATGCAGTGGCGTCCGAGAAGCGTGAGCTTGAGCTTTTCGTACCGAATCAATCAGAAAAAGAAACGAGAGCGTAGCAATCGTGAAGATATGGGCGGCGATGAAATGATGGAATTTTAATTACTGATTTTCAATAATATTCTTTAACTTTGGAAGATTAATTTTACATTATGAAAAATCTATTATTTTTATCTATTATACTTTTTACCCTTTTTTCCTGTCAAAAAAATGGAGAATTCGTGAATAAAGAGCCTATTGCCGAAAATATGGATTTTTCATCACCTACAGATACAGAAACTAATCCCTCCGAAGAGCAAAAGGCTACAGAAAAAATATTGATAAAAAATGGTAATATCATTATTGATAGTCCTTCACCCGAGAAAAATCTTCAAGAATTAAAAGATATTTTAAAATCAATGGGCGCAGAAATTTCAGACGAAACTCAAACAAGCCAAAAAAACTATATGGAAGTTGATTTAGTATGTCGTATCGCCTCTCAAAACTTTGATAAACTTATAGAAAAAATCGAAAAAAAATTTTAAAATCAACTCTAAAAACATCGAAACAGAAGACGCTACTAAGCAATACATTGATATTTCGGCTCGATTGAAAACTAAAAAAGATTTAGAAAATAGATATTTACAAATGCTTTCTAAAGCTCAAAATGTTTCTGAAATGATAGAAATTGAAAAAGAGCTTGCAAAAATTAGAGAAGATATAGAAGCTGCAGAATCTCAAATCAATTATTTAAAAAATCAATCCCGAATGTCTACCCTAAACATACATCTAAGGGATAAATCTAACTCAACCTCTGCTAATCGCTTTTTTTCCGCATTCAAAGATGGCTGGGAAGGATTTCTTTATTTCCTTGAAATCTTGATAAATCTTTGGGTTTTCTTACTACTTATTCCTCTGTGTTACTTTTTGTTTAAAAGATTCAATCCGCTAAAAAAGAACCGAAATCGTTTAGATTAAAACATAAAAAAATCCGCTTTTTAGCGGATTTTTAATTTTTATTATTTCTGTCTGAAATGTACTTGAATCGGCACGCCAGAGAAATCAAAATGTTTTCTCAATTGATTTTCCACAAAACGCTTATACGGCTCTTTCACATATTGTGGCAAATTCGCGAATAAGGCAAATTGTGGCGTATTAGTCGGCAATTGTGTGATATATTTAATTTTGATATATTTTCCTTTGGTGGCAGGTGGCGGAGTAGCTTTCACGATAGGCAATAAAATATCGTTTAGCTGGCTGGTTTTTACTCTTCGCTTGCGATTTTCATACACACGCACGGCAGTTTCCACCGCTTTATGGATTCTTTGTTTAGTCAATGCTGAAATGAACAAAATCGGCACATCGGTAAATGGTGCAATTCTTAATTTTATTGCCGCTTCCATTTCTTTCATGGTATTAGTTTCCTTTTCCACTGCATCCCATTTATTGACCAAAATTAAAATTCCCTTTCGGTTTTTTTGAGCTAAATTAAAGATCTTCATGTCTTGAGACTCAACACCTCGCTCGGCATCAATCATCAAAATCACGACATCGCAATCCTCTATCGCACGAATGGAACGCATCACGGAATAAAATTCCAAATCCTCTTCTACTTTATTTTTTTTGCGCATTCCCGCAGTGTCGATCAATACAAACTCTTGCCCAAATTTTGAATATAGCGTTTCGATAGAATCACGCGTAGTCCCCGCAATATCGGTTACGATGTTTCGTTCCTCGCCCAAAAGTGCATTGGTAAATGTAGATTTCCCGACATTTGGCCTACCTGCAATCGTGATTTTTGGCAAACCTTCGAACGGATCCTTGTGATCATCGTTTGGCAAGGCTTCTACAATCGCATCGAGCAAATCTCCTGTTCCTCCTCCGCTTGCCGCAGAAATGGTATAATATTTCTCAAAACCTAATTCATAGAACTCCACCGCATCCATGATATTTTTGTTACTATCCACCTTGTTCACTGCCAAGAAAACGGGTTTATCAGTAGTTTGTTGCAACAACAACGCCACACGCTTGTCCATATCGGTAACTCCGATTTGGTTATCCACCACAAAAACGATGATGCTCGCCTCCTCGATAGCTAATTCTACTTGCTTTCTAATTTCTCCTTCAAATGCGTCGTCTGATCCTTCGATATATCCGCCTGTATCTATCACGGTGAATTCCTTCCCATTCCAGTCAGACTTCCCATAGTGGCGATCTCGGGTAACGCCAGATACGCTATCTACAATCGCCTCGCGGCGTTGCAATAACCTATTAAACAGAGTGGATTTCCCAACATTGGGCCTCCCAACGATTGCTACAATATTTGCCATATTCAAATTTTTGCAAAGTTACATATTTTTTTACACTTAGAAATTCGCTCTGTTTATTTCAAATTTTACTAAATTAGAAAATCGCTATAAGTCTAAACTCATAGCGATTTTTCTTAAATAAATACTTAATTATGTTTAAGCATCTTTTCTATTAAATTTTAATCTTTTTGCCAATTCATTAGCTATTTCATCTAGTTTAACTTTGGCTTCTCTCGCATTCCAAAAATCAATAGAATTCACATAATCCGCAACTTCTTGATTAGAGAAATAAGGCTCTCCTGTTGCTGGATTGTAACTAAATTGCAATCCATAAACGAAGCCTAAACCTTCAGACATTTCGTGAACGGCAGTTACTCGCTTATCCTCACTAGAAAGCTCATCTACAAATTCGTCGAAATAATGCACCGCTCTGAGTGCTAAAATTTTTGCTACGGATTCTGAAATCACATCTAGACTTTGATTCAGTTTCTTCTGATCTTTAATGTTTGTGCTGGCGGTATTCACTGCAGAAACAATATTTGCCAAAATAGGTGTTTTCTCGTTTTCACTTACTTGATTAATGTAGCGTAGCAACTCATTTTTAGGTCTTGCTTTTTCATTTCCATCTACGATTAGTTGGAATTTACCTTTGCTATTAGTTGTTACAGAAAAATTATCCACGCCAAAAAGATACCCCAATAACTCATTTAAATTTTCCTGAACATCTTGACCTTGTTTTATACTCTTAATGCGTTCTGTAATGTTATGAATTTGCAATCCTCCTGTGATTCCTTTTTTGTATAGCATAAAGGTTTCTACTCCTTTCGCATTTACAATACGGTTTCCTAACTTCCCTGCTTTTCCAGGCTCTGCAAAATCCTCTATTCCATTTTTTGAAGTGGCTAGCCAATTTTGAAATTGCTCTGCTTGCCCCACATACGGAGCTAAATCGGTAAACAGCCCTACCAATTGATCTGAAGTTGAAGATTCGTATGCCCCATTGATTTGAGCGGCGAGAGCGACTTCTGTGCTAGCTTTCTTAAATCCTGCGGTTTCTTTAAATTTAGCTAATTCTTGATTAAATAATTGAGCGTCATTTGCTCCCAAGACTTCTTTTTTAACGGATGGCTCTACTCGATTGTCATCATCATTGCTATTGCAACTTGTTAAACAAACAGCTCCAGCTAAGAAAGCTAAAATAATTCCTTTTTTCATTTTTTTATATTTTATTGGTTAACTGAAGACAAATGTAAATCTTATTTATATTAAGTCCAAATAAAATCAATCTAAATTTTGGTTTTAATCTAAAAAAAACGCTGAATAATTTAATTACTCAGCGTCCTTAAAAAAATATAAATTTCCACGTTTTTTAGCTATGCAAAGCGCGTTTCTCTGTTGCATCTAGTGCAGCTTCTTTCACTGCCTCCATGTAAGTAGGGTGTGCATGGCAAATTCTTGCTAGATCCTCTGCCGAGGCTCTGAATTCCATTGCAGTCACCGCCTCTGCAATCATGTCCGCAGCTCTTGCTGAAACGATATGCACGCCCAAGATCTCGTCTGTTTTTTCATCGGCAAGTACTTTCACAAATCCGTCGATATCTCCGCTCGCTCGGGCTCTTCCCAAGGCTCTCACATTAAATTTACCGACTTTATAAACTACTTTTTCTTCTTTTAATTGTTCTTCGGTTTTGCCAACTGCTGCCACTTCTGGCCAAGTGTAAACTACGCCTGGAATGAGATTGTAATCAATATGTGGTTTTTGTTTTGCCAAACGCTCTGCCACATACACTCCCTCTTCCTCTGCTTTGTGTGCCAACATTGCTCCTTTTACTACATCGCCAATTGCATAAATCCCATCGATATTGGTTTCTAAATGCTCATTGGTCACGATACGCCCACGCTCATCTACTTCTACGCCTATTTTTTCGAGCCCAAGCCCTTCGGTATAAGGTTTTCGCCCTACGGCTACCAGTACATAATCTCCTGTAATTTCCTCGGTCTCGCCTTTTTTATTTTCAAATGCTACTTTCACCTCGTCTCCCGCTCTTTCCACTTTTGAAACTTTGCAAGAAAGGTTCAAGTCCATTCCAAGTTTTTTCAAGATTTTACGCAATTCTTTAGACACATCACCATCCATGGTAGGGACTAATCTATCGGCATACTCTATCACGCTAACTTTTGAACCAATGCGCTGGTATACGGAGCCTAATTCTAAACCGATGACGCCGCCGCCAATAACGATTAAATGCTTTGGAATTTCTTTTAAACTTAAAGCCTGAGTAGAGGTGATGATTCTTTCTTTATCAATTTTGATAAAAGGAAGGCTCGCAGGTTTTGATCCCGTTGCGATAATGGTATTTTGGGTTTTGATTTCTTGGGTTTCGCCTTCAAATTCTATCAAAATATGGTTTTTATCTTTAAAACTTCCTACCCCTTTAAAAACCTGAATTTTGTTTTTATCCATCAAGAAATCAATCCCTTTGGTAGTTTGCTCTACCACTGCATTTTTACGCTCAATCATTTTAGCTAAATCAATCGACAAATTATCTAGCGCAATGCCGTGTTCCTTGAAGTTTTTGTGTGCATTGTGATAATGTTCAGACGAGTCCAACAAGGATTTAGATGGGATACACCCCACATTTAGACAAGTCCCTCCAAGGGTATTATATTTCTCGATTAAAGCCGTTTTGAAACCTAATTGTGCGGCTCTTATGGCGGCTACATAGCCTCCAGGCCCTGAGCCGATTACGGTAACATCAAATGATTGCATAGCGATTATTTTATTAAAATGTTGTGATTAACAAATTTAATAAAAATCCTCTGATTTAAAAGAAAAAATACCCCAAATTTGATTTTTAGATTTATTTTCTTTGCTTGAAAAAACCATTTCTACGCACCCATGCAATGAAAATAAAGCCAAACAAACTCAGCACAACCATAAACCATATAAGTGGGTATTGTGTTCCGTTGTAGCACACGCCCATCATGGCAGATGTGAGTGCTGCAGTTGCCATACGCACGGCTCCATTTAAGGCTGATGCTACTCCAATGTTTTTCTCAAAAGATTCTAGTGCTAAAGCCGTTGCATTAGGATTAATAAAGCCTAACAAAAATAACACGACAAATACAAAAGCTAAAAATACAGGCAAAGGCAATTCAAAATTATAAGCCAAAATTAAAAATACCACCGATACCAAAAGCTGCACAAACGAAACAATTCGAGTTAAATTATGCAATTGAAATTCCCTCAAAAGCAAACGATTGAGTTGGCTTCCCGAAATAAAACCTGCCGCATTGCACGCAAAAATAATCCCAAAAGTCCCAGCCGAAACCTTATAAATATTCATCAAAATAAATGGAATGCTCGATACATAGGCAAACATGATTGCCATGGCAATGCTTCCGCCAAGCGTGTATTTTACAAATTTAGACTGCCTCAAAGCCGTATAATAATTATATAAAATTGGGCGGATCCTGAAATCCATATGTGGCTGGTAGCCATGCGTTTCAGACAAAAATATTTTTAAACTTAAAATTAAAATACCTGAAACCAAGGTTAAGAAATAAAAAATGTATCGCCACGACAAATGCGAGATAAAGAAACTCCCGAGCGACGGAGCAATCACGGGAGCCACGCCCATGACCAATAAAACCGAAGAAAGCATTTTTGCCACTTCGCTCGCGCCATATTGGTCACGAATAATGGCTGTCCCCGCCACCATGCCGACACTCGCGCCGAGCGCTTGCACAAATCTTGCTAAAATCAAAATATACACATGTGGCGACAACGCACAAACGACAGAAGAAATTAAATACAAAGTAAGCCCTAAAAGCAGTGGTTTCTTTCTTCCGAATTTATCCAAAATAGGTCCGTAAAACAATTGCCCAATAGAAATTCCGATAAAATAACTCGTTAAAGTATAAGAAACCATTTTTTCGGTCGTGTTTAGGTCTCTAGCAATGGCAGGAAAACCGGGCAAATACATATCTACCGTAAATGGTCCAATGGCCGCAATCGCTCCAATAAGGAAAATTAATCTAGTTTTAGGATTCATAATCATTTAGGATTTTACAAAACAAAAAAAAGCCAGCCCAACAAATAATTGAACTGACTTTCGTGTTAAAAAAACAACACACTATTCACACTTTATAAAAAAAACAAAAAGCCAGCCTTAATAAATAAAAAAAGCTGACTTTTTAGTACCCGAGGCGGGACTTGAACCCGCACAGCCTAATGGCCACAGGATTTTAAGTCCTGCGTGTCTACCAATTCCACCACCCGGGCGGCTTATGCCTTAAAATATTTTAATGAACTAAATTTGTCGTTGAGCGAAAAACGGGATTCGAACCCGCGACCTCAACCTTGGCAAGGTTGCGCTCTACCAACTGAGCTATTTTCGCGTGTCGCTTGACGCCATATCTCTCAAACGGATTGCAAATATAAAACAGAATTTTGATTCTGCAAATTTTTTATCTAGAAAAATTAATTTTTTTTCATTTTGGTTTTAATTACCTTTGCCACATGCAAAAGAATTTCAAATCTGGTTTTGTAAATATCGTAGGAAATCCCAATGTGGGAAAATCTACGCTTATGAATCAATTGGTGGGTGAACGCCTTTCCATTATTACCAATAAAGTACAAACAACCCGCCACCGCATCATGGGAATCGTAACGACTCCCGAGATGCAAATCGTGTTCTCGGACACGCCGGGTGTGCTGCAACCTGCTTATGAGTTGCAATCCCGCATGATGAATTTTGTGGAAGAAGCTTTCAAAGATGCCGACATTATTCTCTATGTGGTAGAACCGAACGAAAAAGAACTTTTAAACGAGGAGTTTAATGAAAGATTGAAGAAATTAAACATTCCTGTCATTATTCTCATCAATAAAATAGATGAATCTACCCAAGAAGCCATGGAATCTGCCGTAAACTTCTGGCATGAACAATTGCCAAAAGCCGAAATTTTACCGATTTCTGCCTTGGAAGGATTTAATACAGATTTGCTTTTAGACAAGATTAAAGCCTTGTTGCCGTATGGACCACAATATTATCCAGAGGATCAATTAACGGATAAATCGGAACGCTTTATCGTGAACGAAGTCATCCGTGAGAAGATTTTGGAAAATTACCAAAAAGAAATTCCTTATGCGGTGGAAGTGGTAACAGAACGCTTTAAGGAAGATTTACACATGATTCGCATCGATGCAGATATTTATGTAGAGCGCGATTCGCAAAAAGGAATTTTGATTGGGCACCAAGGCAGCTCGCTCTCTAAAGTGGGCAAAGAAGCCCGCTTGGCTCTTGAGAAATTCTTTCAGAAGAAAGTGTACTTGCAATTATATGTGAAAGTGCGCAAAAACTGGCGAAAAAAGGATTCGGATTTGGAGCGATTTGGCTACAAAAAATAAATAAAAATCCCGATTTTAAAGAAAATCGGGATTTTTTATGTTTTTACTTATTGTTGTTATTTTTTCTCGTCGTCATAAGTAAATGGCACAAACCATGTCATAAGCAAAGCTGGAATAGTAAACACCATCACGAGCATAAAGAACAACTCATATCCTAAGAATTCTTGCGGCACCCAATTCGTAAGGTTTAATTTATCTAAAATTATAATTTGGGTCGGTTTTTCGCTCAGCAATCCACTTACATAGCCTGGCACCAAAACGCTTAGATTCATAATGCTATTAGCAAAGGCATAGTGCGTCATTTGATACTTGCCTGGTGCGATTTGCTGCATCATAAATAGGATTAAGCCCACAAAGCCAAAGCCGTAACCGAAATATTCAAAAATAATCCCGATAGAAACTATGTACAAACTGTGCGGATGAAATATCGCTAAAAGCAAATACACCACAAACGGAATATTGAATGCCAAAGCGAGTGTGAACAAAGTTTTCTTTAGCCCAAATTTAGAAATATAATACCCCGCCAAAATGGAACCCGTGATAAATGCCACAGCTCCGAAAGTTCCGTAAATTAATCCATACGATTCATTGCTTAGATTTAATCCGCCATTGGCTATGCTATCTTTTAAAAACATAGGTGCCACTTTCATTGCCAACCCCTCTGCAAATCGGTAAAATAGAATGAAAAACAAATAGTACAAAATATGTTTTTTGGTAAAAAAATCTTTGAGAATATACCATAATTCCTGCAAATTTTCTTGTAAATTACCTTCTTTCTTTTGCTTAACATCTTTTGGCAAAACAAAAATATGGTAAACCGCTACCAATGCCATAATCACTGCACTTATCATCATCACAGACTGCCAAGATTCTACAGGAGAAAAGCCCAAATTTGAAGAAAGCCAGCCTGCCAAAAACACCAAACCACCATTTGCCAAGACTTTAGCCATATTATAAAAAGCACCTTGCCAGCCCGAATATTTGCTTTGGGTTTCAGTATCGAGTTGCTCCATATAAACTCCGTCTCCTGCAATGTCGTGTACCGAGCCACTGATAGCCATCACGCCCATAAAGGCAATGGCTATCTTGAAGAAGTTGGGCAACGGCAACGCAAAAACCACGGCACCAAGCATAATAGCTGAGATAAATTCGGAAAAAATGAGATATTTTCTTTTGGTGCCAAAAAGCTCCATTATGATGCTAAAGAGTGGCTTGAGCGACCAAGGCAACATCAAAAGTGATGTATAGCGTGCAATTTCATCGTTGCTCACTCCTAAATCTTTGAACATCACCACCGAAACCATCGAAATGGTGATTAATGGAAACCCCATCGCAAAGTAAACGGTAGGCACCCATTTTAGTGGATTTTTTGTTTTAACTAAATTCATTTTATCTCTTATTTCATTAAAATACAACGAGTCAAATTATTGGGGAGTATTTCAATAATTCGAAAGACAATACCCATCCCTCTCCCAACCTAAACAACAAAACCACTCGCTCTTGTCTATGACTAAATTCATCTTTAAGAAAAAAATAAAACCATTTCTTTTAAAGTTCACTCCTGCAAAACTTTTATTTTTCACATCCCACTCTAAAAGACGACATTCCTTATTTCTTTAGAATTAATTACCTTCAACAAACAAATCAATTAAAGCCTTAATGTCTTTTGCTTGAATTGTATTTACCTCTTTTTTTAATTTTTTAGCGAGATTTTTGTCCATCCAAACGATTTCCACTCCTATTTCTGTCGCATACTCTTTCAGTTTTTCAACTGTACTCCCCTTTGTTCTTGTTGCTGTAATAAAAACATCACACTTTTTACCTTTAAAAAAGTTAATATTTTCACTCACTTGATAACCATCGTCGCCTGGTGTTGTCACTGCAATATTTTTACCTTTATAAACGATACTCTCCCTCCTATCTTTGATTAAATCATCATCTTTCACTTTTAGCTTTTCATCTAATAATCCCATTAGAATGTTAAGGGTTGATGTTTTCCCTATTTGTGCTCGACCAAATAGTACAATAATTTGTTTTTTCATTACAATATTTTTTTAATATTAATGCTGTTAAAAAGACTTCCCTTATATAAAGAACTTACTCCATTTAATTTAAAGTTCCGCTTTTGTTTGGCTCTGCACCTAGCTCAAGCACCAAAGTTCCGCCTTGCATGATTTGCTCGTGGGAAATGGAAGTGCCTTGCAATGGCTTTCCGTTAAGCGTTGCTTTTTGAATATAAATATTCTTTTTTGAAAAGTTTTTAGCCTCGATCACAAAAGTTTTGCCTTGCCCCACTTTCATCGTGGTTTTAGCAAACATCGGAGAAGTGATTTCGTATTCGGTAGAGGCTGGATTCATCGGATACAAGCCAATCGCACTCATCACATACCAAGCCGACATTTGTCCGCAATCTTCGTTTCCGCTATAGCCCTCTGGTGTCGTGTTATACTGAGTTTTTAAAATATGATTCACCCAATATTGTGTGCGCCACGGCTGCCCCGCTTTGTTGAACAAATAAGCAATGTGATGGCTTGGCTCGTTTCCGTGTGCATATTGCCCGATAAGCCCAGAAATATCTACTGAAACATTTTCTCCCGTAATTTCAGAACTTTCGGTAAATAGGTTTTCTAGCTTATTAGTAAACGCCTCTTTGCTTGAGAACAAAGCAATAAATCCATTGACATCTTGTGGCACAAACCAGCTATGCTGCCAAGCGTTTCCTTCGGTGTAGTCGGTGTGCTCTCTGTGGTTGGAATGTTTTGGATCAAAAACTGGATTCCATTGCCCATCGGCAGATTTTCCTCGCATAAATTCCACGCTTGGATCAAACAATTTTTTGTAAGCCATAGAGCGATTCAAGAAATATTTATAATCTTCTTCCTTGCCGAGTTTTTTAGCCATTTGTGCCAAACACCAATCGTCGTAAGCATATTCCAAAGTGATTGTTACCGATTCGTCTAATTTATCGTATGGCACATATCCGTATTTTTTGTACAAACTCAAGCCGCGTGCATCGCTCATCATAGTTGCTTTCATAGCTTCGTATGCTTTTTCAGCATCAAAGCCTGTCACTCCTTTTAGGTAAGCCTCCGCAATTACTGCCACGGAATGATAGCCCGTCATAGTGTTGGTCTCGTTTCCGTACAAAGTCCAAACAGGCAATAGTTTATGCACTTGATAATAGGCTAACATAGAATTAATCATATCCGCCACCTTGTCTGGATCTGTAATTGTGAGCAACGGATGTTCTGTTCTGAAGGTATCCCACAATGAGAAAGTAGAATAGGCTGTATAATTGGCTTTTTTCACAATGCTATCGTTCTCCAAGCGGAAATCGCCGTTTTCGTCTGAGAAAGTAACAGGAGCGACTTTGGTATGATACAACGCAGTGTAGAAAATCGTTTTTAAATCTTTGTTGTCGCTCTCTACATTTATGCTTTCCAAGGCTTCGTTCCAAGCGAGCTTGGCTTTATCTCTAATTTCATCAAACGGGAAGCCCTCTCCTTCGGTTGCCATGTTTTGCAAAGCATTGTCGGTGCTCACCGAAGACAGTGCCACTTTTACTAAAAGTTCTTTATTTTCATTATTAAAGAAAGCTTGCGCAGAAGTGATGTTTTCGCCTTGCATATGCGTTTTAAACTCAGTGATTGGTTTATTAAAACGAACGGCAAAAAATACTTTTTGATTTTTAGCCCAGCCTGTACTGAATCTCTCGCCCACCAAGGTATTTTCATCTTTTTGGGTCAAACGCATATGCGTAGGGTCGTCCCAATTGATGGCAAAACCTGGATTAAACACCACGCTCTGCTCCGCACCATCAGCATAAGTATATCGATGGAACGCCACTCTCTTTGCCGTGGTGAGCTCTACATTAATTTTTGGATCTTCTAAAAATACTTGATAATAACCTGGTGTAGCGGTTTCGTTGCTGTGCGAATAGCGAGATTTATAAGGCAACATATCGCGCAAAGCGGTTGATTTCTCTGGATACTGCTTGTCCTTCCCTACGCTAAGTTGTGCTAAATCTACCGTCACAGAAGCTGGCATCAATTTCACATCGTTTAAATCCCCAATCCCTGTTCCGCTCAAGGTTAAATGCCCAAAACCGATGATGATGCTGTCTGAATAATGATACCCCGAACACCAGTCCCAAGCACTCACGCCATTGATGGGGCTCACCTGCAACATACCAAACGGCATAGTAGCCCCAGGGTAAGTGTGCCCATGCTCGCCCGTCCCGATGAACGGATCCACATATTGCACTAAATCTAATTTTTCGGTATTTTCCTCCTCGGTCGATATTGTTTTTTTCTCGCAATGGGTGAAAAACAACAGACCTGCCAACGCTAAAATTGTATGTCTGATTCTCATATTTTGAATTAAAATCGGGCTTAAAGTTAATAAATAAAAACCAATTTTTAGTTATGATTAAAATCAAAAAAAGCCCAAAAATCAATTTTTTGAGCTTTTAGCTTCGCTAAACAAATAAACTTACAGATCCCTCCCCCCTCCAAAACATTGTCTAATAACAACCTAAAACATCACCACAATCGACGAGAAACTTTTACTTTTATTTCACAACTAAATGTTAAAACAAAATTAAAAATCCCTTGACTAAAAACATGCTAAAAAAGCATAGCCACCTACTTCACCTCAATGTTTACTTTGCCTGTTTTCACGCCTTTGGCCTTTACTTGTAGCGTTGCCTTACCTGCCTTCTCCTTGGCCTGAATGATTGCTACAAGCTTGCCATTGAAGAAATGCATCTTAGGCAAATGAAACTGATCCACACAAGTGGGGTCTCCATTGGCTCCTGCACGATAAGTTCCCGCTCCAGAAACTTTAAAATTTGCTAATTCGTTATAATCTGGCACTAAGTTTCCGTCTTTGTCCACCACTTCAATCATCACAAAAGATAAATCTTTTCCATCAGCTTTGATGCTTGGATTTTCCACCGTCATTTTAAAATGGTGGGGAGTGCCTGCGGTATGGATTTCTTTCTCTGCCACGGCTTTCCCGTCTTTATCATAGGCAACTACTTTGAGCGTTCCTGGCTCGTATTTGGTATCCATCCACATAAGGCGATAGCGTTTTTGGCGTTCGAGATTCTTTTTCGCTTCATCGGTTCCGCTTGCGTCTAAATCCACATTTTGCTTGGTTCGTTTTCCTTGGCTTTTCCCATTGATGAATAGCTCTGCCGTAGGATAATTGGTGTAAACGAAAACAGGCGTAATTTGCCCTTCTCTTCCTTTCCAGTTCCAGTGTGGCAAAATGTGTAGGGTTTCTTGCCCTTTATTCCAATGGCTTCGGTATAGGTAAAATCTATCTTTTGGAATTCCTGCTAGGTCTATCGCGCCAAAATAGGAGCTATGTGCTGGCCATTCGGAGTAATATGGGGTAGGCTCACCTAGGTAATCGAAGCCTGTCCAGATGAATTCGCCAATGGTGTATGGCAAGTCCTCTTGCACTATCCAATCATCCTCTGGCAAGTTCGACCATGAACAGTGTGACAAATCGTATGATGAAATTTGCTGATCTTTATACTTAGGCATTGATTGTCTTTCCACAGGAAATTTATACACGCCACGCGAACTGATGGTGGAAGCGGTTTCGCTCCCTAAAATGATTTGCTGCGGTAAGGTTTTGTACTCTTCCTGATACTTGTGCGGACGATAGTTAAATCCCGCTACATCAAGCGTGGCAGCCATATTGTTTTTCAGCACATGGTCTGGCCTATCCATTCCGTTGGAAACAGGACGAGTTTTGTCTAAATAATGAATTATATCTTGCAATTGTCTAGCAACTTTAGCCCCTTGTGGATTACTCTGCTCCTCCACTTCGTTTCCAATGAACCACATAATCACACTTGGGTCGTTGCGGTAGTGTTTTACCACATTTTCTAAATCCTTTTTAGCCCAGTCTTTAAATTCTAAATGATAGCCATTCTCTACTTTCGGAATGCCCCACTCGTCAAAAGTTTCCACGGCGAGCATCATCCCCATCTCGTTGGCAAGTTTCACATACTCAGGTGCAGGCATGTTATGCGAAGTTCTAATCGCATTTACTCCCATATCTTTGAGCATACGGATTTGGCGGCGAATGGCTGCCTCATTCACTGCGCCCCCGAGTGGGCCTAAATCGTGGTGCATACATGCCCCTTGAATCATGATTTTTTTACCATTTAGATAAAATCCATCGTTTGGCTTCACCTCAATGCTACGAATCCCGAAGGTAGTGGTGTACTCATCTTCCAGCGTTTGGTTATGATATAGCTTGGTGATGGCTTTGTATAGATTAGGGTTCTCGGTATCCCACAACTCTGGGCGATCTACATAAATGTCTTGCTGAATGGTATTGTCTACGGCATATTTGTCTAATTCTTTTTTTTCAGTCTTAACTACTTGCCCTTGCGGATTCACAATTTCGGTTTGCACCCAGAAAGTTCCAGTCTTTTGCCCTCCTTTATCCACCTGAGTTTTCACCTTAATTTGGGCAAAATCTTTCTCGATGACAGGCGTAGTAATTTGCACGCCCCAGATGGGGATATGAATTTTATTCGTCGTGATTAAATGCACATTTCGGTATAATCCCGCACCAGGATACCAGCGAGATTGTTGGGTTTTATTCTCCAAGCGCACCGCCAATTCGTTTTTGCCCTTGCGCACAAACGGCGTAACATCAAAATAAAAAGTATTGTACCCATAAGGCCAAATGCCTACTTTCTTGCCATTCACAAAAACTTGCGCATGGCTCATGGCTCCATCAAATTGAATGTAGACTTTTTGATTATCATTGAACGAAGGCAAATCAAAAGCTCTGCGATACCAGCCTACGCCCACAAATGGCAATCCGCCCGTTCTACCTGCATGCGCAATCGGAGCCTCTTGTCCATCTTGCTTTATGGCAGTGCGCTGAATATCGTTTTCGATGTCAAACGGACCATAAATTGCCCAATCATGCGGAATACGCACTTTTTGCCATTTACTATCGTTTAATTTTTCGTTTGAGAAGGAGGTATCATCTTCTCGGGTGAAGCGCCAATCTTTTTCAAGCAAAATGTTACTGCGATTTTGTGCCGAAAGATGGGCTACCCATAAAAGGCTCATTAGCCAAAGTCCTATTCTTTTCATTTATTTAAGTTTTCAGCGCCTAAAAAAACGACTTTTTGCTGAATTTTTCAACTTTTGGGCATATGAGTTTTATCGTGTTTCTTTCAGGGAAAAAGAAAAAGGCTGAAAATCATTTTTTTCAGCCCTTGGTGTATTTTTTACTTTTCCTCGTCAAAATAGATTTTATAATATTTCCCTTTACTATCCTCCTCTCGAGAGATTTTCTTGCGGTCTCCGTGGACATAGATGTGGAAATCTTTATCCAGCTTTATGACACTTTTAAACAATCGATTTTGCTTTTTCACAGCTGTTTTGTCTAGCGAAAAATTGTCTTTTAAATCCACCTCAAAATCGTTGTTGCACTGCTGCACATAGCCCTCAAAACTTTCAATAAGCTCATCACTACCAAAGACTTGATTGCAGAATTTATCGTGTTCAAATTTCTCTTGTTGTTTAAAAAAATCTATCGAACGATTGAGCAAATCTGCTTGGTCCACGCGCGTAACATCAAATTCCTCGGGCATTTGTTGCATCACGAAATCTCGGCAAGTCCTCATCACATAATCGGTGCTAAAATAATTGTTTTCCACCTGAGAGAGCTGCAAAAAACCATCTACCCAAAAATGTGCTTCCTCGCCGCCGGTTGCTTTATCTATGACATAGACACGATAGCCGTCTTCTTTATCGGTGTTATAAATAATACAACCTTTGTCTATTTTCTTGGTTGAAATCCCCTCGTGCAATTCAATAGTATAGCCCTCGTTTTTAGGGTACACTTTTAGAAATTGCTCGTGCGTTTCGGTTTTGAAGAGTCCCACGGCCTGCACAATTTCGTTTCGGTATTCTATGGAGCTGAAATACACGAGATAAAACTCCCCTGGCTTAATTCTTGGGTGTTCCGAATAGTCAAAAAGGCGTTGCGCCAATTGCTCCGAGGCCTCGTGCGCATATTCAGGGTTTTCAAAAATCTTTGCCACCTGCGCCATCACCTGATTTTCGCCCACTTCTGGCGAAGTATCAAAGCGAAAAAGCTCCTCACTCTTGAAATATTTAGTAAAATAGGCTTCCAAAACGGGCACATCCTCACTCGCTACAAGTGCGGGAAATTCTGAAATAATCAGGGTATTATCTTGCGTTTTATTCCCCACCTTATGCACCGAAATACTTTCAATCATAATCTCTCATCTTTTATTCGAATTACAAAGCTAAGTAATAATTTTCAGTCATTCAAAAAAGCGTAAAAAGACCGCTCCCACGCGCCCAATCTATGGCTCAAAACCCTCAATATTTAATTACAAATAATTGAAGAAATAAATAGAATGATTCTAAATATTGGAATAAAAATCAAAATCAAGTAGATTTAAGCGCTTAAAACTTTTAAATTTAATCATAAATTTTAAATTTGTAAAAATACAAAAAAACACAACAATTATGGCATTTGATATTGATATGATTAAAGGCGTGTACGCCAGAGCCAAACAACGAATCGACAAAGCGCGAGAAATTGTAGGCCGCCCGCTCACACACGCCGAAAAAATTCTTTATTCACATTTATCTCAAGGCGAAGCAACTGAAGCTTACGAGCGCGGAAAGTCTTATGTAGACTTTGCGCCCGATAGAATTGCGTGCCAAGATGCGACTGCACAAATGGCACTTTTGCAATTTATGCAAGCAGGGAAAAGCAAAGTTGCTGTGCCCACCACCGTGCACTGCGACCACCTAATTCAGGCAAAGGAAGGCGCTTCCAAAGACCTCCAACACGCGCTAAGCCAATCGCACGAAGTTTTTAGATTCCTAGAATCCGTATCCAATAAATATGGCATTGGCTTCTGGAAACCAGGTGCAGGAATTATCCACCAAGTAGTGCTTGAAAATTATGCTTTCCCAGGCGGAATGATGATTGGCACCGACTCCCACACGCCCAATGCTGGCGGGCTGGGAATGGTAGCCATCGGCGTAGGAGGAGCCGATGCCGTAGATGTAATGGCAGGTATGCCGTGGGAACTAAAATTCCCAAAACTTATAGGCATTCACCTAAAAGGCAAACTCAATGGCTGGACAGCCCCCAAAGACATAATCCTAAAAGTAGCCGAAATCCTCACCGTGAAAGGCGGCACAGGTGCAATCGTTGAATACTTCGGCGAGGGCGCTCAATCCATCTCCTGCACGGGTAAAGGCACCATTTGCAATATGGGCGCAGAAATCGGGGCTACTTGCTCTACTTTCGGTTATGATGAGTCTATGGAGCGTTACTTGAGAGCGACAGATCGCGCCGATGTGGCTGATGCTGCCAATGAAATCAAAGATTACTTAACAGCCGACCCAGAAGTTTACCAAAACCCTGAAAAATATTTCGACCAAATTATCGAAATCGATTTAAATGACTTAAAACCTCATTTAAACGGACCGTTTACGCCAGATTTAGGAACACAAGCAGGAAAAGACATGACCCAAAAAGCCACCGAAAATGGCTGGCCACTAGAAGTAGAATGGGGATTGATTGGCTCTTGTACCAACTCTTCTTACGAAGACCTAACCCGTGCCGCCTCCATCGCGAAACAAGCGCTTGAAGCTGGCGTAAAGCCCAAAGCAGACTTTGGCATCAACCCAGGTTCTGAGCAAATTAGATACACTGCCGAGCGCGACGGGCTATTAAAAACATTTGAAGACTTAGGCGCTACGATATTCACTAATGCCTGCGGCCCTTGCATTGGGCAGTGGGCTAGGTATAGCGACCCTAAAAATGCACCTAAAAACTCCATCGTTCACTCGTTTAATAGAAACTTCTCTAAACGCGCCGATGGCAACCCTAACACCCACGCCTTTGTAGCTTCGCCAGAAATGGTAGCTGCTATTGCGATTTCAGGGCGATTAGACTTTGACCCAACTACTGATACACTCACCAATGAAAAGGGCGAGGCCGTGAAACTAAACCCTCCCACTGGCGATGAGCTACCCAAAAAAGGCTTTGCCGTAGATGATGCGGGCTACCAAGCTCCTGTGGAAGATGGCAGCAATGTAGAAGTAGTGGTGGACCCAAATTCCGAGAGATTGCAAATTTTACCCCCTTTTGAGCCCATTGGCAAAAACATTACAGGGGCTAAACTTTTAATCAAAGCCTTTGGCAAATGCACTACCGACCATATCTCTATGGCGGGCCCTTGGCTAAGATTCCGTGGGCATCTTGATAATATTTCAAACAACTGCCTGATTGGTGCGGTGAACGCATTTAATAGAGAGACCAACCTTGTTAAAAATCAATTAACGGGAGAATACGGCCCTGTGCCTGAGGTGCAACGAGCCTATAAAGCGGCGGGTGTTCCCACCATTGTTGTGGGCGACCAAAATTACGGCGAAGGCTCTTCCAGAGAGCACGCTGCAATGGAGCCACGGCATTTGGGCGTGGTGGCTGTAATCGTGAAGTCTTTTGCAAGAATCCACGAAACCAATCTTAAAAAACAAGGCGCGCTGGCACTTACCTTTAACAATGAGGCTGATTACGATTTAATTCTAGAAGACGACACTTTCAACTTTATAGACTTAGGCGAATTTGCCCCAGACAAGCAGCTACACCTTGAAGTGGTGCATAAAGATGGCTCAAAAGACATCATTACGCTTAACCACACTTACAACCAAAGCCAAATTGAATGGTTTAATGCAGGTTCTGCACTTAACCTAATTAAAGCACAAAACGCTTAATTTTATAATTAAACTTTGTTTTTAATCCAGAAAGTAGCCCGCCTATTTTCTGGATTTTTTTATGCTTAAAAAAACATGATTAAAGAACCCTCCAACTCTTAAAAATGGTTAAACTCAGCAATTTTCTATCAAATTAAAAAGAAAAATGATTTTTTGAACATTTAATTTCATACATTTGCGAGCATGAAGAGTTTGGAAAATGTGTTTTTAGAGACGAATTTAGTGGATTTTGCCCATATGATTCAGAGCGACGAAGACTGCAAGCAATTCCTAGTAGAATACAAATGGAAAGAAGGTTTTGAGTGCCACAAATGCCACCACACGGCATTCCAAGAGCGTAAAGACCACTCCAGAACCTGCAACAAGTGCAGCTACACGGAATCCCCCACGGCGCACACGATTTTCCATAAGGTGAAGTTTGGTTTAACGAAGTCTTTCTTCATAGCCTTTGAGTACTTTAAATATAAAAATATAGACGCCACGAGCATTAGCAAAATCTATGACATTCGCAAGTCTACCGCGGCGCACTTTATGAAAAAGCTTGAAAAAATCCACTGCCTAAACCCTAAATGCACTTGCCATTAATCTCTATGAAAAATAAACTACATTTAGCTGCATACCTTTTACTACTTTTCTCTGCCCTATCCGCTCAGGAATTGGAGGTAAAGATTTATGACCAAATTAATTTTTACCAAATCCTTGATGCAAAGCTTAGCATTAATGGGCAAAGCATCGCCCCAGACCACGGCACCTATCGCTACACACCTGCGAGCCAACTCTCTATCAAAATTGAGAAAAATGGCTATGAAACCTATGAAGATACTTTTAGCCAAAAGCTCCCAGAAAAGCTATTCATCACGCCACTAGCTCAAAAGCTGGCAAGCGTGGTGGCACAAGGGAAAAATCAAAATTTAGAAATCACACAAGCTAGCTCTGATATTCATGAAGATAAAATCTTAAAAAACTCAGGAAAGGATTTAGGCAAAATCCTTGAAAATGTGGCAGGTGTGAGTATGCTCCAAACGGGTGGAACGATTTCTAAACCCATCATCAACGGGCTGCAAGGAACTCGCGTAGTGATTATGAATAATGGTTCGCGCCTCGAAAGCCAACAATGGGGTGCAGACCACGCCCCTGAAATCGACCCTGGTATGGCTAAGAAAATCACCATCATCAAAGGCGCCGATGCTGTAAAATACGGCGCCGATGCATTGGGGGGCATTATACTGCTTTCGGCGGGCGACCTGCCCTATCACGGCGACCTCTCTGGCAACTTGACTGCTGGCTATGAGAGCAATGGGCAAAAATATAGCCTCTCTGGAAAAATGGAAGGTAGCCTAAAATCTTACCCACATTTTGCGTGGCGCGTGCAAGGAGTCGCTAAAAACTCGGGAGACTTAAAAACCGCTGATTACTATTTAAACAACACAGGAAGCCGCGAATACGATTTTTCAGCAACTTTAGGTTTAGATTACAACACCTACGGAGTAGAAGCGTTTTATAGTAGATTTAATACAGATTTGGGCATTTTCTACGCAGCGCACGCAGGGAATTTAGACGATTTTTATGGGGCTTATTCATTAGGCAAACCTGCTATAACTTATGATTTCAATCGTGAAATCGAGGCTCCCAAACAATCCGTTTCGCATGATTTAGCCAAAATTAAAACTTACTTTAAATCAGATAAATTGGGGCAATTTGATTTGCAATATGCCTTTCAGTTTAATCACAGACAAGAATATAGCCGTCGCCGTGGAACACGCACCAGAATCCCTGCCGTAGATATGGAACTTAAAACGCACACCATAGATTTCGGTTGGCATAAAGAGTATGCCAATTATTGGAAATCTGCATTGGGAGCAAATTACATTTATCAAGAAAATTACAACAATCCGAGCACGCAAGCCGTGCCACTGATTCCTAATTTCGCATCTGAAATATTTGGGATTTATGCAATTCAAAAATACGCTCAACGAAAATGGAGTGCAGAAATGGGAGCAAGATATGATTACAAAGACATGGATTCCAAAGGCTATGATTTGTATGGAAACTTTTATGGTGGACGCCGAAATTTTGGAAATTTCACTTATAGTTTTGGCTTAGCTTATCAGCCTACACACACATTTTACATCAAGTCTAATGTAGGCATGGCATGGCGTGCCCCACAAGTGAATGAGCTATACAGCAACGGGCTACATCACGGTGCAGGAAACTTTGAAGTAGGGGATAAAAACTTAAACTCCGAGCGTGGACTGAAATGGGTGAGTTCAGTACATTTTCATACTAAAAAATTTAGTATTGAAACTGATTTTTATTGGCAAAATATTAAAAATTATATTTTTAATGTGCCTACGCAAGAAACCAAAACGCTTTTTTCTGGGATTTATCCTATTTATAAATACCAGCAAACGGATGCGGTGTTTACGGGAATTGATGCTGATTTTTCTTACAAAATAATTCCGCAATTGGATTATCGTGCAACGGCTGCATTTATTTGGGCTAAAAATAAAACTACCGATACTTATTTGCCCAACATTCCGCCTACCAACATAAGCCAAGAGCTAGTGTGGCACAAGGATTTTGACAAGACATTAAAGTCTTTATCATTTGGCATTCAGCATAGATTTACAGCAAAACAAAACCGCTATACTGCGGCAAACGAAATGCCTTTTGATGCATATTATGTGAATAAATTAGTTGAAATCACTCCGCCTGCTTATCATTTGTTCCAAGCTTCGGCAAATGCAGATTTCAAAATTAAAAATAACAATTTTCAGGTTTATTTAGTCGCAGATAATTTGTTCAACAAATTGTATAAGGACTACAACAACCGCTTTAGATTTTTTGCCCACGATATGGGCAGAAATATTCAAGCAAGAATCGTATATAAATTTTAAAAATAATTAATAACCAATCTAAAACAAAGAAGATTATGAAAAAAATCAAAAATGCTTTATTAGCAATTTTCGCAGCTACTGCACTATTTAGCTGTGTGAACGACGACAGTGCACCAACTCCAACTGATGTGACTAAAGACAAAGGACATGATGAGTGGTCTAAAGTGGAAATCACCTTTAAAGAAGGTCACCTTCACGGGGCTAATTTCCATGGCGACCCAGACTATCCCGAAACCATTAAATTCTTCAGAAGAGAGCAAAAAATATCATTTACACAAGATGAAAAAGGAAATGTAGTACCAAGCACAGACAAACCAATTTTATTCTTGGCAGGAAACTCTTACGCCGTTCTTATCAATTATTACAACAAGTCGGGAGAGTTGATGAATTCAGAATTTGTTAAAGATGGTATGGATAAAATTCACCAACACTTCTTTTATGCTAAAGACATTAAACCTACTCACGGGAACAAAGAAATCAACGAAGATGAATTAATGACCTACACTTATAGAGATTCTGAATCATCTATTAACGAAGGAAGACCTGAGTTGAAAAAGAGAACATGGGACAGCAACAACCCAAATGCCTACGACCCAATTGGGCTAAAAGGATATTTTACAGTGCCTAAAGATCACCCTTATTATACTTTTGATTTAAAAATCTTATTAGCTCACTTTAAGGTTGAAAACAAACTGAATAAAAACAACAAAAACGAGCCATATGCTTACAATGACAAACCAGCTCCTGGCATCTACGATAGCGATTTATATGTTTCTATCCCTGTTGATATTTATTCAAGCATTAATTTCCAAGAAACGGAAGAATTAAAAGAAAATGTATTTTTCCCAGACGCCGCAAAAGCTTATGGCGTATCGGTAGAAGACATCAAAAAAGATTATGACTTAATTTTCGAATTAGATCCTGAAGGTGGAAACTTTTGGTTATAATTCATCAAATCAAATGTAAATAAAAAACCCGCAAAATGCGGGTTTTTTATTTATTCCACACTTTCCAGAATTAAATCTAAATCTTTTTCCGTGGTATCTGGATTGATGAAACAGAAGCACATCACGACTTCAGAGGTTCCATCTTATACAAATTGATTTTTTTGTATGCAATTTGCACTAATTCCAAATCACGCTCACTAGTTCTTTTAATTTCTCTTCGGGTTTAAACCGCCCCAAATGTGGCTCCATGTCTGTGATGCTCGCAATGGCTTATTTCATCACATCGAGGGAGCATCTCTATCAAATCAATATCGATGTCGTGAATGCTATTTTCTTTCATTTATATCTTTAAAATCCCAACGCATTTCATTAAAATTTATAATTTCATCGTTTTTTACTTGAATTCCTTCGGCTTCGAGTTTTTTTTGCATTAAATCGGGATGTGCAAAATGGGCTTTTCCCGTGAGCTGTCCATTTCTGTTGACTACACGATGAGCAGGGATTTCCTCGCTCAATCCATGACTTGCGTTCATCGCCCAACCCACGACCCGAGCCGACTGTGGCGAACCGATTCTTTTAGCTATATCGCCGTATGTAGCAACACGCCCGCTAGGGATTTGCTTGACTAATTCATAAACTTTTCCAAAAAAATCTTTTTTATCTTCCATCAAGGGTACAACAAGTATTTAGCTCTGGTCTTTTTAAATTTCTCTAAACCTTTTTGCCAAGTTTTCTTGATTTTGGCTTCGTCCCAGCCCGCAATGATTTGTTTCCTAAGCGATGGTGTCCCCGCTAATTTATCAATCCAATAAGAACCACCAAAAACGGTAAAAAATGGATTTTTGGTGTTTTTCTTATACGCGTCTAAAAGGAATTTCAGGCTGATTTCATTGAGTCGTTCATGATTGCTTAAATCTTCGCCATAGCAAGTTTTCCCATTAAATTTAGGGCTTTTGGCACCTTCATTTGGGTGAGGGGTGAATTTGAATTTATAGCCTTTTAAATAGGGTGAACCATATATTTGAAACTGCTTATCGGTTCCGCGCCCCGCACTCACATTGGCTCCTTCAAAAAAACAAAGACTTGGATACAAGTTCACAGATTGGGCATTTGGCAAATTAGGCGAAGGTTTCACAGGCAAATCATAAGGCGTGTCGTGCGTGTAGTTTTGCAACGAGACCACCGTTAAATCCGCTTGAATTCCGTTTTTAAGCCATTTTTCTCCATTGATCATTTGGGCATACTCGCCAATCGTCATTCCATACACAATGGGCACCTCGTGCATGCCGACAAAGCTACGCAATGCAGGCTCCAACATAGGCCCGTCGATATAGTGCGCATTAGGGTTTGGTCTATCGAGCACGATGACTGGAATTCCTTTTTCTGCAGCGGCTTCCATTACATAATGCAAGGTAGAAATGTAGGTGTAAAAACGAACGCCTACATCTTGCAAATCAAATAGAATCACCTCTAAATCTTGTAACTGACTAGGTTTTGGTTTTCGGTTATCGCCATACAACGAAATAATAGGCAAACTCGTTTTTTCGTCTATACCACTTTTCACTTTCTCACCTGCATCGGCTTTACCACGAAATCCGTGTTCGGGCGAAAATATCTTTTTTACATTAATTTTCTGGGCTAAAAGAAAATCCACTAAATGCTCGTTGCCATAATTGGGCAAAATCCCCGTTTGATTAGTCACTACCCCAACTTTCTTATTGACTAACAGTGGCAAATACACTTTGGTGTTTTCTGCCCCCACTTTAATTTGGGGATTTTCAAAACATTTTGTTACTAAATGAGTATCGACCGATGGTTTTTCTTGCGCTTTGCAAAAAATTAATAGTAAAAATAAACTGAAAAATGTATATTTGAACCGCATAATTTAAATTTTCGATTTCCCAAAGATAACAATCGCGGGATTTAATACCTAATAAAAATTAGAACACATTGAAATTTAGCCAATATTTTGCTTATAAAATCGCTTGGGGTAAAACTTCGCAAGAAAGTCTCTCGCGCAATATTGTACGCATTGGGCAATTTGCGGTGGCTATCGGTATCATAGTAGCACTCATTACGCTTTCCACTGGCATTGGTGCCAAAAAGGAAATCAAACAAAAATTGGCCGATTTTGGTGGGCATCTCACCATTACGCCCTATAATAGCAATCTTTCGATGGATTCGGACACCTTACATCTTAATCCTAATTATTATCCCAAATTCCCGTCAAAAAACATAGAACACATTCAAAGCTACGCAGTGAAGAGTGGAATTATTCGCTCTAAAGAGAGTTTTGATGGTGTGCTCTTTAAAGGTGTGGATGCAAAATATGACACTGTAAGATTTCAAAAATTTCTAAAAAAAGGACATTTTCCAAAATTTAATCCTAATAAAATCAGCAACGAAGTCGTTATTTCTCAAGAAATTGCCAATAACTTTTATTTAAAGGTAGGGAGCACTTTTGTCATGGTTTTCATCAATGAAAAAAATCCTGAGGCAAAACCCATTTATCGAAAGTTTAAAGTGGCAGGCATTTACAGCACCGATATTGAGCTATTTGACAAATTGTATGTAATCGGAGATTTGAAACAGGTGCAACGCATCAATCAATGGGCTCCCGATGTGGTGGGCGGCTATGAGCTTTTTGTGCCCGATGTAGACCAAGATTTAACTCCTGTAAAAGAAGAAGTAAATAATTTAATTAATTATAATTTAATTGCACTCACCGCAACCGACCACTTCTCCGAAATCGAAGAGTGGATTAAAATCTTTGATACCAATATTTTCATCATTTTATTTATCATGCTTTTTGTTGTGATAATCAATATGGTGATGGTGCTTTTAATTTTGATTTTAGAGCGTACACATTCGATTGGAGTTTTAAAAACTTTGGGGGCCAATAATTCACAAATCAGGCAGATTTTCATTGCCTACGCAGTCTTTATCATGCTCCCAGGACTCATTACAGGAAACAGCATTGCACTTTTACTTTTATGGATTCAAAGCGAATTTGGTATCGTGCAATTACCGCCCGAAAATTATTATATTTCGCAAGCCCCTGTGTTCTTATCTTGGCAGATGATACTTTTAGTAAATTTAGGCAGTATCCTCATCAGCATTTTAGCTTTGTGGCTACCAAGCCTTTTGATTAAACGCATTAGCCCTACACGTGCCCTAAAAGTGAAATAATTTGATTTTTCTATAATTAAAGATAAAAATCTGATTTCCCACAAAAAATAAGTACTTTTGTCTTATGGCAAAAAAAGAAACAAAGGAAACGCCACTTATGCAACAATACAACAAAATCAAGGGAAAATATCCCGATGCGATTTTGCTGTTTAGAGTAGGCGATTTTTACGAAACTTTTGGCGAAGATGCGATAAAAACATCAAAAACACTAGACATTGTACTCACTAAACGAGCCAATGGCTCCGCTTCTCACATAGAATTAGCGGGATTTCCACATCATTCGCTCGAGGCTTATTTGCCAAAACTGGTGCGAGCAGGCTACCGTGTGGCGGTGTGCGACCAGCTGGAAGACCCATCGCAAGCAAAAAAAATTGTAAAACGCGGTGTAACCGAACTTGTAACCCCTGGTGTGGCATTGAATGACCAAGTTATAGGCTCATCTTCCAACAACTTTTTGCTTTCCATTCATCAAGAAAAAAACCTCTACGGAATGGCTTTGCTCGACATTTCTACGGGCGAATTTTTCCTGCAAGAAGGAGACGAACAAGCTGTTTTAAAACTGATTCAAAACTTTTCGCCAAGCGAAATCATTCATCAAAAAAGAAAAAAAATCGATTTTTTGCCCCACACGATCAGTCGGTTTTATTTAGACGATTGGGCATTTCAATATGAATTTGCTTACGAAAAACTCACACGCCACTTTAGCACCCAATCGTTAAAAGGATTTGGCGTGGAGGAAATGCCCCTTGCCATCACTGCGGCGGGGAGCGTGATGGCATATCTTGACGAAACGCATCATTTTGACTTAAAACACATCAATAAACTTCAGCGTATTGCCAATGATAACTTCATGTGGCTAGACTCGTTTACCGTGCGAAATTTAGAAATATTCAATTCGCCACACCCCGATTCAGTAACACTTTTAGACATTCTAAACCATACGCTTACACCTATGGGAACGCGCATGCTACGCAGATGGCTTGCCCTCCCTTTAAGCAAGGTAGAACCTATTGTTTTAAGACAAAATACCGTAGATTATTTACTAAAGCACCCCGAAGTTTCGTTGCCTTTGGCAGAGGAACTTAAAAACATGCCCGACATTGAGCGACTTTGTGCAAAAATCGCAACGGGCAAAATCACGCCGAAACAATTAACACAGCTGACGGACGCATTGGCTTCGGTACAAAATATTGTCGAAATTCTGCAAGATTATGATCCTACGAAATTAAAGGCTACTACCTTTTCATGGGACACTTTGTCACATCTTAATCAGCAACTTAAAGAAGCACTAACCGACGATCCGCCACATTTCATCAACAAAGGAAATGTGATTGCCGAAGGGGTGAGCCAAGAATTAGATGAATTGAGAAATATTTTAAGCCATGGAAAAGAATATCTCGAAAACATGAAAAACCGCGAGATTGAAAATACGGGAATTTCAAGTTTAAAAATCAATTTCAACAATGTTTTTGGCTACTATATCGAAGTGAGAAACACGCACAAAGACAAAGTGCCAAGCGACTGGATTCGCAAACAAACGCTGGTAAATAGCGAGCGATACATTACCGAAGAGCTAAAACAATACGAAGAAAAAATCTTAGGTGCAGAAGAGAAGATTCTGCAAATTGAAACGCAATTGTTCCAAGAGTTAATTACTGCAATTATGCCTTTGATTCCGAAATTGCAAGAAAATGCCAATGCACTTGCAAGGCTTGATTGCTTGCTCAATTTTGCGCATTTGGCACAAAAAAATTATTATGTAAAACCCACCCTAAACACAGGCACGCACCTGCATATAGATGAAGGGCGCCACCCCGTGATAGAGCAACAATTGCCCCCGTCTTCGCCCTACATCTCAAATTCGGTGTATTTAGATGATAGCGAGCAACAAATTATGATGATTACCGGCCCCAATATGTCGGGTAAATCGGCACTGCTAAGGCAAGTTGCCCTGATTGTGCTAATGGCACAAATCGGCTGCTATGTCCCTGCCAAAGCTGCGGAAATAGGCATTGTGGATAGGATTTTCACCCGTGTGGGCGCCTCTGATAATCTCTCTATGGGCGAAAGCACCTTTATGGTTGAAATGAATGAAACAGCACAGATTCTGAATAATTTAACACCTAAGAGCTTAATCCTTTTAGATGAAATTGGGCGCGGCACAAGTACCTATGATGGCATCTCAATTGCGTGGTCCATCGCGGAATTTTTGCACCAAAATAAATTTAGGCCTAAAACACTCTTTGCCACACACTATCACGAATTAAATGAAATGGCGAAATCCTTTAAACGCATTAAAAACTACAATGTCAGCATTAAGGAGACCAAGGATAGCATACTATTTTTAAGAAAACTACAACCCGGTGGCAGCGAACACAGCTTTGGGATTCATGTTGCCAAGCTCGCAGGTATGCCGCAAGCCGTGCTTAGCCGTGCCAAGGAGGTTTTAAAACAGCTGGAAAACGCACACGCAGGGCAGGGCGAAAAGGTGAAAAACATCGCGGCGCAGGAGGGCATTCAACTGAGTTTCTTTCAGCTGGACGACCCTATCCTAGTAGCTATCCGCGAGGAAATCGAAGGCACTGAAATCGATACTTTAACGCCAGTCGAGGCTTTGATGAAATTGAATGAAATTAAAAAGAAATTAGGTAAATAATAATGTAAATGCCTACTCGTTTTTAAATTTTTGATTGTAAATTTGCCCAACCCCAAAAAAACATTGCTTATGTTAAAATTGTTTTCTAAAATAGACGGAAGAATTGTGCAGAGTGCAGAGCTTAATGCCGAAGACAAGAAACAGGTTTTTTGGGTGGATTTGATAGACCCAACGGAGGAGGAAAAAAAGAAAATCGAGCAAGTGTTTAATATCGAGCTCTTTACCGATCAAGAATCGGAGGAGATTGAGCTCAGTTCCCGATACATTGAGACCGAGGAGGAGATTGGTATTAATATGAACTTTACCAATAATAAGCACGATGAGGAATTCCTAAAACCCGTCTCCTTTATCTTGAAAGACAATGTCTTGTTCACCGAAAGGGACAATGAGTATGTAACCTTCCGAGCCACCTCGCGCAAGGTACGTATGCTGAAACCTCAAACGGGCGAGCGGGCTTTTTTAATGATTTTAGACACCCGCATTGATTACCTTGCGGATTCCATTGAGCTGATTACGGAAAAGATTTCCAAGCTCACCAAAAAATTAGTAAAAGAGGAGAAACTTGAAAGCGAATTGCTTAAAGAAATCACAAGCCTGCAAGAAAAAAGTATGGTCATTCGCGAGAATTCTATGGAGATGCAGCGCGTACTTTCCTCGCTAAACAAATCAAGGATTTTCCCCAATGATAATTACGAGACCATCACCATTATGCTAAAAGACCTTAGCTCCCTGCTTGAACATGTATCTTTCAACTTCCACCGCTTGGAATTCCTGCAAGATACCTTTCAGGGCTTGGTGGATATGGAACAGAACCAAATTATGAAAGTCTTTACCATTATGACGGTGATTTTTGCCCCCGCGACACTCATTGCTGGAATTTATGGAATGAACTTTGAATACATGCCTGAACTTAATGAAAAATATGCCTACCCTCTTGCCTTGTTAGGGATTTTAATTTCTATGGTGGCTCCTTTGGGCTATTTCAAAATGAAAAAATGGATTTAAAATGCGTATTTTAAGAGCTATCATCGTAACACTTGTAGCATTCAACTTGGTGTATATGCTATTTCATTGGGAGCCTACTTCAGACTTTTTAGGCTACAATATCCCGACTTGGGTGTATGTAATCGTGCAAGTGATTTTTATTTTCTTGGTCGTAAAATCAGCAAAAAAGCATTAAATTCTAATTTTTTCTACGACTTAATTTTCTAAAATCAGACGGAGACATTGCGTGCTCGTCACTCCAAAGCCCTACTTTATTTTGTCTTGCTTCGATTTCTAATTGTGCATATTCTTGATTATTGGAATACTTTTTAAAGTGCCACGCTAGCCCCTTTTTCACCAAAAGCTTATTTAAATTGGTGCCGTCTTCCATAATTATCTCGGCAATTAGCCTTCCGTATTTATCTCGCTCCTCTTGGTGATTTAATTTTACATTTTTTCCAAAAATTAAATGAGACACCTCCTGCTTTGCCACATTGCCAAAAGCCTGCCTTCTCTCGGGACAATCAATGTGGGCTAGGCGCACCTTCTGCTCCACGCCATTGATTAAAAGTTTTACCGTATCGCCATCAGAGATGCCGATTACCTTAAAGGTCTCTCTCTGCGGAATGCTCTCCTCGCGCTGAATGTGCTTTGAAACTTCCTTGCACGCGCTACAAACTAAGAAAATGGATAAAAGAAAACTTCTAATGTACATACTTTTGAATTTCAACTAATTTTCTTTACTAATTAATGTTTTCAACTTGATAATTTCTCTATTTTAATACTTAAATCCTCGGGCGTAATGGCATCAAAACAAGCCCAATCGCCTCGGAAGCATTTTTTATCGCCAAACACCGAACACGGGCGACAATTTAGCTCCGTGTCCTGCACGGCGTTTTCAGCACTCTGCCCGTAGCCCATAAAGCCTGCATACGGGTGTGTGGCGCCCCAAACGGAGACTACTAGCACGCCCACTAGCGATGCCATATGCATATTGCTACTATCCATACTGAGCATACAATCTAGCCGACTGATGAGTTTTAGCTCTTCTTTAAAACTTAATTTCCCTGCAACGATTTCAATGTTTGGGTCTTTAATTCCATCTAAGCTCGCGGCCTCTTGCTTGCTCCCAAAGATATATACTTTTTTGCCACGCTGAGTGAGGTGCAATATTAGCTGTAAAATCTCATTAAGTGGGTAGCGCTTCCCCTTATGCTTGGCAAAAGGCGCAATCCCCACGGCATTGCCTAGCTTGGGCATAGGGGCAAATAGGTGATTTTTCAGCTGGTGGCTTAGTTTCACCTCTAAACCTAAATTTCTAAACACATCAGCATAGCGCTCTGTGGTGTGTTTCAGTGGTTTCAGGATTTTATGGTGGCGGCGCGTGAGCGCTCTTTTCTCCGCGCGGCCTTTGTCTATTCTACTAATTTTTAAGCCTTTGTTTTTCAATAAAAAGCCTAAAACGAAAGACCTTAATACGCCGTGCAAATCGGCAAAGGCATCAAATGGCTCTTGGGTGATTTCTTGGCAAAAATGATAGATTCCTGCAAGGCCTCTGTGCTTATTTTTTTTATTAAAATCCACTAAATGCAATCTTGGGTGCTGGGGGTAAAAATCGTGCAGCATACTGGGGGCTACCATTGTGATTTCCACTTGTGGATTTTGCTCCAAAACGGCTAAAATCACCGGCACCGTCATTGCAACATCTCCTAGCGCAGAGAGGCGAAAGGCTAAAATTTTCTGCATCATTCTTGGGGCTTAAGCATTTTTAGCATCAAAAGCGATGGCATAAAATTTAATTTGCTTAATCATTGCCAAAAGTCCGTTGGCGCGCGTGGGCGATAGGAATTCCTGCAAGCCTATTTTTGCAATGAAATCCTCATTACTTTTCAAGATTTCTTGCGGCGTATGCCCAGAATACACTTGCACCAAAAGTGCCGCGATGCCTTTGGGCAAAATGGCATCGCTATCGGCAGTGTATACCACATTTCCGTTTTCTAGATGAGCTCCCAGCCATACATTAGACTGACACCCTTTTACCAAATTTTCGGGCTGTTTGTCCTCTGCGGGAATTGAAGCGAGGGATTTGCCAAGACTGATTAAATGATTGTAGCGATCTTGCCAATCCTCGAAAAAAGAAAAATCATCTATAATTTGCTGTTGAGCTTCTTGTATTGTCATAGCACAAAGTTACATTTTTTTGAATGAATTTTATTTCCGAGTATAAAAAAAATTCTGCAAACCATGGTTTGCAGAATTTTTTGCTTACACAAATAGATTCAAGTATCTTAAGCTTCTTTAATTCTTGCTTTTTTACCTCTAAGTCCTCTGAAATAGAAAATTCTAGCTCTTCTAACTTTACCTCTTTTGTTTACTTCGATTTTTTGAATCGCTGGTAAGTTGATTGGGTAAATTCTTTCTACACCTACTTCACCACTCATTTTTCTTACAGTGAAAGTTTCAGTAGCACCTGCACCTCTTCTTTGTAAAACTACGCCACGGAAAAACTGCACACGAGTTTTACCGCCCTCGGTAATTTCTTGATAAACTGTAATGGTATCTCCTGTAGAAAATTCAGGGAAATCTTTTTTTGCTACGTACTTGTCTTCTACGTATTTTACTAATTGATCCATTTGATAATAAATTAAATGTTTTAGCGTTAAACAACATTCACGATTCTCGTCAGAGGTTATTTAACCGGTTGGCAAAATTACAAATTATTGGCATTTCTACAAATTTTTTTCCAAAATATGTTTTGCCTTGTCCAAATCCTTTGCCTTAATTTTCAGCTGAATTTCACCTGAATTGCCAATTGTAAAGCCCAGCGTATAGACCGAATTTTCGTTGAACAAATAGGCGCTCACGCCCTCTGCCTCTAAGCGCGCTCTTACTACTTCTGCCTCAAAATCATTGGTAAAAGTCATCAGTGTAATTAATTCACTCATAATTGTTTATTTTATTTTCGTGCATTCTTCTTTTATATTGGGATATTTTAAAATATCAATTTCTTTTTATATTGATGCATTCTAAAACATAGTAGAATACAAAAAAATAAAGGCAATAATATGTATATTGGAATAACACCTATCATAGGCTTGTCTGATAGCCCTATAAAAGCACACCATAAATATATTGAAAAATTAATACTATCAATAATTATAAACATTTTCTTTTGATTCTTTTTTTTGAATAGCATTGTTATAGTAGGGAATACAATATAACAAAAAAATAATACAATCAATAATAATAGTAATAATAAAACATCTTCTTGCCTATATGTGTAGGGAAAAAAAATGTCTTTGATATTTTTTGGTCCATATTCTTTATAATCAGAAAAATTAAATGAAGTTTGATTTATCCAATACCCTCCTACGCCTGTTCTCATTTCCATCCAATACAATTTTTCTTCCCAACAATATTCAAAAAGACTCACATTTATATGTAATAGGTGTAATAAGAACCAAATCAAAAGAGAAAAAAAGAAATTATTTTTTATAACTTTATTTATAGATAACTTCATTTTTGTTGGTTTTAATTGTTTTTATAAATTTTTCTATTCCTACGCGCCGTTCTTTGATAAATTCGCAATAAAATGCGCTCCTACTTGCGATTTTTCTATTCCTACGAGGCAAAGGCGGTGAGCTGCGCGCGTGGCGTGTTTTTTAGTTGATTTGATAAGCATATTTTTTTAATTCATTTACCGTTTAAAAAAAGCCACACGATTAACTGATAATGAAAATCGTGCGGCTAGGCGTATGATAAAATGGGTAATCCTTATCGGACTATAATTTTCTCAAAATGGTGCGGCGTGGTTAAGATATAAACGCCCTGAGCCAAGCCCACGAGACTCACGGAATCGCCACTGGCAAATGGCTGAGGAATTTCGCGCACTAGCTTGCCTTGCATATCATAAATTTTAATCCATTTGATTTGGGCTAAATTATCTCCTTTGGCAAACAACTGCTTATTGATTACTGGATTTGGATAAAATAATAGCTTACTTTGTGTTTTTCCTTCAAGTGTCTGCATTGTAATTGTCTCACTTTGTGCAATAAGATCTCCGTTGGCTTTTCGAGCAACGATTCTAACCTTGTAGGTGGTTAAAGGCTTTAATCCAGAAATGGTAATCTCGTTTGCCTTAGTTGCACCTTTCACTTCACCATCAATCAAAACATCGTAATAAGATACTCCTTTCATGTTGCTTGGCATATCCCAAGTAAGCGTAAAATTATCTGCGTTTACTACCACGAATTTCAATCCACTTAGCCCTTCAATCTCAGGCGGTGTTGGGTCGCTTGGTGGATTTGGAGACACTGGCGGTTCTGGATTTTGAGGAGGTTGTGGGGTATTAGGTCTTTCCTCTCCATTTTTCACGACAATCATCTCTTTGATAGTGCGCTCGTGCGAGCCATTAGGAGTAGTTATTTTTAATGTTACATCGTATTTTCCATTATATTTGAATATCACTTTTGGATTTCGCACATTTTTATTTGAAACATAAGACGGCTGAGGTTTAAAAGACCACTCCCATTTAGCATGATTTTGATTTACAATAGAGTAAGAATCAAATTGCACTTCCTGATTAGCATTGGCCAACTCTGCTCCCCCTAGGTTTAAGGCAATGGGCTGTGCTACTGGCTTAAAGTTTTGATTATACAACGGAGCCTCCCAAATTCCTTGGCTAGTGGCTGCTCTTAGCTTCCCTTCTTTAAAGAATGGTACCAAACGAGTCAAACGAGCAGCTGACGGAAATCCTGAAGAGTAATCCGTCCAATTACTCATCGTCTTATCTTTATAATAGATTTTAGAAGCGCCATCTGTGCCTAAATATACGCCCTCCAACTCATCTCCTGTTATGATAACCCATCGAAATAGCTTATCTTTCATATTATCATCTAGCGGATTTATCCAATTTTCACCACCATCTTTGCTATAAAATACGGCTCCTTCTGTGCCTGATTGCACTGCCCATATTTTATTTTCATCATGGGGATCTACATCAATAAAAGAAGTTGGAGAACCAGTATATCCATACTGAAACCCTAAATTTTTAGGTATTGGGTTTAGCATTTCCCAATTTTCACCATTGTCTTTCGATTTGTAAATATGTCTATTTCCTGCGGCGTAAATGGTATTCGGATTAGAACGAGCAAAAACTATGTTCGAGAAATTTTCTTGCATCGCTTCTGTTCCATCTTCATTAAAATCGGTATCGAGCAATTCTTTAAAATTACCATCTTCTCCATCGTTAGTTGTTTCAACTATTTTATGTGTTGCGCTCATCACACCATAATAATTATTTCCAGGATGAAACAGTATTCTTTTTGCATAACGGGGGTCAAAGCCTAAAAAACCATTACTTTTCAAAGATTCGTATGGCACTGAGTTAAATGTCATATAATTAGGCTTTACTTTTCCACTTATTTCATCAGGCATTATAAACATACCTGCATCGGTAAAATATACTTTTTTAGGATTACTAAGCATTACATAACCTGTTGCTTGTTCTACTCCCCCAACTTTAACAGATATTTTTCCATGGCCATAACTTTTGTTGTTAATCATTACCGCATCGCCATTGTGCCATCTTCCGCCAGCCATCACATCTTCATTCCAGCCCTGCCCAAAGCCCCAAAAATCTGAGGCATATATTCCATTTACACGATTTTCTGCTTTATCTCTACTTTTAAAAAAGTCTGAAGAATATTTCACACCGCCGTCGTTGGATATCCATACTTGGTTTCCTGCTATGGCAATGTCTTGCATATCTGGGTGGATTGAAAAATTACAATAACCACCAATTGCATTGGCAATATATCCTCCTTTCCCTCCTTCTGTAGAGCGATAAGCACTACATAATCCAAAGATCACATGCTCTGGGTCTATATCCGACACACCTATCATCATATCAAAATAGCCTTGCCCTCCCTGTTTGGCATCAACTGATGGGCAAAATGTATTCTGTCTCTCTCTTATATTTTCTGTTCTCACTGTCTTGTCCTCCCAAGTTCTCCCTGCATCTTTACTTTGTAATATACGGGGCACCCCGTGAGACATGGAAGAATAATCAAAAACATTAACCAAAGCATATACATAATCTCCACCTTTTGGTGCATAGCTTATGGCTAAACGACCAAATTTTATTTGCTTATTGGCTACAATGGCTTCCCCCCTGTCAAAACTCAACCCACTGTCTATCGAGGTATAAAGTTTCCCTTCGTATTCTCCATTTTTCTGTGCTAATAAATAAACTTTATCTTTTTGATCGGGCTTAATCTCATGGTCGTAGCAAATCCCGTTAAATGTTTTTCTTAATTTTTTTGTAGCTTTATTGTAAACATAAAATCCCTCTTTGCTAGCAATGGTAATAATATCTTTATTTACCTTGATACTATTTACTCTTTCTCCTATTCCATCTATTCTCTCGAATGACTCTCCTCCATTTGTAGTAACAAAAAGTCCTAAGTCTGACCCCACCCATACCTCATTAGTATTCTCTTGATTTATGGTGATTGCAGTGATCATATATCCGAAATTGTAAACAGGATCACACGCCACCCATTTTTCACCCCCATTAGTCGTTTTAAAAACTACACCTGTTTCGGCTCCACAATATAAAATTTGTGGGTTCTTTTTATACACATCGATTCTAAAGACACTGGCATGGTAGTCATAGGATTTCATATAATCGAATCCGTTATTTCTTGCTGTTCTATCTGGACCTATATTCTTCCATACATTAGTAGGTGTCGAAGAGGATGTTGAGCGTTGAAACCTTCCTGAAGGTGTCTTAGAGGCATTGGCTCGGTTTTGCTGGTCAATCTTTGCCAAATATTCTTTTTTAGTAGGCAAAACGATGTTACCTTTTGAGTCTACAAAGGGGGCATAGGCCTTTCTCCATCTACGGTAAAAGTTCACCGCTGGCTTTTTGTCTAGTGTTTTCTTCTTCGCGTCGGGGTCCGATGCAAGCCATTCTTGGTATTTCTTTTCCATTTCATAGAAATTCACCCCGCGAGGATTCTTTTGAATGTCTTGCAACCATGCAGGATCTTTCCCCGCAAAATACTCTGGCATATACGGATCGTACAATTCTTCGCTACTCGGCATATTTTGCCCTAGCAGGTTTGTAGCTATCAATAACACGATAGCATATAAAAACTTATTCATGTATCTTTTATTTTACAGCAAAACTACAATTTTAATACTTTTTTTTCAAACAAAAACAGTGCTTTGCATAGCGATAAAATGCTACACAAGCAGAATGAATTGCATGCTGCTCCATAAGTTCTAAAAACCCCTCATAAATCCCTCCATTAGTACTTAACAAAAACATATCTATGTTTCACGCAAAACATAGCTACTTTTTAGATAAAACGAGGCTACCTTTTGCCCAAAAGGTAGCCTCGTTTCTTAGTGCCGATGAATAGGCGGTTTGGCAAGGGGGATTTTGATTATTTGGATTTTTTCTCAAAGCCTGCCGCTTTCATTGCATCTATAATGCGTTTGCCTGCACGGTAGTTTACCCCCACAGAGCGGATGAGGCTGACATTAAATGCCTCTTCGGTATCGGCGCCACTACTGCTCAGCGTAGGGTAGAGCGTGCCCAGTTTCCCTAGCCTGACCAGCTTTCCGCTAGATAGGGCTTCTTGGGCTACATTCTCTAAGGCTACCAGAACGCCTTTTATATCTGCCTCGCTCAGTGCTGAAAATTTTTCTATCTGCTTGACTAAATCATCTACGCTCATCTCCCCAGCGGTGCTCACTTGGGCATACCATTTCTTGGTGCCGCCGCCTTTTGCCCCTGGCTGAGGCCTTTCTACTATGGTGTATTTGATTGACATAATAACTGTTTTTTTAATTTAGTTTTAGGATGGTGACCCAGTTAACGATATTGGCTTTTTCATAATAAGCTTCTGGAAGATAAAATAATGGAGACGGATTAGGCAAACCGTTCTCATTATCGATAGCTGCAGAATTATAAGAGGCATCCGCAAAACCTTTAATATAGAAAGAGATACTATCTTCTTTTTCTAATACTAATGGAAATGAAGTATTAAGCCATTCTCCATAATAAGTCGTATAAACAGGATGATTGTCACTATTTCTGTTCACCTGAAAAAAACAATATTCAGAGCTAGGTATATCATGATTGATAAAAATAAAATATTTACCCGCAGGTAATGTTATCTTATCTTCTGTATAGGCTAGCCTATCAATTTCATTATACACAGATGCAACACTTGTTGCTATTTCTTTTGTAGGCAAAACCTTAACATTATTAACTGAAGAATAATTAGCGGTATTGATTTTAACATTATTTGATTGAAATAATATTTGAGCCATTTTATTTCCCATAGATAAGGCTTGCCAAGTGCCTGCACCGTTGGCATCGGAGGTTAGCACACGCCCTGCTTGCTGGGTGCCGTCTTCAATTTTAATGTGTCCATCTTTAATGTGGAGTTTTTCGGTGGGAGCTGCTTCTCCTACCCCGATTCTACCAGATGATATGACATCTTTAGCATACAAATTCATTTGAGTTCCAGCACTCCCGTTCCATAGAGTGATGTTATTTATCGCAGGATTGGTAGAGCCTATTTGGACATCGTTAGCAGCACCATCTCCGCCAATATATGCCCATTCTTCGCCTTTTCCTTTTACCTTTAAATTTTCACCAGCACTTATTATATCTGCCGTAGATTTAGGTATCTGCACTACATCGCCTTTTCCATCCATAAACAAACGGAAGTCGCCTTCTTTCGTTGCGCTCAGTTCTACATGCTTATTCCAATCATTTGGATGTATAGCTATACCGCCACCTAAACTACCTGTAGCATTAACAGTTAATGAAAACCAAGAATTAGCAGATATCGTAGTCTCGCCGTTGTCTAAGTGTAATTTATTGCCGTTCAAGTTTACAAATCTTTCTCCTGAGAGGGTGCCATTGCTATTATAGAGGTTGGTGCCTAATTTCTTCCACTTGCCGCCGTTGTCTTTGGCATCGTAATAGTAATAGCCCGCTTGGTCTATCTGCTCATACTTGCCTGTTTTGTTTGTAGTATCGGCAAAAGGCTGTGTTACATAAAGGAGTAAAGAGTTTTGTTCATTGCCTACTTTGCCTGAATCGGTCATAGTCTTTACCTCGTCTGCCGTAAGGCGTGGCACAAGTAAGCCTTTGGCATCGTCTACGCCCTCTTTACTAATGTCTAAAGTCGCCTTAGGCTCTGGGGTGTTAATCCCCACCCTGCCTTGGCTTTGTGCATACAGGCTAGCACTTAGTGCTAAACTTCCTAAAAGTAAAATACTCTTTTTCTTTGTTTTTGTTTGTTTTTAATTAAAAATTCTATTTATTTTATCTGATTGTAAGCAAAAAAAATACTCCGCCCCAAGCCATATAATGGCTATAACTATAAAAACCAATAAAGAGACGGAGTAATGCAACGGAAAACCACTAAAAAAGTGCTCAGGCTCTCCCATTTTTTCAACAAAAAAGACCGAGAAAATAGCAATAGCTACTTCCCTCGTTCTCAGATTTTTATACGAAAAAAACGCTACCCCTCTAAAAAATAAAGCGGTAGGGCATTCTTGATTTCTAAAATTATTTTTGTAGGTTACGCGTAAGCACGCATTTTTATAAGGAGCGAGCGACGGCGAGTCTAATCTAGCTGTGTGTGTTTACACTTTTTCTTGAGCTAGGCAAGAAAAAGTTGTTAAACTTATCACAATTATTTATATATTGCACACACTGTTTCATAGACAGGGGGGAAAAGCTATAAAAAGTTTTAGAAACTACAAGCTCTTAGGGTGTTAAAGTTTTTATTAAAAATTTCTATGAAATAATTTCGCTTATTATCTAGTTTGATTATACCTTTGCTCTGTTTTTCACAATTTCAAAAAAAAACATGAATAAGGCATTTATTTCGTTTACATTATTAGCGATGACTTATAGTATAACAGCACAAGAACAACCTAGCAAAACTTATGTGCTAGATTCCGTACTCGTTCAAGGAAAAGAAAAAAGAAACCACCAAAGAAATGCTGTAATTTCTAATGCTCAAACCACAGAAGTATTGGGTGCTTATGAATTAGGCAGGAATATTCCTCAAGCCATTGAGCAAAGTTTGGGAATAATCCCTGGAGTACAGGTAGATAAAAGGACACAATTTGGTGGACAACGCGTGGTAGTTCGTGGCTATGGAAACGACCAAAAGTTCAACAACTGGGGTGTTAAATTCTACTTAAACGGAGTGCCTATGACTAATGCTGATGGTACTACGATTTTAGAAGATTTAGATTTCTCTACCGTTAATCAAGTAGATGTAATCAAAGGACCTGCTGGCACATTGTATGGTGGAGGTGTAGGCGGTGTTATAAAATTCAATATGCTACCAGATGAGCAACATGGCGTAAAAATATCGCAAAACACTATGGGTGGCTCATTCAACACTTTCGGGAGCACTACTAGCGTAAATGCCGCTAATGATAATTATGCTATGCGATTCAGCTATGGGCACTTACAGAGTGAGGGCTATCGCCCTAGAGGAAACACCAATAAAAACAACTACAGTTTCTTAGGCAACTTTAAGCTAAGCAATACTCAAAAAATGATGGTGTATGCATCGCACAACGATTCTTACCAAGGAGTAGATGGGCAAATTTCTTACGAAGACTATTACGCAGGAAAAGATCCAGGAAACGCAGCTTATACCAGAAGAAATGGGCACAACCATTTCATCAGCACACGAGCTATCGTTAATCACCAATGGCAAGTTACGCCAAACATCAGCAGCAACACCTCTATTTTCTACCACACACTAGATACAGATCGTGCAGCAGCAGGTGCTTTTGAGGTTTCGGAACAACCATCATATGGTGCTAGAACTGAATGGACAGGTAAATTCTCATGGATTCCAGATTTCAAAACTGAATTTAATATAGGTGCAGAATACTTAATTTCTCGCCCATTGGTATCAAACTACCGTTTTGATGGCAGTTCTCTAAGCACTCCGCCTTTACAGACTAAACCACTTAGCAAAGGCTCTTACTTTAAGTACAATAATTACAACGCATCTTTCTTTATCTCAAACAGATGGAAATATGAGCCTTACGGTCTATCCCTTGTCGCTGGATTAAGTGGAAACAGCCTAGGATACGACAGGAGAGATTTGCTCTACTTCCCTGGCTTGCTTGCCAAACCTACCAAAGATGCTTCTATCGACAAAGATTTCTCTCTTGTAGTAACACCTCATGTCGCCCTACAAAAAGAAATCGGGAAAAGCCATGTATTGACGCTAAGTTATAGCGAAGGCTACAACGCCCCTACTGCTGCAACGGCTTACATCAAAGGCATTTCAAAAACAAACGACAACTTGAAACCTGAGTTTGCCAACATGTGGGATTTCTCGGCTCAAGGTACCTTAGCCAATCAATTAGATTACCAAGTGTCTTTATTTAATATAGAAATCAAAGATAAATTGTCTAAACTTTCTGCCAAAGATGCACAAAACAACCCATATGACTACTTTGCCAATACTGGCTTGCAAAACAACAAAGGGCTAGAGATAAGCTTAGGCTACAATTACAGAGCACCTCACAGATTTATTCAAGTAGTACGCCCCTATGCAAACCTTTCTGCATACAACTTTAAATACAAGGATTTCAAAACTTCAAAAGAAGATTTCAGCGGAAACAAAGTGGTGGGCGTTCCATCTACCAAATACTCTTTGGGTCTAGACTTTGATATCAAAGCTGGCTTCTATATGAGAAATAGCTTTAATTACATCAGCGATGTTTACACCGATTTCTCTAACACAGTAAATGTAAAAGGCTTTACTCAATACAATGCAAAATTGGGGTACAAGAAAAACATCAAAAACTGGGATTTAGATTTATTCCTTATCGGGAACAACTTAACCAATCAAATCAACTACACTTTCCTATTTGTAGGAAATGCCGTAGGAGACAACGATTTAGGCAATGGCTACCCTGTGGGCACTGTAACAGATGTAAACCCAGGACCATCTAAAGCTTATTTCATTGGAGGATTAAATATTACTTATCATTTTTAATTTTCAAAGCATCAAAAATCATCAACAAGCCGAGTTTTTACTCGGCTTTTTTTATTTTGGAAAACAATAATTTAGTACAACAAAATTTTGGCATATCTTTGTATTATGGCAAAGAAAGAAAGAAAACCTTTAATCTTAGAAAATATTTATCTTGAAACAGCTGGTGCCAAGGGCGCAAGCATAGGAAAAGCACCCGATGGCAAAACAATTTTCGTGCGAAACGCCGTGCCTGGCGACACCGTAGATGTGCGCATTTTAAAGAAAAAACGTCGCTATATGGAAGGCACCGCTGTATTTGTTCAAGAATACTCCGAGTTTAGGACAGAGCCCGAGTGTGAGCACTTTGGCGTATGCGGTGGGTGCAAATGGCAAAACATGAAATATGTGGCTCAGCTACATTATAAGGAAAAAGAAGTTTACGATCACCTTACCCGCATTGGTGGCATCGAAATAGACGGAGGAGCTCAGAAAATTTTAGGCTCAAAGGAAAAGTATTTTTATAGAAATAAATTAGAATTTTCTTTCTCCAATCAGCGATGGATTACAGATGAAGAAATCGCTCAAAACAAAGAAATTACCGATAGAAATGCCCTTGGATTCCATATCCCAGGAATGTGGAGCAAAATCCTTGATGTGAAAAAATGCTGGCTACAACAAGACCCCTCCAATGCCATACGACTTGCCATTAAGGCCTACGCCGAGGAGCATCGTTTAGCCTTCTTCGACCCCGTGAAGCAGGAAGGATTCTTGCGCACGCTTATGATTCGCACCACCACAACGAACGAAGTTATGGTATTGATCCAGTTTTTTGAAGAAAATAAAACCGAACGAGAAAATCTATTAAATCATATTTTAAAACAATTTCCATCAATCACGAGTTTGCTTTATGCCATTAATCCAAAAGGCAACGATTCGGTGTATGATTTAGATATAAAAACCTTTGCAGGGCAAGACTTCATCACCGAAAAAATGGAAGATTTGCATTTTAAAATTGGGCCAAAGAGCTTTTACCAAACCAATCCCGAGCAGGCCTATGAATTGTATAAAGTGGCAAGAGATTTTGCGGGGCTTACGGGCGAGGAATTAGTCTATGATTTATACACAGGCACAGGAACCATTGCACAATTTGTGTCTAAAAAAGCTAAAAAAGTAGTAGGTATAGAATCAGTACCCGAAGCCATTGCCGCCGCCAAAGAAAATGCCGCCGCCAATGGAATTGAAAACTGCACATTCCATTGCGGTGATATGAAAGAGGTATTCACCGATGAATTTGTAACACAAAACGGCGTGCCAGACATCATCATTACCGACCCGCCACGAGATGGAATGCACCCCAAAGTGGTGGAAAACATCTTGCGCATCGCCCCAAAACGCGTGGTCTATGTGAGCTGCAACTCTGCAACGCAAGCGAGGGACTTAGCCCTAATGAAGGAGCAATACAGGGTATCAAAAATCCAGCCCGTGGACATGTTCCCGCAGACTTACCATGTGGAAAATGTGGTGCTTTTAGAAAAAATTTAACCTTACTTTTAATTATGAAAAAATACATCTTAGGCCTATCTGTAATGCTTTTCGGCAGTCTCTTCTGGGCTTGCGAAGAAGATGACATCTGTACCGAAAACAAAACGCCTGAATTAATCATTAAATTAAAAAGCGCTACCCCCACGCAAACGCTGGACTCTCTCTATGTCCTTCGGCAAGACAGCGCAAATGAATTCACTCTCATCACAAGTGGCGCGGGTAGAGACTCCATCAGTGTGCCGCTACCACTCAGCCCCTCCTCAGAGACTTTCTTGATTTTTTCAAGAAGAAAATCCTCCGACCAATTCCTTGATGTAGTGAAGATTGGCTATAAATACAGTACTGAATATGTATCAAAAGCCTGCGGGTTTAAGGCCGTGTATTCAAACCTGAATGCCACTGCAAGCTCTCATAATTTCATAAAAAATATAGAAATTCTACAAGATGAAATCATTAGTCAAAACGCTGCTCACATTTTGCTTACTTATTAATATTTCGTCGGTTTTGGGACAGGAAAATAAGCCCCAAGAAAAGAAGGAACGAAAAAAAGTTTTTGTAGGGATAGACTTGGCACAGCCTGCCCTGCAATTTTTCACCCATAAAACGGGCTACGAAGCTAGCGCAATAGTCCCCATTCGCAAAAAATGGTATGCCGCAGCCGAGGCGGGCTACGAAAAAAATGAATACGATGATGTGGGCTGGAAGGGCAAATCTAGCGGATTTTTTACCAATATAGGGGCCAACTGGATTGTGAGCCAAGACAACGAAAACCCAAACATGAATTTCTACATGGGTGGGCGCGTTGGTTTTTCGTTATTCAATCAAGAATTTAGCGAAGCTCCCGTGCAAGGCTATCGCGAATCCCCCATCAGCATTTCAATCCCAAGCCATTCAGCAACAGCCGTTTGGTTTGAGCCACTTGTGGGTGCCAGCGTGCCGATCGGCAACTCCAATTTTTACATCAATGCCAATACGGGGATCAACATTTTGCTTTTCAAGAAAACCGACCAAAACATAGACCCTATCGCCATTCCTGGCTTTGGCAAAAACAACAACGGACTGAATTTGCGTGTAGTGTGGGCAATTGGCTATGCTTTCTAGCTTAAAAAATATTAAAAAATGAAAATTATCGGTATCACGGGAGGAATCGGCTCTGGAAAATCTACCGCTGCAAAATTCATTGCAGAAGCGGGATTTCCCGTGTATAATTCAGACCAAAGGGCTAAGGACTTATACCAAGAATCTGCTGAAATTAAAGCACAATTAATCGCTTGGTATGGCACAGAAATTTACACCCCAAATGGGCTTAATAAAGAACGGTTAGCCGAAATCATTTTCTCTAACGATGCGGAGCTCAAACGCCTCAATGCCCTGATACACCCCGCGGTGGCAAAGGATTTTAAGAAGTGGAAAAGCGCCCAAAAATCTGATTTTGTATTCAAAGAATCGGCTATTTTATTTGAATCTGGCACTAATGAAAGTTGTGATTTTGTACTAAACATATCAAGCCCCACCGAAAAGCGTATCGAGCGGGCTGCCAAGCGCGACCATACCTCCGCCCAAAACATAGAGCAGCGCATAGAAAAGCAAATGACCGATGAGGATAGGGAAAAACTGGCCAATTACACCATTCACAACGATGGGAGTTTGGCAGATTTTAAACACAAAACGCTTGAATTTTTAAACAAATTGCCTAATATTGTGTAAAATATCACACCTTTCATCTTTTAATCAATAATATTGAAATGAAAAAAAAATTTTTTAAAATATTAATTGTTTTAATGACAATTTCCCTCGTGGGACTCATCATTGTGCAATTATATTGGCTCAAAAAAGCTTTTGACGCCAAAGAAAGCGAGTTCGATAGCCGTGTGTATCGTGCACTGGACGAAACAGCAATGGCTGTACGCCAGCACGAGGTAGATCGCTACTACAAATACTTCAACACCACACGGAAAACCATGCGCAACAGTGCTGAAAAACCAGAAGTGATCACCTCACAAATCGAGAGCGACTCTGCCAATGTGAAGTATGTCTACATCACTCGCTATATGATGGATAAGATTAAACTTCCAATTTCGGGCATACACAATGATTCTTTAAAAGTAACTCAACTTTATTCCTCCGAAAAAGCGTTCAAAGTGAAGAAAGATTCGAGTTTAAAAGGATTTCAACCTCTACCTATCGATCTTGAAAATGAGTTTAAAGATGCGACTTACACCATCGAACGCTTTGCCAAGCTATATTCTGGCAATACACCGATAAGCAAAAGAGTTGATTTTAAATTAATTGATTCTGTTTTTTCTTTTTATCAAAAAAAATGGAATGTAAGTACCGATTTTAAATTGGCAGTCCTAAATGCCGATTCCACCACCATTGCACTGAAAGAAAATGGATATATTCAAGAAAATGATAATTTCTTAACGCCACTTTTCTCCAACTCCAAAAACAAAGTGAGCTACTACCTATCTGTCTATTTACCACAAAAAAGGGGCACTATACTCTCTACATATTCAGGCTTGGCAATACTCACCATTTTCTTTACCCTTACGATTCTGTGCGTGTATGTAGCATCTATCTATATTATGATAAAGCAAAGGCAAATTTCGCAAATGAAAACGGATTTCATGAACAATATGACACACGAGTTCAAAACGCCTATTGCCACAATTTCTGTTGCTGCCGATGCGCTGAAAAGCCCCGTAATATCTAGCAATCCAGAGAAAATCAAGCATTATGCTAATTTAATAAAACAGGAGAATAAAAGAATGAACCAACAGGTGGAGAATGTGCTGAGAATCTCTAAGTTAGAGCGTAGAGAGATATTACTAGACAAATCTCTTGTTGATATTAATGAATTAGTAAAAGATAGTGTGGATTCTATAAGACTTATTGTAGAAAACAGAAATGGCACAATTTTTGAAAAATATAATGTTAAATCTTGTGAACTTTCAGTTGATGCATTCCACATGAGAAATATTATTTTGAATGTCTTAGACAATGCGAATAAATATTCTCCAGAGGTGCCCGAGATTTCTGTAACTACTTATATAGAGGATAATAAGTGGTATGTTATAAAAATAGAAGACAAGGGAATGGGCATGAATAAAAATGTAATTCACCGAATCTTTGAGAAGTTTTATAGAGCAGAAACGGGAAATGTTCATAATGTTAAAGGGCATGGTTTAGGATTGGCTTATGTTAAACACATTATGGATTTGCACAAAGGAATTATAGAAGTTGAAAGTCATAAAGGAAAAGGAACAACATTTTATTTAAAATTATCAATAAATTAATTCATTATGGCCGATAACAACATAAAACTATTGCTAGTTGAGGATGATCCTAGTTTTGGAACCGTACTCAAAGACTATCTCCAGATCAACGATTTTGATGTAAAACACGCAATCGATGGAGAGGAAGGTCTAAGACTTTTCAAAGAAGAAAAGTTCAATCTTGTGATTACTGATGTAATGATGCCTAGAAAAGATGGTTTCACTATGGCTAAAGAAATCAAAGATCTTAATCACGATATGCCTATCATTTTCCTAACTGCTAAAAACATGCGAGAAGATGTTTTGAAAGGTTACAAATTAGGGGCAGACGACTATGTTACAAAACCATTTGACTCTGAAGTGCTTTTGTATAAAATCAAAGCTATCGTTCAAAGAAATGGTATAAACGAAGAAAAATTTGAACAAGATGAGTTCAAGATTGGAAACTTTGAGTTCAATGCTAAATTAAGACACCTTAATGTTAATGGTATTGAATACAAGCTTTCTCCTAAGGAAAACGAGCTTTTGAGAGTGCTTTGTGTATTTGAAAATGATTTAATGCCTAGAGAAGTGGCACTAAACAGAATTTGGAACGAAGATAATTACTTCACTTCTAGAAGTATGGATGTTTATATCGCTAAACTTAGAAAATACTTGAAAGATGATCCAGATGTGGAAATTGTAAACATTCACGGGGAAGGATTCCGCTTGGTTTCAGATAAGGATGCGTAGAATTTCATTTTATTTAGATTTTAATTTTATTATAGAAAAGACCTTTCCGAATGGAAAGGTCTTTATTCATATTTATAATTGAAGTTTTCTCTCTCTCCAGTAGCTGCGGATTCTGCTAAGATTGATGTTTAGCAAAAAGCGTATGTGTTGATAATATCTGGGCATTGTGGGCTCAAAACCTAAGGACGACTGAATAGGAAAGTAAAACTCTACAAAATCAGGAATAAGCCCTAAACGAATGCCTGTATCATACACAAAATGTCCTCTTTTGTTTTTATTCTGATAGGTGCCAATATCGGCATATAAATCTATCATCTTCACTATGGGATATTCCACATTTAGTGTGAACATAAATTTATTGGATTTTACGCCTAGAAGAGATTTAAATCCACCTTCTGCCAAGACAAATTGCTGACTCAGGATACCTTTATTTTCCGAACGCCCTAAAAGGTTATAGGAATAGGTGTAATCCGTTATCCTATCAAGCCCATAATCATAAAATGTAGTTGCCAAAAAATCATGATTAAAGAAGACGCCAGAAAAGACTCTAACGCCCATTCTTCTATTTTTGTCGAGCTTCCAGCGATGGTAAAACTCTGCATAGAATTTTGAAAACTTATTGGAATACTGAAAATTAACACGACCTCTAGATTCTGTAATTGTGTGATAGTTTCTATAAATCAGCTCTGTGTTTAACAACTGATAACGCTGCAAATCTTGCTCTACAAGTGTAGGGTTGGCTGGCAATTGTCTTTGTATGTCCTCGAATGTTATCTTAAAATTATAATCTCTAGTGCTGAGGACATCTTTTTTAAATTTAAAATTAACGCCTCCTCGGTATTTATAATATTCTAGTCCTTGCTTGAAATGCCCTAAGCCAGTTCCTGCAAAAAAATCAATTTCTCTAAATACATTACTTCTGTACAACAAATACTTGTAGAGAAAATTTGTGCTCCCTATGATTTTCCCTGCACCAAAGCTATACATCGGAGAAACTTTCATTTCAAAATCTTGAGGGAACACCGTCTCATTTGTAAACCTTGCTCCTAGTTGTAGCTTATCATAATTATTCCAGCTGATGTTTGGCCACACAAAAATTTGCTGAAACTCGGGCACTTGAATATCTCCTATGGGGCTTAGCTTGAATTTAGTTTTTTTCCACTTTTCTTTTCTGTATACATTATTAGAAACCTCTGTTTCTGGAAAATAGTCTCCATGCTTCAGTGTAATTTTGTTATAGTTCCATTTGGGCAGGTTTATATCAAATTTGTTTTTGTTTGATTTTACCCAAATTTTATACAAATCTATGCTGTCTTTTGACATTACTACTTGCGTAGGACCTCCAAATCTATTTTTGTTTTTTATGACTACTCGCACACTATCCTTCCCATCTTTCACGCTAGAAATTGCCATATCAAACCCGCTTGATTCTTTAATCATTTCCTCAAAAAACCAACCCACATCTTTGGAGGCATGCACTTTTAAATATTCTTCAAAATATTCCTTAGTCAGCAATTCTGACTTTTTATTTCGAATGATTTTTTTTACCAAGACATCGAACTCTCCTGCAGGCAAATATTCCGCAAGGTAGTCATAGGCAAGTCCTGTCTTGATGGAGCTCACTTGTTTTTGATTCACTGCTCGCAGCTGATCATAAGGTGTATCAATCGGCTGATCTATATTTTGTTTCATAAAATACCTGTGATACAATGGATATCGATCTGTGAACTTAAATTTAGAAGACTCAAACCAGTACAAGGGGCGCAATTTTAATAATGAGAGATCATCTGGGATTTTCCCTATAATGGGTGTGTCTTTATGGTATTTTTTCAAATATTGAAGTGCTAAATAGGTTTTTAAGCCATTGGATACCCAATGATCCCCTCTCCTATCTACAGAAATACTGCGATCGCAATAAGCCGAAACAATGGGGGCTAAACTTTTTAAATCTAAACGAATTGTATCTTCATAAATTTTATATTTTCCAAGCAGAGGAATTTTCACATCATCTATAAAATTCTGATTTGTTTTTCTCAATAATTTACTAGAAATAAATAAAGGCTCATTTAATGGCGGGAAATAATTAGATAAGAATTTTATTTGCTTTGCCAAGACACCCTTCAACAGTGCAGAATCTTCGGCAGGAATTTTCTCTTGAAAAATCACTTTTTGGTCTTCAACCTCTATCTCCGTAATCTGATTGGGGTTAAGCAATGTTAATTCAAAAAAAGATCGATCATCGCCTTTGTACACGCCATCAGACACTGCTTTTAAATCCGTATAAACATCTGATTTTGTATGATTTTCAATCTGAACGCCGTAATAAGTATTATTTGAACTTAATGATTCTAAATCTTTAAAATTCTGCCTTTTAAACTCTCCATCTTCATAAAATCCTGGGTGCAACAAAAAGTATTTAAAAATATAGCTATTGTTATTTTTATTATAGCCATACCCTGTAAACCCATCTGCGGGCAGCTTGATTACATAATTTGCCTTGAATTTATATCTTTTTCCCTTATTTGGAGATAGCTTAAAATCTAATATTTCTGAACGAAATCTCCGAAAACTATTGATCTCTTTCCCTTGGTCATTAAAAATTTCTAAATCTCGTATTTCGCCCAAATTTTTATTATTAGCAAAGTACAATTTTTCATCACCCCCATCTAGCTTCACTCTGCTCATCACCGATTTTCTGCGATAGGCATTCACCCAAGCATAGAGATACACTTTCCCCACCTCATTACCACGAACAGGCAAATCAAACGATTGCTCAACTTTCACCAAATCTGAATTAGCCTGAAAAATAAGTTTAACAAAAAGACTATCTGTCTGTGCCATCAGCTGCTGCTCTCCCACGCATAAGAAAACAACAAAAGATATAAAAAAGTTAATTAAACATTTCTTGTATGGCATTGGCGTATAGTTTGATACTTCGTGAGTCTGTAATAATTTACGAATCTATGAAAAATTTTATAATAATTTGCTTAATGGGCTTTTTTTATTGATCTAGTCTTGTAAAACCTCTCATAAAAAAAGAGGTTATTGTAACTAGATCAGGTGAAATCATGATTAGCTCATCAGATAACTCTTTCAACTTAAATCTAAATATTTTTTTGGCACCTATATTTGATTGCAAAGAAGGAGTTAAATCTATTTTAACATTAAAAAAAGACAGCTCATATCGTTTAAAAAAAGACTCAGAACACAAATCCAAAATACATGCAAGGTAACATAATTACATTAGATGACGATCTAAAATTTCGTATAAATGAAAATCAACTACTCTACATAGATCCAAAAAATAATTCTACATTTATTTTAAATAGAATTAAATAACCTTATTATTTAAGATACTTTAATGCAAGATGCCCGCCCCCATACTTTGTGAAGATTATAACATTTTTTTCATTCAAGTTATTGTAACATTCATTAATTTTGTGTTCCATAATAAAACAATAAGAATGGAACAGCAAGATTCGTTATCATTAGCACAAATCGTAGCAGATAGTGCATCGCAAACTACCAAAATTTCACTATTAGAAATGATTCAGCAAGGAGGCTGGTTTGGCGGAATCATAATTTTCATCCTCTTCCTGTTGCTACTCTTTACCGTTTACCTATTCTTTGAGCGTTATTTAAGCATTAATAAACAATCTAGACAAGATTATTACTTCATTAATAATATAAGAGATTTCGTTTACGAAAACAAAATCCCCGCAGCCATCGAGCTCTGCAAGCGTACCAATACGCCAGAGTCCCGAATGATTGAAAAAGGGCTCCTCCGCATAGGGCGCCCATTGAAGGAAATCAGCGAGGCTATTGAAAACACTGGAAAGCTGGAAGTATACAAATTGGAGAAAAATGTAAATTACCTTGCCACCATAGCCGGAGCCGCACCGATGCTTGGGTTCTTAGGCACCGTGGTGGGAATGATAATGTCTTTTGCCGAGATTGCAAACACCGCAGGGCAGGTAGATGCCAAATTGCTATCAAGCGGAATATATGCCGCGATGCTTACCACGGCGGCAGGTTTAGTCGTGGGGATTTCTGCCTATATAGCTTACAACTTTTTAGTAATGAAGGTGGATAAAAGCGTTCACCAAATGGAATCCACCGTTACCGAGTTCCTAGAAGTAATCAATAAACCCGTGGTGAAATAATGGATATCAGAGGAAGGAATAAAATAAGCCCAGATTTCAGTATGTCGTCTATGACGGATATTGTCTTCCTATTGCTTATTTTCTTTATGCTTACATCTACTATGGTCTCCACCAATGTGCTAAACCTCCAATTGCCCAAAGCCGATGGCGCCCCAGCACAGGATAAGCAGCTCATCGTAAGCATAAACAATCAAGGGCAATACTTCATAGATAAAACTCCCGTGGCAAAAGACCAATTAGAGCCACAGCTGAAAAATTTATTTAAGCAAAATCAGGAGCCAGCCTTCATTCTTCAAGCCGAGGAGAAAGCCTATACCAAAGACATCGTGTATGTGATGGACATAGCCAATCGCAATCAGTATAAAATGGTACTAGCCACCGAGCCTAATGAGTAGAAAAGAAATCACAGCCAAAAAAGAAAGCTTCCTCATCACCGCCGTGGTGGGCATTTTGTGTTTGTTGCTACTATTATTAAACTTTAAGTTTAAAAAAGAAAACAACCAAGCCCCTCTTATGATAGAAATCGCTATGGTGGAAGAGCCAAAACCTATGACCGAGGAAATAAATTATGGCAATACCGAGCTAGGACAGGGGCCCGAAGAACCTGCGCCAGCCACGGAAGCAAAGGCAGCAGTGCCAGAGCCCACTCCTGTGAAAAAAACATCTGCCCCCGCACCCACTCCTAAGCCTATAAAAGCAGAGTCTACCCCTGCAAAAAATTCACCTGTAAAATCTAAAACCCAAACCACGACTAAAAAATTGCCCGTAGCTAGCGAAAATCCAGTCAAGGCTACCACAGAATCAGCCAATCAAACACAGGCAAAGAATAAAAAAACAGCCTCTCAGCCACAAGGCGATAGCCAAGGGAAATCTGCATTAGAAAACATTTTAGGCGGAATTGGCAAAAATAAATCAAGCGGACAAGGTACGAGTGGAGCGGCAGGGAATTACGGCGACCCCAAAGGAACTTCTAGCCAAGGGAAAAACATAGGAGAGAATTGGAAAACCCGCGTACCAGAGGGGCAGTCCCACAATTGTGAAGCCTCTGGAAGCGTAATGGTGGACATCGTAGTAAATGCCAACGGGAGCATTAAACGCGCCACACCACGCCCTGCGCAAAGCCAATGTTTAGCCGACACGGCTAAAAAATTAGTCTTAAAGTATGTAACAGCCTACCCAGGTGAGGACGGGCGCCGTGGAACTTACCTTGTAAATCTTAAATAAATGACTTACGAGCAAGCCTCACATTGGCTCTTAAACGATTTAGTGTTTTTTCAGCAGCAAGGGAGTAAAGCCTACAAGCCTGGGCTTGAAAGAATTACAGCGCTCTGTGCATATTTAGGCAATCCACAAGCACAGTTTAAAAGCATTCACATCGCGGGGACTAATGGCAAGGGGAGTACGGCGCATATGCTTAGCGCTGTATTACAAGCTCATAATTTAAAAGTGGGCTTGCACACTTCGCCGCATTTGCTCAGCTTTGGCGAGCGAAATAAAATCAATGGCGAAAATACTCAAAAGGAATTTATTACCGATTTTGTGGCTCAGCATAAGGATTTTATACAACGCCTTGGCTGTTCATTTTTTGAGGTTGCAGTGGCGATGGGGTTTAGCTATTTTGCGCAAGAAAAAGTAGATGTCGCAATCATAGAAACGGGGCTTGGCGGTAGGCTTGATGCCACCAATATCATTCAGCCAGAAATGGCAATCATTACGAATATAGCCCTAGAACATACAGCAATTTTAGGTAATACATTATCTCAAATTGCTTATGAGAAAGCAGGAATCATTAAGCCCCAAACGCCCATTATCATTGGAGAATATTTGCCTGAGATAAAGCCTGTTTTTGAGCAAAGAGCAAAAGAATTAGGCGCACCCATCATCTGGGCGCAGGAGCAGAGCTCTCATCATTTTTCCACCGATTTATTAGGTAAATATCAGGCTAAAAATTTACAAACGCTCAGTGCAGTTTTGCCAATTGTTGAGGAGAAAATTATTCCTTTAAACAATGAGAAAATAAGCTGGGCGCTACAAAATGTGGCAGAAATTACAAATTTTATGGGGAGATGGCAGCAGCTTGGTAAACAGCCGCTTTGTATTGCTGATACGGCGCATAATCCTGCTGGTTTTCAAGAGATTGTTTTTCAGATTGAGCAAAATTCCGCTCCTAAGAAATATATTATTTTAGGCTTTGTGGCCGATAAAGATGTTTCGCAGATTTTGGCATTATTGCCCCAAGAGCCTAATTTTGAATACATTTTTACGCAAGCTGAGGTGGAACGGAAAATGCCTATTGAGGAGCTGAGGAGAAAGGTGCCAAGTGGCTTGCATAAGTCTTTTTTTGAGACGACGGCGCAAGCGATAAAATATGCCTTGATGAAGGCAAAAAGCGAGGATTTTATTTTCATAGGAGGGAGTAATTTTATTGTGAGTGAGGCGTTGGCTTTCTTTAATATGACTCACCGCCATTAGAGGGAATTTAAATATATCGAGGGTTTATTTAACTTTTCTTTACCGCTACTTAACAAAACAAAGCCGTTATTTTGGAAGGCTAAAACCAAATGAATACGATGAATAGACTAAAACCTATATTTTGGGTGCTGAGCCTACTTTTATTTTTGAGCGGAGGAACTTTGGTTTCTGCCAAATTAAAGGCGCCGTTTAAAGTGAAAATTAACTATAAAACTCCGATTGAGAAGTTAGAGTTTCACGATACAATTGCGGGGGTGTACTCTCAGCTTCATAACGAGATTAAGCAGATGAACATAGGCGCTAGAAATCCGTCTTTTAATGGGACGGTGCTTGTGGCGCACAAGGGGAAACTGATTTTTGAGGCATCGTATGGCGTGTCGAATAGAGCTATCGGGCTGAGAAATACGCCTAAAACGCCCACCCAAATTGCATCGATTACCAAAACTTTTACAGGAACCTCCATTTTGTGGCTCGAACAAAGGGGCTTTTTGAATATTAAAGACCCCGTTCAAAAATACATTTGGGAGTTTCCCTATGCGGATATCACCATTCAGCATCTGCTATCGCATCGATCGGGCTTGCCAGAGTATTTGAAATTCTCTACGCGCTACTGGACTTCTAGTGCCCCGATGTACAATGAGGAGTTGCTCGCTATGTTTAGAAATAAGAAGATGAGGTTAGATTTTCAACCTGGCACCAGTTTCAGCTATTGTAACTCAAATTTTGCGATGCTGGCACTACTCATTGAACGCATTACCAAAATGCCGTATAAGCAATTCGTGAGCCAGTACATTTTTGAGCCGCTGAATATGCAAAACTCATTTGTGTACGACCCGATGGATACCTACAACTTCTCTTTTGCCAAAAGCTATAAAGCGAATTTCTCAGATTTTAATAATACCTTTCAAGATGGAGTGTATGGCGACAAGGGAATCTTTACCACTGTGGAGGATTTATACCGCTGGGACAGAGCTTTGTACAAAAACGAATTTTTAGCCGAGGAATTTAAGCAAAATGCATTTACCCCCACCAGAGACTGGTCGGTAGAGAAAAATTATGGACTAGGCTGGCGAATTAAATGCTACCCAAATGGCGAAAAATATGTGTACCACACAGGCTGGTGGCATGGATACCAAGGAATTTTTGCACGCTACATCAAAGATGATTTCACCATTATTATCCTTTCAAACCGATATATTTCGGGAATTTCTAAAAATTCTGAAGAGATTTACAAAGTGGCTCAACAATATTTAGGGCTCACAGAATTAAGCTAAAACTTTGCGAGATTACTAAATAAATAGTATTTTCGTGGCATACCTGAAAAACTACCATATCCATTTTTGGGTATGGTAGTCTTATTTTTAATGTTATATGAATTCGCGTACCGAGGAAAATTATTTAAAAACTTTACTTTATCTTTCAAACAAAGATTCGGCGATATCTACCAACGATATCAGTAAGCTTTTGCAAATCAAAATGCCCACCGTAACTGGTATGATGAAAAAATTTGCCGATAAAGGCTGGGTAAATTATCAAAGCTACAAGCCCATATACCTCACCCCAGAGGGGCGAAAACAGGCAGCCCTTGTGGTGCGCAAGCATAGATTAACGGAAATGTTCCTAGTCAAAATTATGGGTTTCGCTTGGGACGAGGTGCACGAAATCGCTGAGCAAGTGGAGCATATAAAGTCCAAAGCCTTTTTTGATAAAATGGACGAAATCCTAGACCACCCAAGCATCGACCCGCACGGTGCGCCAATTCCTGATAGAAATGGCGAAATTCCGAAAATCAATGCCAAGGCTCTGGCCATATGCAGGGAAGGGGAGTGCGTGCAGGTGCAATCGGTGAGAGATTCCTCGGAGGAGTTTTTACGATTTTTGGACGAAATTGGGGTGCACTTAGGGAAAAAGATTCAAGTAACGAAGCGCCATAATTTTGACCAAAGTATGGTGATTTTAATTGATGAAAAAGCGCATACATTTAGCAAGGCTGTTACGGAGATGATTTTTGTAACAGAGAAATAAAAAAAGAGAAACTTTTAAAAAAGTTTCTCTTTTAGTTTTTAGTTAATTTCTAAAATTAAGCCGCTGGCTTTTCACCACCTTCTTTTTCTTTCTTTTCTGGATTAGAAACCGTTACTTTCACTTCAATAAACTGAGGCTTGGCATCTGCCCCTTCGCCTTTCACTCCAGAATAAAATTTAAACTGATAAACTCCTGGAACTTTCGGGATCACTTTAAACTCTTTGGTCGCACTCGCTCCTTCTGCATTAGAGCATTTCGGATCTTCAGACTCCACAATAGGTGCAACTTCCATAATCCCTGCATATTCACTCTCTTTTGCTGGGTCTTGAAGCACGATTGGTGCATTGAATTTTAAGAAATGAGCACAGTTTGAATTTAATTGAAATGTTACATTAAACACTATTTCTTGCCCCACTTCGCCAGTTTCAGGTGCCTTTACATTGGTAACAAAAGCAAGCCCTTGGTATTTTTGCGGTTCGTCATCGTTGTTTAAACATGATGTCAACCCTAAACTTAAGACTGAAAGCATTGCTAATAATAATTTTTTCATAATCTTTATTTTTATTCAGTTAGTTCTATTTCTTTAGTTAAATATTGTATTTCTCCTGCTTTATTTACGCTTTTAGGAATTTTGATAAGATAATTCCCAACACGATTTTGGATCCAATCTATATTTTGTGTTATGGTTGAGGTATTTCCTTTGAATTAATTACGCCTATACAATATTAATGATTTTATTTCATAAAATTTATTTTTTTAGATATTTTGACACAAAAATTATCATTTCACCTTTTTTAAAACTAATTTCCACCTCATCATCTTTGGCGTGATTTCGTGTTCCTACTCTGCCCAAAATATCCAAATCCATTCCGCCTAGCGGGTAGAACAAGCCTTTGGATTCTACCGATTCGGCAAGCGGAAATGGATACAATGAGATCATTCTATTTTTCACAGCATTTAACTTTAAAACTTTGGGCGAAAAAAAGAATACGGAATAATCATCATGAAAACTGATTCGCATTTTTTCCTTAAAATGGCTTGCGGTAGTTAAATTCCCCAAAAAATGGTCGTGCTCTAATCCCGTAGCCCCAAAGACATCAATGCTCTCAAAGCCGCGCGCTTGCAGCACTTGCAGGCATTTATCAAAATCGGTAAAATCTTGATTCGGGCGGTGTAGTAGCTCCACCTCTGGCAGCTCTGTGCTAGCAATGGAATCAAAATCGCCCACCACTACATCGGGTTTTAGCCCAATTTTTAGGGCTTTTTCATAAGCGCCATCGGTGCAGTAAATAGCGGTATATTTTTCTACATTAATGGGCTGCTTGGGCGGCGCTCCGTTGATGAGCAAAAGGGCTTTTTTCATTTATACTTTATTTTAATGCTAAAAATCCGCACTCCTTTGGGTTTAGAAATACGGATTTTTAAGGTTTCTCTTTGGCTGAAAATTTTTTATTTTACGATTAATTCAAATCGTTTAAAATACATTTCCTGCTCGCTTGCAGAGGTGTTGATAAAGCGAATGTATTTTGCTTTTTTATTCAGTGTGGCTGTCCAAGTATTGGCTTTAAAATTACCATTGATTGGGCTCCATACTTCGCCGTTTTCAGAGTATTGTACTTGCCCCCAATCGAAGTTTTTAATGCCAAAGTCTAGGCTAATTCGCTCTACTCTTAAAGGCTCGTTTAGCTTTACGCCAATGTAGCCCTGTGGCTTGATTTTCACTACTTCAAGGGCTGGGGAGTAATGTAGCGTTCTATTATTTAGCAGCAAGGGCTGGTTTTTCAATTGCTCGATATTGGTATCGCTTTGGTGTGGATTGTAATTTGCCTGAATGGCTAAATTGGCGTTATATTTTTGGTTATATTTTTTAGCTAAATTCACCATAGCATTGTCCAGCATAGGCTGAATTACCAAGGTAGCTGTTTTTGCCCCTGGGTGATATGGGTTTTGGTTTTCAGCGTGGTCGATGTAAAACATAGAGGTTTTATCATTCTGCGCGCTGTAATAGTTAGTCAAAAACGCTTGCTTATCTCCAACTTGGAGGGCTTGCTGCATTGCTAAAATGTTTAGCCCTAATTGCCCTTGTAGCCCAAATTGGAGGAGCCACGGCTTGATTTCTTCAATCAAGTATGGATTATCTTGGCTCGCTAGGAGTATTCCTGCGGACTGTATCATTTTATTAAAGAATGTTTTCGCCTCTTGGTAGGTTGCTGGGCTTAGGTTATTTTGCTCTATTTCTTGGGTGATTTTTTGGGCTAATTTTTTGTAATTCCAAGATTCATCACGGCGGTATCCGTGTCCATTTCGGCCTAAATCGGCATTGTTCTCTGAAAAGAATTGATAGGCTTCATAATCTGTGGGGAATACATTTTTTATGCCTCTTTCCCAAGCTTTGAGGGAGTCGTATTTTGGCACATTCCAAGCATAATCGGCTACGCTATAAATGGCTACTTTGGAGGCTTCTGCGCGCTCCATTGGATTAGTAACCATACCGGAGAGCATACTTTCCACGCGGGTATCAAGGCCATAGGCAGGGCCTAGGAGTAGGTGGTCTCTCACATAATCGGACACGGGGAAATTCCACCAAAAGAATGCCTTTCGCTGAATATGCTGATTAATCCATTCTAGGGATTTTTTAGACACATCACCTATCACGCGGTCGCCTGTCCACATAATGTGAATGTCTTTATTTAGATTCTTACCCAGAGTTGGCAGGTAGCCTCTTTTTATGTTAGACCAGCTTTTGTTATACTCCGTAGGGCACATAATGAGCGGGCGCACATCTTTCTTCACTTTCACAAAATTATCATCTATATAATTGAGCAATTCCGCTTGCTTATCGGCCTTAGTTCCCTCGCCTGAAATGTCATCAAAAAATACGGCAAAGGCACGAACGCCTAAATCATACATTGCCTCAAATTTTTTGATTAAATTATCTCTATCCTCTTCATTCCATTTAATGTCTTTCCCTGGGTGAATAGCCCAATAGAAGTCCACTTCGTTCAGGTGAGCTTGCTGCACCAAAGCCTTGATTTTCTGCGCCTCTTCTGGGGGGTAGGGTTTTCGCCAATTAGGTGAGCTGTGGTAGGCATCATCTTTCGGACCATATATATAGGTATTCATTTTATTTTCGCCATAGAAGCTAAGCTGGCGCATTCTATCCTCAAAGCTCCAAGGGGTGCCATAAAAGCCCTCTACCACGCCACGGAATTCCACATTGGGGTAATCGATGATTTCACCAAGTGGCAGATTTTGGTGCTTCGCTAATTGCCTGAATGTCTGCAAACCATAGTATAATCCGCGCCAATCTCTTGCCTCTATGCTGGCTTTATTTTTATCTATTTTTAGGTAATAGGCCTCTGCTTTATTGGGCAGATTTTTGATTTTAGATTTCTTATTTAATTCTACTTTAAAGGCTTTTGAGCCAGTATTTTCGTTCTGTTTTATGAAATGGGCAATGCTCTCTGGCACACGCCCGCTCACCTTGTAAGCAAAGCGCTGTGGGGTGGCAATGGATTTTCCGTTAAAATTTTCCTTTTGCGGCGTGGGCTGAATTTGCTGTGCAAAGGTTAAACTAAATGCTAAAATTAGCAGATTAAAGATTTTCAACTTCATTTTTTAATGGATTTTCATTATTTACAATTTGTGCAAAATCAATTTTTTCTAGCTGTTGATTAAATAGCTCTATATTATTTAACAACTCCTCTTTGCCCACTTTGGAGGTAGCGGAGGTTTTATAAAACGGAGGCAAAGTCTGCCAAGTATTGAGCATTTTCTTTTGGTATTTCATTAAATTCTTAGCCAAGGCAGAGCTGCTAAGCTTATCAATCTTTGTGAGTACAATGCTAAACGGGATTCCCTTTTTGCCTAGGAATTCCATAAACTCCAAATCGATTTTCATAGGCTCGTGCCGCGCATCTACAAGGACATAGAGGTTGATGAGGTTTTTGCGGTTTAAGATATAGCCCGTAATCAGCTCATTGAATTTCTTTCTTGTCTTCTTAGACACCTGCGCATAGCCATAGCCTGGCAAATCAACTAGGTACCAATCGCCATTGATTAAAAAGTGATTAATTAGCTGTGTCTTCCCTGGGGTGCCCGAGGTTTTGGCTAACTTTTTATTATCTGCCAGCATATTTATAAGCGAGGACTTGCCTACATTTGAGCGCCCTATAAAGGCGTATTCTGGCAGGTTGGGTGGCGGGCATTTTTGCCAATCGGAGTTGCTTTCCACAAATTTGGCCGATGTGATTTTCATTTTCCTTAAAATGGATTTTATTTTCTTTACACAAAAAAATCCCCCAAGTTGCCCCATCGGAGCGCTCAAGGAATTTTATATTTTTTTTCGATTAATCTTTTACTACTTGGCTAAGCCAGCTATACAAAATCTCGTTAAACTCCTGCGGGCGCTCCATCATCGGGGCGTGGCCGCATTTATCTATCCAGAAGAGCGTAGCATTGGGCAAGCCTTCTTCAAATTGCACCGCGACATCGGGCGGCGTCACCGTATCCTGCTTGCCCCAGATGAGGCACACGGGCATTTTTATCTTATGCAGTACATCTTTCATATTATGTTTTATGGCACTGCGCGCGATGTATAGCGTTTTTATTACCTTAGAATTATCATTCACTACCTCATACACGCTGTCTACCACCTCTTTGGTAGCGATGCGCGGGTCATAGAACACCTCCTCTGCCTTCTTCTGCACATATTCATAACTACCTCGTTTAGGGAATGTTTCGCCAAAAGATTTCTCATATAAGCCACTACTTCCCGTGAGCACCAGCGAATGCACTATCTCTGGGTGGTCCAGCGACACCACTAGCCCCACATGCCCTCCGAGAGAGTTCCCAATGAGGGTTACCGGTTTTTGAATCACATCATTGATAAAACGCGTTACATACTTTGCGATACTGGATACATTGGTGCTAAGAACTGGCAGCGAATAAATGGGCAATTCAGGCATATATACCTTATATCCTTTTTCTACAAAAAACTTTGTAAGTGCCTCAAAATTAGAGAGCCCACCCATCAATCCGTGCAGCAATACTAGCGGGTGCCCCTCCCCTTCTTCTATGTAATTATACTTCTTTTTCTTTTTAATATTGAATAGCATAAGCCTTAAAATTCATCTATCGTAACAAATATAAGGCATTATATGCAATTAATCACACATAATCTAAATTATATAATTATTTTTTTTCTTTTTAACCAAAATTTTCACCCCACAGAAACTCCCACTGCGCACCCCCACTAGGCATCTCATCAAATTATGCCCTAAGGGTGTGTTTTACTTTTAAATTAAAATTCACCAAACATTAACAATCAAAATCATAGCCATCAAAAATAAGAGAAGCAAAAGTTTTCAACAAAAGTGGGATTTTGTGGTAAAAAGTGGCGCATTTTGGAAGAAAGTTCTTACTTTTGGAAAAAATTTATTTAGGTAATGACAAGTCTAGTCGGTTCATATGAATGTAAGGTAGATGCCAAGGGGCGTCTAGCCCTTCCTATGGACCTGCGCAAGCAGCTAGAAGATGTCCTAGAAAAGGGATTTATCTTAAAGCGTTCTGTGTTCAAACCTTGTCTTGAGCTTCACCCCATAGATGAATGGAACCGCGTGATGGAAAAAATGGGTAAACTTAATCCTTTTGTGAAAAAAAACAGTGATTTCATTCGCCGATTCACCGCTGGAGCCAAACCCGTGGAGCTCGACAGCAATGGCAGATTGCAGATTGCCAAAGACTTAGTGAATTACGCAAAGATTGAAAAGAATGTAGTGCTCTCCTCTTACATCTACATTATCGAGATTTGGAACAAAGATTTGTATGAAGCTGAAATCAACAATGAGGAAGTAGATTTTGGTGCATTAGCAGAAGAAGTAATGGGCAGCTTAGGAGATGAATTACCATAAACCTGTACTTTTTGATGAGTGCGTAGACGCACTAGTTCAAACGCCTGGAGGTGTGTATGTAGACTGCACCTTTGGAGGCGGAGGACACTCGCACGGAATTCTGAAAAAATTAAATGAAAACGGAAAGCTTTTCGCCTTCGACCAAGATTTAGATACGGCTAAAAACCAAATACAAGATTCTCGTTTTCAGTTGATTTTATCTAATTTTAGATTTATTAAAAATCAATTAAAGTTTCACGGAATCACACAAGTAGATGGCGTTTTGGCAGATTTAGGCGTTTCATCGCACCAGTTTGACACCGCAACGCGTGGTTTCTCTACCCGATTTGAGGGCAGACTGGATATGCGCATGAACCAAAACCAATCTAAATCGGCTTGGGAAGTAGTAAACCAATATCCAGAAAAGGATTTAGGCATTATTTTAAAGAATTATGGCGAAATTAAGCAAGGGGCTAGATGGGCGAATATTATCGCCACCGCAAGAAAAAACACCCCTATCAATACCACGCAAGAGTTAAAAGAAGTGCTTTCAGCCGTAATCCCAAAACACAAGGAAAATAAGCTTTTAGCTCAATTATTTCAAGCGTTGAGAATTGAGGTGAATGATGAATTAAAAGCACTAGAAGATATGCTCTTGCAAATGGCAGATATCATTAAACCAGATGGCAGGCTAGTTGTAATCTCCTACCATTCTTTGGAAGATAGATTAGTTAAAAATTACATAAAAAAAGGAATGTTTCAAGGAGAGCCAGAGCGCGATTTGTACGGCAATTGGCACGCACCGTTTAGGCCTATACAATCCAAGGTAATCCTTGCTAGCCCAGAGGAAATTGAAGAGAATCCGCGTGCAAGAAGCGCTAAATTGAGAATTGGAATTAGAAATTATGGCTAAGAATAAAACGATAATTGACGATTTTAAGGACTTTGTTAAAGGAAAATTTTTCATAGGAGAAAATGCTACGAAAAACTGGATATTTATGAGCTTCCTTTTCGTGCTTGCTCTGATAAGTATCATCAGCGCTCAAATAACTGATAAAAAGGTGGTGCAAATTAAGGAATTGGAGACAACCGCCTCTAACCTAAAATCGGAATACGCATTTGTGCACAAGCAGCTTATGCAGCACCAAATGAGAAGCCATGTAGCCAATATGGTGGAAAAAGATAGCATTAAAAGCTCTACCGTTCAACCTTATAGAATTTTTGAAAGATAAATGACGGATAATCAGAATAAAAACTTAAAATTAAGAGGCTATATTGTAGCTGCTTCATTTATATTGGCATTGTTGGGGGTTCTAGCAAAACTAAGCCACCTACAAATGGCGCCCGGAGAGCGCAAAAAATTCGAAGAATTTGCCCAAAAAACAAATTTCCGCGAAGCCATAATCCCTGCCCAAAGAGGGAGCCTATATGCTGCAGATGGGAGCCTTTTAGCTACCTCCATAAAAATGTACGATATCGCTATCGACGGAAAAGCTATGCGCCAAGATTTAATAGATAAAGACCTTAACGCATTAAGCGACTCGCTACATACACTCTTTGGTAAGCCCGCCAATTATTACGCCAAATTAATCCTAAAAGCCAAAGAACAAAATAAACAATATGTAAAAATTGCCAGTGGGCTCAACTTTCAACAACTCAAAAGATTAAAAAACTTTCCAATTTTCAAAAAAGGCCAAATCAAGGGCGGACTCATCATTGAAGACAGGCTAGAGAGAGAGCGCTCCGTAAAAGACATAGGCTCCAGAACCCTTGGCTATGTGAAAGATAGCGTAAAAGTAGGGCTCGAAGGCGCTTATAATGAGCTACTCGCAGGCAAAGATGGGCGCAGGCTAGAACAGCGAATGGGCGGTGGAAACTGGAAACCTATTGATATTAACAACGAAATAAGTGCCGAAGAAGGCTACGATGTCGTTACCACAATAGACATTCCGCTGCAAAATGTGGCATACAATGCCCTCTACGACCAGCTCTCACAATATGAAGCTGAGTACGGCTGCATCATCATTATGGAGGTGAAAACTGGCGAAATCAAAGCCATCGCTAATTTAACCCGCCTAAAAGATGGAAACTATGCAGATATTCAAAACTTTGCCGTGGGCGAAGCCGCTGAGCCAGGCTCTACAATTAAAACCATTTCGCTACTTGCCGCGCTAAAAGAAGGCATAGTAGACACCGCTACAACTGTGCAAACTGGCGGAGGAAGAGCCAAACTCTTTGGGCGTATAATCAGCGATTCGTACGGGTATGGTACCATCAATGTGCGCCAAGTTCTAGAAAAATCATCAAATATCGGCACCGCCAAAATCATTACAAATGCCTACCAAAGTAACCCAAAAAAATTCCTAAACATCATTACAAAAGAATGGAAAATGGGCGAACCGCTCGGCGTAGACATCCCTGGGGAAGCACAACCATTCTTCCCAGACCCTGATAAAAAATCGTGGAGCAAGCAATCGCTCTCCTCCGTTTCCTTTGGCTATGAAAGCAAAATCACGCCACTGCAAATCCTTACCTTTTATAATGGCATAGCCAATGGCGGCGTGATGCTAAAACCCTTATTTGTAAAAGAAATTAGAAAAAAAGGTGAGTTAATCAAAAAATTTGAGCCCACCGTGCGCGTGGCAAAAATGGCACAGGATTCCACTATCAAGAAAATGCAAAATATGCTCGCCGCCGTGATGAAAAAAGGTACAGGGCGCGCATTTAACAACAAGGATTACCCTTCTGCTGGAAAAACAGGAACCGCCCGCGTGGAATACTGGATAAAGAATCAGCCCGTTCAATATCGCGCCTCTTTCTGCGGATATTTCCCTGCGGATAATCCTCAGTACTCGTGCTATGTGATGGCCCACAAGCCCTCTCGAAACAAGGGCTTTTACGGAGGCACCGTGGCTGGGCCTATATTTAAGGCAGTGGCTGATTATGTTTATGTAAACACGCCAAAAACTTATTTAGCTGAAAATAAAAAAATTAACACAACCAATAAAGAACGCAAAAGCTTTGAATTAAAAAACAATAAAATCCCTAATTTAAAAGGAAAATTAGCCTATGAAGTAATCCCAGCACTCGAAAATGCTGGGCTGAAAGTAAGCTATTCTGGACTGGGGAAAATTGTAAACCAATCACTACCAGAGGGCACAAGCATAAAAAAAGGAACACATATCCACCTAGCACTTAATCATTTATGAAATTAAAGCAACTCACATATCAGCTACCCATTTTAGCCAGCTTCGGAGAGGCGGACAGAGAAGTGCGCAGCATTCAATTTGATTCAAGAAAAATTGAGCCAAATGATGTTTTTGTTGCCATTGTGGGCAGCGCCTCAGATGGGCATCGCTTCATTGATAGCGCAATTGAAAAAGGGGCTACCACCATCATTTGCCAAAATTTACCAGAAAATATAATCCCCCAAATTACTTACATTCAGGTAGAAAACACTTCGGTAAGCTTAGGAAAACTAGCCGCTAATTTTTACGACAACCCCTCGGAGAAAATCAAATTAGTAGGCATTACTGGCACCAATGGCAAAACCACCACTAGCAGTTTGCTCTATTCCTTGGGCGAAACATTGGGCTACCCCTGCGCTTTGATTTCCACCATTGAAATCAAAATCCATAAAAATAGCATTCGCAGCGAGCGCACCACGCCAGACGTTCTGAAAATCAATGAAATCCTAGCCCAAGCAGTAGCCAAAGGCTGCGAATATGCTTTTATGGAAGTAAGCTCACACGGAATTGACCAACACCGAATTGAAGGCCTAAAATTCAGTGGAGCGGGCTTTACAAATATTACGCACGACCATTTGGATTATCACAAAACTTTTAAAAATTATTTAGAAGTTAAAAAACGGTTTTTTGACAATTTACCAAAATCAGCTTTTGCCATTACAAATTTAGATGATAAAAATGGGGAAATAATGCTCCAAAACACCCAAGCAAAAAGGCTAGGCTATGCACTAAAAACAGAGGCGCCATACAAAGCGAAAGTAATTGAAAATCAACTCACAGGAATGCTCCTAAACTTTAACAATCAAGAAGTTTGGACTTCTCTTGTGGGCAATTTCAATGCTTATAATTTATTACTCGTGTATGCCATCGCCTCGGAATTAGGCTGGGACAAAGAGGAAATTTTGGTGGGCATAAGCCAACTTAAAAATGTAAACGGAAGATTCCAAACATTTCAATCAAAAGGCAACATTACTATTATCGTAGACTACGCCCACACGCCAGACGCTCTGGAAAATGTAATCAGTACGATTCAGAAAATTCGTACCAAAAACGAAAAATTAATTTGTGTGGCTGGCTGCGGTGGCGATCGCGATAAAAGCAAACGCCCAGAGATGGGCGATGCCGTAACGAAATTGGCTGATTTGGCCATTTTAACCTCGGACAATCCTAGGAGTGAAGACCCTGAAATGATTTTGGCTGAAATGGAAGCGGGCGTACAAGCTCAAAACTTTAAGAAATATTTAAAAATTACAGATAGAAAAGAAGCCATCAAAACAGCTATCAATATGGCTGAGCGGGGCGACATTATCCTAATTGCGGGGAAGGGCCACGAAAATTATCAAGAAATCAAAGGGGTGAGATATCCCTTTAATGATGCTTTAATTGCTAAGGAATTTACTGAAATTTTAAATAAATGAAATAATGCTTTACTATTTTTTTGAATACATAAACCAATATATCGATGTGCCGGGTATCAGTATGATACGATCTACAACATTCCGTATGGCAATGTCTGTGCTCACCTCGTTATTCATCGCACTATTTTTTGGCAAAAAAATCATTAATTATTTGCGCATAAAGCAACTTGGCGAAACGGTGAGAGATTTAGGCCTTGTGGGGCAAAAAGAAAAGGAAGGCACGCCTACCATGGGAGGGGTAATTATCATTTTAGCCACCCTAATTCCAGCTCTGCTCTTTACCAAGCTAAACAACATCTATGTCATCATTCTCATCACATCGCTCCTATGGATGGGCACGATTGGCTTTCTAGATGACTATATTAAGGTATTTAGAAAAAATAAAGCAGGCTTAGCCGGAAAATTTAAAATCTTAGGTCAAGTAGGGCTAGGGATCATTGTGGGGGCTATGCTATATTTTAGCCCAAATGTTACTGTGCGCCAGCAAGTTCACACCCCACAAACGAATACAAGACAACTCTCTGCTGATGAGATTTTTCAAGAGCCTCAACAATCTAATTTAACAAATATTCCCTTTTTTAAGGACAACGAATTAAATTATGATTCCACTCTCTTTTGGATGAGTAAAGAAGACGCCAAGCAATACGGCTGGCTCATCTTTATCCCAGTAGTCATCTTCATCATTACCGCCGTGTCCAATGGCGCTAACCTTACCGATGGTATTGATGGCCTAGCTGCGGGAAGCTCCGTCATCATCGTGGGGGCCTTGGCGCTCTTCGCTTGGGTATCGGGAAACTTTATCTTTGCCGACTACCTAAACATTTTGTACTTACCACGAGTGGAGGAAGTGATGGTATTTTGCGGAGGCTTCATCGGGGCGCTGATTGGCTTCCTATGGTACAATACCTACCCCGCGCAGGTCTTTATGGGAGACACTGGAAGCTTAACTATCGGGGGGCTCATTGCCGTGATTGCCATCATTGTACGGAAAGAGCTTTTGCTTCCCATTTTGTGCGGAATTTTCTTAGCCGAAAGCCTTTCAGTTTTAATGCAAGTGGGCTACTTTAAATATACCAAAAAGCGTTTTGGCGAAGGCAAGAGAATTTTCTTAATGTCGCCACTACATCACCATTTCCAAAAGCTCGCCTACCACGAAAGCAAAATCGTAAACCGATTTTTAATCATAGGTTTTATTCTCGCTGTAATTTCAATCATAACGCTTAAAATCAGATAGCTATGCCAGAAAAATTAATCATACTCGGTGGAGGCGAAAGCGGTGTGGGCGCGGCACTTTTAGGAAAAGCCAAGGGCTACGAGGTATTTCTCTCAGATAGAGGGAGCATTAAGCCCAATTTTCAAGAAAAATTAATCGCTGCGGGCATCGAATTTGAGAGTGGCACGCACAGCGAAGAGAGAATCTTAAACGCTGATTTAGTGATAAAAAGCCCAGGAATTCCGCAAAAGGCAGCTTTAATCCAAAAACTGAGAAATGAAAGGGTAAAAATCATCTCAGAAATTGAATTTGCTTCGTGGTTCACCCAGAAACCCATCATCGCCATCACGGGAAGCAATGGGAAAACTACCACCACCTCGCTAATTGCTCATATGCTGCGCAAGGCAGGTAAAAAGGTGGGGCTTGGCGGAAACATTGGTTACAGCTTTGCCGAATTGGTTTTAAATGATGATTTGCACGAGATTTATGTATTGGAATTGAGCAGCTTTCAATTAGATGATATTGAGCAATTTAAACCACACATCGCAATTTTGCTAAACATCACACCAGACCACCTAGACCAATATGACTACGATATTGATAAATACGGCAGGGCTAAATTAAGAATTACTCAAAATCAAACCGAGGGCGACTTCTTCATTTACAATGCTGATGACCCCAAGACCTTAGAATTACTAAAAACTCAAAATATCAAGGCAAAGGCGCTAGGCTATTCTCTCAAAGATGAAACCCAGCCCGCTTATACAGATAAAGAAAATTTAATATTAACATATCCGGAAACATTTAGAATGAAATTAGAAGAATTAGCATTATTAGGAGAGCACAATGTATCCAATTCCTTGGCAAGCGCATTAAATGGCAACATCTTGAAACTTAGAAAAAAAATCATTCAAGAGAGCTTAACTGATTTTGATGCAGTAGAACACCGTTTGGAGCCCGTATTGAGCGTACGCGGCATTGAATTCATCAATGATTCAAAGGCGACTAACATCAACGCAACTTTCTATGCGCTACAAAGTATGAGAAAACCTACCATCTGGATTGTGGGTGGCAAGGATAAAGGAAACGATTACGCTGAGCTGATTCCGCTAGTGAAGAAAAAGGTAAAAGCCATCGTGTGCCTAGGGCTTGATAATAGCAAAATCACTGAATGCTACCGCGACATTGTACCCAACATCACTGAAACAAAATCTATGGAGGAGGCTGTAAAAACCGCTTACCAATACGGCGAAAGCGGCGATGTTGTCCTGCTATCGCCTGCTTGCGCTAGCTTTGATTTATTTGAAAATTATGAACAAAGAGGAAAACTGTTTAAAGACGAAGTTAAAAAGCTATAAATGAACTTTTTAAAATCCATATTTTTAGGAGACAAAGCCCTAATTTCTTTCGTTATGATACTAGCTATTGGCTCAATACTCTTAGGGCTTTCAGCTAGCTCAAATATTGAATATGCAGCTAAAACGGGGACTACATTAGGGCAATTTGGACGCCAATTTTTATTTTTAATCGTTGGGCTATTTATGATGCTTGGCATGCAACTAGTCAATTATAAAATCCTTTTTGGCATCTCAAAACTCGCCATATTTTTAAGCATTATCCTGCTCATTTTAACATGGGCGCAAGGCACTGTAATCGAGGGAGCTAATGCCGCTCGCTGGCTAAGAATTGCTGGTGGGCTTACGATACAACCCTCTACCTTTGCTAGCCTTTCCTTAATGGTTTTTATCTCTGGGTATCTGAATAATATCCGAAATCAAAAAATTACCTTAAAAAACTCTATTATCCCCATATCAGTAACGCTTTTAATCATTGCCTTAATTTTCCCCTCGAATGGTTCCACCGCTATTATGCTCTCCATCATGGTCGTAACCATTATGTTCATCGGAGGGTTCCCGATTAAATATTTAGCCATTTTTGGTTGCTTTTTAGTAGTTTCTGGAGGCTTATTCATTCTAGTATCATTAACTTTTTTCAACTCATCTTCCAGCCGTGTGCATACTTGGATAAATCGCATTGAGCGTTTCAATAATCCCTCAGAAGACTCCTTGGAATCTTGGCAAGAAACAAACGCCAAGGTTGCCATAGTGGAAGGAGGTTTAAATGGAAACGGCCCTGGGAAAAGCACCACTAAATACACCCTACCTCAAGCCTCATCAGACTTCATTTTTGCTATCATTATAGACGAATATGGGCTCGTAGGTGGGTGGCTCATCATTGTTATTTATATATCCATACTTTGGCGAATCATAGTGATAGCTACTAAGATTCAAAACTTCTTTGGCACTCTGCTCGTGTTTGCCGTAGGCCTGCCCATCATATTTCAAGCCATCATCAATATGGGCGTAGCCGTAGGCCTCTTCCCCACCACAGGGCAGCCCTTACCTATGATTAGCGCTGGGGGACTTCCCTCTGGGCTACTTGCCTTTCCTTTGGAATCATTTTAAGTGTAAGCCGACATATCCCCAAAACGGGAGACAATCCGCTTAATTTACCAGAAAATATAAAAGAAATGAGCTATGAAAAATTATAAATTCATACTAAGCGGAGGCGGTACAGGTGGGCATATCTACCCAGCTATTGCCATTGCCGATGAAATCAAACGCAGGCTACCCAATGCTGAAATCCTCTTTGTAGGCGCAGAGGGCAAAATGGAAATGGAAAAAGTACCAAAAGCTGGCTACCCTATTAAAGGACTATGGATTTCAGGCTTTCAAAGAAGCAATCTACTTGCAAATTTATCCTTTCCTTTCAAATTGATAAGCAGCTGGTTTTCTGCCAAAAAAATCATCAAAGACTTTAAGCCAGATGCAACCATCGGGACGGGTGGCTTTGCTTCGGGCCCCATTATGTGGGTCGCCGCTCAAAACAAAATCCCCGTGCTGGTGCAAGAGCAAAACTCATACCCTGGCATCACCAATAAGATTCTGAAAAACAAAGCCTTTGCCTTCTGCACCGCATACACAGGAATGGAAAACTACTTTCCGCAAGAGCGCGTACACTTTACAGGCAACCCCATTCGTGCCAATTTATTTGAAAATCTGCCCGAAAAATCTAAATCTAAGCAAGCCTTTGGGCTAAATCCAAACAAACCCGTAATTTTATCCGTGGGAGGCTCGCTTGGGGCGCAAACCTTAAACGCTGCTTGGAAAGAAAATTTAGACACCTTAACGCAAAATGGCATTCAGCTGATTTGGCAAACGGGCAAAACCTCTTTTCAAGAGCTTAAAGAATTGTCTCGAAACGGCATACACATCACAGATTTCATTTACAATATGCAACAAGCCTACGCCGCGGCAGATATCATCGTCTCGCGCGCGGGCGCAATGGCAATTTCTGAGCTCTGCTTAATCGGCAAACCCACGATTTTGGTGCCTTACCCTTGGGCGGCAGAAGACCATCAAACTAAAAATGCGCAAAACTTAGTAAATCACCAAGCGGCAATAATGATTGAAGATGCGCTTGCACAAGAATCTTTGGTGAAAACGATCATTGAATTAGCTCAAAACATTGAAAATCAAAAGACTTTAAGCCAAAACATCATAAAACTTGCTAAGCCCCAAGCCACGCAAGACATTGTAGACATTTTATTTAACCAATTAAAAATCAAATAATTGAATATTAAAAATTTTACATATTATTATTTCATCGGCATTGGAGGCATAGGAATGAGCGCCCTTGCCAGATATTTTAACCTTGCAGGCAAAAAAGTGCTGGGATATGATAAAACACCCACCGAACTCACGCACACACTTGAAAAAGAGGGAATTAAAATATCTTACGAGGATAATCTAAGTGAAGATTTTGAGCTACTCACGGCAGAAAATTGCTTAGTAATCTTCACTCCTGCTATCAAAAAACTGAAAATTCTTGATTTTTTTGAGCAAAATAATTTTAATATTTTAAAACGCTCAAAAGTCTTGGGGCTCTTGACACAACAGACCAATTGCCTTGCCATCGCAGGCACTCACGGCAAGACTACCACCTCCTGCCTGCTGGGGCACTTAATGCATATAGCGGGCAAGCCTTGCACGGCTTTTCTTGGCGGGATTGCGGAGAATTATCAGTCAAACATTATTCTTGGCGGAACGGAAATCACGGTTGTAGAGGCTGATGAATTTGACCGCTCATTCCTTCAACTATCGCCCAATTATGCTGCCATAACTTCTATGGATGCCGACCACTTGGACATTTATGGACAAAAAGAGGAATTAGAAAAAAGCTTCCTAGAATTTGCCACCTTAGTAGAAAATCAAGTTTTTGCCAAAAAAGGACTGGATATTCCCAATAGCCTATCCTACGGCGTGGAAACTGAAGCTGACTATACCGCTCAGAATATTAGAATTGAAGGTGAAAATTATTTATTTGATTTACAAACACCTAAACAAACTATTAATAATCTTGTAATGCCCCTCCCAGGTAGGCACAATATTGAAAATGCCGTGGCAGCCATCGCTATTGCGCTTGAAAACGGTGTTTCGGCAGAAGATATTAGAAAAGGGCTTGCAAGCTTTAAGGGGGTAAAAAGGAGATTTACGCGCCACACCTGCCCTAGCGGAAAGGTAATCATAGATGATTATGCCCACCACCCCACAGAATTAAGGGCAATTATCTCTGCGACACAAAATTTTTATCCTGATAAAAAAATTTTAGGCGTGTTTCAGCCGCATTTATTTAGCCGCACTAGGGATTTTGGCGACGATTTCGCTCACGCCCTTAATATGCTGAATGATTTGATTTTACTCGACATTTACCCCGCTCGTGAGGAGCCCATAGAGGGAATTTCAGCCGAATGGTTGGCCGCTAAAATGGTAAAGAAACCTGAAATTTCATCGCTATCCAATGCCATTGAAACTATCAAAAATCATAATTTTGATGTACTTTTGCTTATGGGTGCCGGCGATATTGCCAATTTATACGAACCTCTAAAAGAATTGTACAATGAAGCGTAAATGGATTTTACTTAAAATACTTTTGGGATTGATTGTGCTAGTCTCGCTATTGTCTTTTTCCAATCACTTGTACGAAACAAGGGAATTGATGAAAATTGATGATAAGATTGACTATTCGGAGGGCATTTATTTCATCAATGACAAAGTGGTAGAAAACACCCTAAAAAGCACCCACCCCGATTACCCAAAAATGCAGGCGCAGCGTATCTCAATCAAGGCGATGGAGGATAGGCTTAATGCAAATCCCCACATAAAGAGGGCGCAGGTATATTTGGAGAATAACGGCGTTCTGCACACGGAAATTGAGCAAGAAATCCCCGTGGCGCGGGTGAAGAATGGAAATAAGGAATTCTACATCACCAAAGATGCCACACAAATCCCATTATGCAAGGACTTCTCTGCAAAAGTTCTGATGATTAATGGAAAAATTTTGCCCGAGGAATATAAAAAAATCGTACATTTAACGCATCTAATCAATGATGATAATTTGTTGAAAAAACACATCATCGGAATGCAAAAGAATGGGGAAAATTCCTTTATTTTGTTAGTTGATGATGGAACCTATGTTTTAGACCTCGGCAACCTAGAAAATCTAGACCGAAAGTTGAGAAATTTCAAAGTTTTTCACCAAGAATTCATTGAAAAAAATGCAGAAATGCCTTACAATAAATTGAGTTTAAGATATAGTAATCAAGTGGTAGCAAGTAAATAAAAACATGGAGAGCAAGAATAATCAAATAGCAGTAGGTTTAGACATAGGTACAACTAAGATTGTGGCTATGGTAGGTCGCAAAAACGAGTTCGGTAAATTAGAAATCTTAGGAATCGGACGCGCAAAGAGCCTTGGAGTACACCGCGGCGTTGTTACCAACATCACTAATACTGTAAACTCCATCACAGAGGCAGTAAAAAAAGCGGAAGAAGATTCTGGATACAAGATCACAGAAGTTACCGTGGGTATTGCTGGGCAGCACATTAGAAGTTTGCAACACAGTGATTACATCACAAGAGATAACTTTGAGGAAGTAATTGATGACGACGACATCAATCGTTTAATCAATCAAGTGCACAAACTTGTTATGCTCCCTGGCGAAGAAATTATTCATGTTCTCCCGCAAGAATTTAAGGTAGATAGCGAAGGAGGCATTACAGAACCTACAGGCATGTACGGTAGTCGTCTTGAGGCTACTTTCCATGTAGTAGTGGGGCAAGTTGCCTCTATCAAAAATATTGCACGATGTGTGAAAAGTGCTGGACTTATCTTAAAAGGGATAACTCTAGAGCCTTTGGCATCGTCTTTAGCTTCTTTAAGCGAAGAGGAAAAGGAAGCAGGTGTAGCATTGGTAGACATCGGTGGGGGAACTACAGATATTGCTGTTTTTAAAAACAATATCATTCGCCATACAGCCGTGATTCCATTTGGTGGAAATGTGATTACAGAGGACATCAAAACGGGGTGTTCTATCATTGAAAGGCATGCAGAGAAATTAAAAGTTTTATTTGGCTCTGCTATGCCAGAGGAAAACAAAGCGACTGAAGTGGTAGCTATTCCTGGACTTAGAGGTGGACCGGCTAAGGAAATTTCATTGAAAAACTTAAGCCAAATCATACACGCTAGAGTTCTTGAAATTCTAGACCATGTACATTCTGAATTGAGACATTACGGATGCGAGGAACAAAGAAAAAAACTCATCGCAGGAATTGTTCTCACAGGTGGTGGTGCGGAGCTAAAACACATAAGACAACTGGCTGAATATGTTACAGCAATGGATTGCCGGATAGGATATAGCAACGAGCATATAGCGAGTGGGCAAGCTCAAATCATTTCTAAACCTGAATATGCAACTGCAGTAGGTCTAGTTATTGAGGGCTTAAACAAATTAGAAAAATCCAAAATTTTCGAAGAAGAAATCTTTGCCCCAATAGAGGAAATTGAAATAGAAGAAGAACCTAAACAAAATGAAAAAGACATCTCAAACACAGCCCTAGTAGAGGAGAAAAAAGTTAGTGAAAAAGAAGAGAAGAATGAAAAGCCTAAAAAACAAAATAAAAAAAGAATTTTAGGCATCAACAATCTACTTGAGAATTGGGGCGACAAATTCATTAAAATGATTAATGATACAGAATAATTTTTAACACAGAAAAATAGAAAATAAGTAAACATGGATTTTAACGATATATCTTTTGAAATGCCAAAAAACAGATCAGCAGCCATCAAAGTGATAGGTGTAGGTGGAGGCGGAAGCAATGCCGTGAACTACATGGCAAAACAAGGAATTACTGGAGTAGATTTCATCATCGCCAATACCGATGCTCAAGCTTTGAATAAAAGTGAAATTCCTCTAAAAGTTCAATTAGGACAAAACATTACTGAAGGTTTAGGTGCTGGTGCTAATCCTGAAGTAGGAGAAAAAGCTGCCCTTGAAAGTTTAGAAGACATCAAAAACATCCTAGACTCCAACACCAAAATGGCCTTCATCACCGCAGGAATGGGTGGAGGAACAGGAACAGGTGCCGCTCCAATCATCGCTAAACAAGCCAAGGACATGGGAATCCTTACCGTGGGAATTTGTACCGCTCCGTTTTCATTCGAGGGAAGAAAAAGACTAGAACAAGCAAAAGCGGGTATTGAACGCTTTAGAAACAGTGTAGATTCTCTTATAATCATCAACAACGATAAACTAAGAGAACTCTACGGCAATTTAGGCTTTAAAACAGGCTTTGCCAAAGCAGACGAAGTTTTAGCTACCGCAGCAAAAGGCATTGCAGAAGTGATCACGCACGAATACACCATCAACATCGACTTGCGTGATGCCAAGACTGTACTAGAAAATAGTGGAACTGCCATCATGGGGTCTGGAAAAGCTAGCGGATCTGAAAAAGCCAAAAAAGCAATTGAAATGGCACTAGACTCTCCGTTGTTAAACGATAATAAAATTACAGGGGCTAAAAATGTACTATTATTAATAGTTTCTGGAGATGATGAAGTAACCATGGATGAAATCGGAATCATTAACGATTATATTCAAGAAGAAGCTGGTTACGACGCCAACATCATCATGGGTATGGGAGAAGACCCTGAGCTAGGCGAAAACATAAGTGTTACCATTGTAGCCACTGGCTTCCCAAAAGACCAGCAAGCTATCAATGAGAAAAAGAAAGAGCCTATCGTTCATCATTTAGAAGATAAAGAAACGGAGAAAAAAAACATTAATATCACAGCTTCTAAAAAAGAGTTTTCTTCACCAAAACCAGAAGAAAGCCCTAGACAATTTACCCTTCTTGAAAACGAAGAAGAGCAAGAAACAAATTTAAATGACGAAGCTTCTGAAGATTATTTTTTCACCTCTCCAACCGAAAACGAGCAGCCAAAAGATTTACCACAAAACAATGGGCCGAAGATTATCATAGACAAAGAAAGTGGAGAAACTCGCACAATCTTTAATCTAAACGAGCAAGGAGACAATGAAGAGAACCCAAGCATCAATTCGCACGGAGCTCCGCAAAATAGCGTAAGCACTCAGCCCAAAAGACAAGAAACTCAAGTTGAAGTAAAAGAAAGGCCTACTTTTATCCAAAAAGTAGATAATGTCTCAAACAACACAATAAATATAAACGATGAAAAAACTTCTCAACAAATTCTAGAGAGAAGAGAAAGATTAAAGAAATTCAACTATCGTTTCCAAAATAGCTTGCAAGAAACTGAGGAGTTTGAAAGAATCCCTGCCTACAAAAGACAAGGCATTGAACTTTCTGAATACAAACACTCAAAACCAAGCAACTATATTGTAGATGAAGATGTGGATCAACAAATTAAATTAAGACCAAATAACTTCTTACACGATAATGTAGACTAACCTATTTAGCCCAAAATTCTTTGGGCTAAACAATTAATTTTTAATTATAAAAACTTTAAACAAAATGGCATTAGAAAAACAAATCATGGAGGAAATGAAAGCCGCCATGAAAAGCAAAGATAAAACCGCACTGGAAGCATTAAGAGCCATAAAATCAGCTATTTTACTAGCAAAAACCGATGGCTCTGGTTCAGAATTAAGCCAAACAGATGAAATCGCAATCTTGCAAAAGCAAATCAAATTGCGTAAAGACGCTGCCGCTCAATTCGCTGAGCAAGGCAGAAACGAAATGGCGGAAAATGAATTAGCACAAGCCAGCGTAATCGAAAAATTCTTACCAGAACAGCTTTCTGCCGAAGAGCTAGAGGCAGAAATCGCCAAAATCGTAGAAGAAACAGGTGCTACCGAAATGAAAGATATGGGCAAAGTAATGAAACTTTCCAATGAAAGATTAGCTGGAAAAGCTGACAGCAAAGCTATTGCTGATGCGGTGAAAAATAAATTAGGAAAATAAATTTCTTAATCATAGTTTTTTAAACCTTGCATGTTATGCAAGGTTTTTTTATGGCTAAAAATTTGATTTTAAACCTGAGTTCGATTAATAAAACACAGCTAATTGATTAGTTTTCAGAGATTCATATTTTAATGATGGTTTTTTAGGAAGAAAGTGATAGGCAATAATCCCTGCCACTAAGTTGGTCATAAAATTTCCTATTGAACGATGCCTGGAGTGCTCAATTTGGCAAATGTTTTTTAGCTCGTCATTCACTGTCTCTATGATGGAGCGCTTTCTAAGCAAAATTTTGTCAGACATAGTCATAAGAGAGTTTTTCATGTTGTTTCGGATGTTGGTAATCAGTTGAATACCATCCACAAAGAGTAATTGATTCAACTTTTCAGAGATGTAACCTTTATCACCAAATAGTTTACCGAAAATTTGCTTCAAAAAGCCTTCATTTTTCAGTGGTTCTCTATCGTCTACATTCGCCTGCGTTACGCAAAAACTCAGTATCTCGCCTTTATCATTAATGACCAGATGGAGTTTAAATCCATGAAACCAACCCATAGTAGATTTCCCCATTGTAGCTAGGTCTTTGAATACTTTGTTGCGTTTAATTCTTTTGTTTCCACATACTCTTATTGGCGTACTATCCATAAAAGAAATACCAGTACAACTTCCTAAAGCACAGGTTTTTGCAAACATGGTAAGAGCCATGGTATTGGATTGCATAAGTTCTGTGAACCGGTTATAAGACACCGTTTGAGGAAATTCCTCTTGCATATGCTTTTGAACATAGTAAATGTAAAAATGCTTAAAAGTTCTAAAGCCACTTAGATGAAAAAGAATCATTATGGTGATTACTTCAGCGTTACTCATTTTGGGCTTCTTTTTGGGAGGCTTTCCGAGAAGAAAAGGTTGAGTGAATTTTTCAAAATCATTACAAAAGTCATCAACAATACAAAAAATATCCGTAATTTTGTGGTAATTAATCATGAGAAATAGTTGTTAAATAATTGAATTTTAAAAACTTAAAAATACAACTATTTCTCTTTTTATACAACTTATTTCCCTTAAAATATTAATCGAACTCAGGTTTTAAGCATATTTTCATACATAAATGAAGGAATAAATACTGCAAAAACTACTTACGGCTCAATCAAAAACTAGCTTTCTAAGCTTGAATTAAAAAACACCAGCCAATCTTTTATTTAATAACCTGAGTTCGATTAATAAAACACAGCTAATTGATTAGTTTTCAGAGATTCATATTTTAATGATGGTTTTTTAGGAAGAAAGTGATAGGCAATAATCCCTGCCACTAAGTTGGTCATAAAATTTCCTATTGAACGATGCCTGGAGTGCTCAATTTGGCAAATGTTTTTTAGCTCGTCATTCACTGTCTCTATGATGGAGCGCTTTCTAAGCAAAATTTTGTCAGACATAGTCATAAGAGAGTTTTTCATGTTGTTTCGGATGTTGGTAATCAGTTGAATACCATCCACAAAGAGTAATTGATTCAACTTTTCAGAGATGTAACCTTTATCACCAAATAGTTTACCGAAAATTTGCTTCAAAAAGCCTTCATTTTTCAGTGGTTCTCTATCGTCTACATTCGCCTGCGTTACGCAAAAACTCAGTATCTCGCCTTTATCATTAATGACCAGATGGAGTTTAAATCCATGAAACCAACCCATAGTAGATTTCCCCGTTGTAGCTAGGTCTTTGAATACTTTGTTGCGTTTAATTCTTTTGTTTCCACATACTCTTATTGGCGTACTATCCATAAAAGAAATACCAGTACAACTTCCTAAAGCACAGGTTTTTGCAAACATGGTAAGAGCCATGGTATTGGATTGCATAAGTTCTGTGAACCGGTTATAAGACACCGTTTGAGGAAATTCCTCTTGCATATGCTTTTGAACATAGTAAATGTAAAAATGCTTAAAAGTTCTAAAGCCACTTAGATGAAAAAGAATCATTATGGTGATTACTTCAGCGTTACTCATTTTGGGCTTCTTTTTGGGAGGCTTTCCGAGAAGAAAAGGTTGAGTGAATTTTTCAAAATCATTACAAAAGTCATCAACAATACAAAAAATATCCGTAATTTTGTGGTAATTAATCATGAGAAATAGTTGTTAAATAATTGAATTTTAAAAACTTAAAAATACAACTATTTCTCTTTTTATACAACTTATTTCCCTTAAAATATTAATCGAACTCAGGTTAATATTGAAAAACCATCAAAAAACAATTTCTCATTGTTTGATTTTGCCAAAATGGACTCCACTAGAAAGCAACCAACTAAATATCAATCACTTAAATAAATCGAAGAGAAATAAATACGCTAACAAGGTTCTTAATGTTTTGATAATTTAATTTTTTCTACTTTTTTTTAACAAATCATTAGCGTTTAGCTATGTTTTCACTTATAATCAATGTTTCGAGCCACAAAATCAATCTAAAAGCAAATTATTTAGAATCATTCTAAGGCTTAATAAAAACTTCACCCTACATTTGCAGCAGAAATAATAGAAAAAATAGAAAATCATGAAACGAAGATTTATTTTTACACTATTAGTTTGTATGAGCTTGCAACTATCTTTTGCCACTAACGGAAATGGTGATGGCGATGATAATGAGGTAGTAAAAGCGTCTTGGTACGGAAAAGAATTCCACGGAAAGAAGACTGCAAGCGGTGAAAAGTATGATATGAATGCTCTTACAGCGGCTCATAAGACTTTACCTTTTGGAACTAAAGTGAAGATTACGAATGTGAGGACAAAGAAGTCCGTAGTAGTGAGAATTAATGACCGAGGCCCTTTTGTAAAGGGTAGAAAATTTGATTTAAGCAAGGCTGCTTTCCATCAAATTGCGGCAAAAGACCGAGGGGTTATTAATGTAAATTACGAAATTCTATAATCTTTTGTAATCATTAAAAAAACGGCGCTTCTCTCAGAGAAACGCCGTTTTTTCTATAATCTTCTTAGGAATGATTAATTCCCAAGTACACTAAATTCTGCCCCAGAGGCAAAATCTTGCCCATTCTGCTCATTGAGTGCTGTAAATCTCAGATAGCGTGCTTTGACTGGCTTTTCAAATAAAATCTTTTTCTCTTTACTTGATTTATCAAAGCTACCTTTGGAAACTTCTTTCCAATTTTTAGCATCATCGCTCACCGAAACACTGAAATCCTTAATATTTCCATTTGCTCCACTTTGGCGAGGCAAATAAGTAAATCCTTTAATTTCAGTTACAGCCCCGAGGTCAAAATCTATCCAATGTGGATATTTTGCCACCGTAACCGAGTACATTGTGTGCCAAATGGTATGGGTATCGCCATCTAACAAATTTTCGGCATTGCCCACCCCAGCCTCTTGGCTACTCACGTTAAGGATTTGCACTTGTAGGCTTTCCATTTTGGGGAATTGAGCCGTGTTTTGGGTAGATTTGTCATCTTTAAACCAAGCCGTAACGCTTCCTCCTTGCCTCAAATCAAAGGCTTGGGTGTATGGCTGAGGTTTTTTATTTCCGTTGATGGTGTAGAGAATTTCAGCATTTTGGGCAGAATGGATTTCTACTTTCCCTTGCGGATTTCTCCAAATCGAGAGCGGGAATTTCCCTGCGGGGGAAACTTGGCTTTGTGCCTGCACGTTTTGGTTCACAGGGCGAATCATAAACCCAAAGTTGTAGGGCGTGGCAAAGGCTCTGTCCTTTTTCAGGGGAGCGCCCTGCCCGCAACTGTTTCCGCCTAAGCCTGTTACAAAAGCATCTAACCGAAGAACCGTTCTGCGCGATTCGGGCAACTGATGTGGGTGCCCTGCTAAGGTCATTTCCATAGCCGAGTAAGGCAAAGCCGAAACCGAAAGCGGTTCATTCGGAATGAAAATAGCCCCTTGCCCTGCGTTGTTAGTAAGGGCTACCCAGCGCGTATCGAGGTGGTTTGCCATATCTTGTGGTTTGGGAAAGGGAACGAATTCATCTTTCACCTTGCCCGAGAAAATCCCCACAAAGGCGCTAGAAAGGCGGTCGTTATAATTCCCGTGTTTGCCCCTGCCGTAATAGCTTAGGTTTTCAAACTCCTGCGGAAGTTCCATCGCAAAACCTATTTTAGGCAACACCACCGAAGCATCGTTAGAGGTTATCGCCGCTTGCAATTCCACCGAGCCATCGGGGTAAATGGTATAAATTTGCTGAGTGTTAAATTTAAAATCGTTGTTGCTGAATTGCTTTTGCGTAAGCTCCTTCACGGTGTTTTTGCCCGAACTGGTTCCCCCTAAAATTTCTGCTGCGTTAGGGGCTTGGCTTTGCACCGAATAGCTCAGCGAAATGCTTCCGTTTTTGTTTTGAGAGATTTGAGAGGAAAGCACCTTATGTTTCAAGTTATGCAAGCCCAGTTCAAACCATTTTTGGTATGCCCAGTTATCATTGTTCACAAAGGCGCGGAAAGCATCAAGCTGAGGTCCTTCTCCGTTTACAAAAATGTTTTCTTCTCCGTATTTTAGGCTGAAAATCGCCCCTGTGTGGTTGTCAAACTTCACCGTAAAATCTTTGCCTGAAATGGTAGTAAAATCTGCCGATTTTTGCATTTGCAGAGCAGTGCCTTGGCTGACTTTCGCTATACTCGGCTTATTTTCAGCTTTTTGCAAAAGGAATTGCTCCTGAGCCTGCACATAGCCTTTTTTAGCCCAAGGCTGGTCGGATTTTAAGGTAAAATCAATGTTTAAGAAATACTCTGCGTTTTTATTAAGTGAATTCAGCACTACGGGCAGGTTCACGGTCTTTTTCCCGCGGGCAGGGATTGTGCCTACATCGAGCGTTCCGTGTTGCACGGGCGTTCCGTTTTCTAAAAGTTGCCAAGTAACATTGTAGTCGGATAAATCTTTAAAATAATTTTTGTTGAAGATTTCCAGCTGATTGCCTTTTCGGGTTACACCGATGTTTTGATACACTTTTTTCACCTCAAAATACTGAGGCTTAGGGCTTAAATCGGCAAAAACTATTCCGTTCATCACGAATTGCCCATCGTTCGGGGTGTCGCCAAAATCGCCACCGTATGCCATATATGGAGCGCCTGTTTTGGGGTCGTAATTTCTCATCGCTTGGTCTACCCAATCCCAAATGGCACCTCCGCAAATGAAGTTGGAGGACTCTATGGCGTCCCAATAATCCGCCAAATTTCCGCAGGCGTTGCCCATAGAATGCGCGTATTCGGAGATGTGGAACGGATATTTGATATTGTACTTGCCTGTGGCAGCGCCGTAAGTCCACGCGATGGAGGGATATTGGTTGGAGCCAATGTCCACAATATCATTGTTTCGCTCGTATTGCACGGGGCGCGATGGGTCAAAATTCTTCAAGGCTTGGTAGGCGTACTCAAAGTTTTTGCCAGGCCCTGCCTCGTTGCCCAAAGACCATATCACGATGGAAGGATTGTTTACATTGGCGTGCGCCATTTCCATCACGCGCGCGATGTGGGCTTTTCGCCACTCTTCGGGGTGAGAGAGCGAGGCTTTGCCGTAGTAATATTGGTGAGATTCGATGTTTGCCTCATCTTCCAAATAAATTCCGTATTTGTTGCAGAGGTAATACCAGTACGGGTCGTCTGGGTAGTGCGAATTGCGCACGTGGTTGATGTTGGCGCGCTTCATCAATTTCACCTCCTCCTCCATTTGCTGGCGAGTGATGGCGTGTCCGCGCACGGGGTTGGTTTCGTGGCGGTTCACCCCTTTGAATTTCACGGTTTTTCCGTTTACATAGAAATATCTTCCTGCCAAACCAAATTCGTCTTGGGCGGCGGGTGTGTCTTTAATTTCTACTTTTCTAAATCCCACATAAGTGGAAACTCTGTCTACCACTTTGCCTTTTTTGTCCTTCAATTCTGCCAAAAGGGTGTAGCGGTAGGGGCGCTCTGCCGACCATTTTTTGGGGTTATCCAATTTTAAAACGGCTTTGCTGATTTCCGTTTGGTTGGATTTTACATTCCCCAAATGGGCTTGAACCGCAACATTCTTTACAGGCTGATTTTCATCGGAATACAATTTATTTTCAAAGATTTTATACGTAAGCGTATAGCCTTTGGCGGTTTTTTTGTCCAGATTTCGGATTTCGGCAGTGATGTTTAAAGCGCCATTTTGGTACTGCGCGTCCAAATCGGGGATTACATTCAAATCGCGAATTTGCACCTTTGGGGTGGAACGCAAAGCCACCGTTCTGAAAATTCCAGGTAAACGGAACATATCTTGCGCCTCTAAGAAGGAACCATCGGAGTTACGATACACTTCTACGGCTACCACATTGTTTCCTTTTTTCACATACGGAGTGATGTTGAACGAGGCAGTGTTTCGGGAATTTTTAGAAAATCCGATGTATTTGCCATTAATCCAAAGGTAGAAGAAGGAATCCACGCCCTCAAAATCAATGAAAATCTCGCGCCCGTCCCAATCGCTGGGGAGGGTAAAATCTCGGCGGTAGGAGCCCACTTCGTTACGGTAAATGTAAGTAGTCCAGTCTTTTTTAGGCTCTCGCATTACGCCCCCGCGCCAATCGTCCACCGCCACTTTGTGCTGAAAAATCACAGGCTGATTCACATAAATCGGCACTCCGTATTTGAGCGAGCCGTCCTTTTGCACGCCCACCATATTCCAGTTAGAAGGCACCTCGATGTTGTCCCACTGGCTTACATTGTAGCTGGGTTTGAAAAAATCCTTAGGGCGCTCCTCGGGGGTTTTCACCCAGTGGAATTTCCAGTTTCCGTTAAGCGATTTCCAAAAAGAGGAATTCTCGGGCAGTACTTTTCGGGCATTTTCCTCGCTATCAAAGGAGAAAAAATAAGCGCGCGGCTGCTCCTTGTTGAGCGATAATTCCTGCTCCGACTGCCATTCCTTTCCCGTGGGGGCAGGCTCCTGCGCATACTTAAATCCGGCTAAATCTACGCGCTGCCCAAAGATGATGCTCTGTGCAAATACGCCTAATATTAGCCCCATTTTTTTGTTCCAATTCATATAACTATTGTTTTATTTCAAAATTCAATGCATAAAGATAGTAAATTAATGGCAATTCCCACATATGATTTTTTAAGGCTTTTTATTTAAAGAGTTAAAGAACAGGTGTTTTTCCTATTTTTTCAGGTCAAATTTTATGCTACATTTTTGATTTCTTAATTAAAAGTTTTTTCTGTACAAGGCGTTTTTTGATTTTGGCAGAAAATGCCTCTCAATTGAAAAAATAAATTAACTTTGTACGCTAACAATGCTAAAAACAACGGGCAGAAAAAATAATTGACGAATGCTGAAAACATTTCACACCACATTTTTACTACTGATTTTTATGCTAGTGGGGAGTCCCATTTTGGCGCAAAATCTCTCTGGTAGCGTGGTGATTGATTTTTCCAATGCTAAGCCCGAGGGCATTAAAATCTTAAATAGCACGCAGAGATTATACACCACAACCGATATTGCGGGACATTTTACCATTTCGGCTACGGTGGGAGATACGGTGATTTTCAGCGGTTCGTTTCTGCAAACACGCAAATTCATCGTTACGCGGGCAGCGCTTAAAAATCCACATTTTACCATTCACCTCAACACGGAGGATATTAAATTGGCGGATTTGGTGGTGCGCCCTAAGCTCACGGGCTTTATGGATAAAGATGTGGCTACAGTGCCTAACGATAAGCGTAAAGAGAATTTATACACAAGTCTAGGAATCGACATCAAAGTGCTAGACATGAAATACGAAGAGAATAAAGAACCTATCTTAAAAAATATAACTACGCTTGATGTGATATCTTTGTTCAAACACCTAAACGGATACTATCGTAAACTTGAAAGTTTAAGAAAATATGAGGGATACATTAAAAAAATCAATGATGTTAGAGAATTTTTAGGAGATGATTTCTTTGTAACTTATTTAAAATTACCGAAAAATGAAATTCAAAGCTTTCTGATTTTTGTGCAATATAGAAACCAGGCAACTTATGAACAAGCCTTTAAAACCAAAAGCTATTTAGCAATGTCTTCACTTCTAAAAAAAGAGTTGCCCCCCTATTTAAAGAGAATTGAAGAACGCGATAAACAAAATCCTAATAACGCGAAGAATCAAAAGGATTAGCAAAATCAAACCCTAAGCTAAATAAATGCCCCGCTCCCACTTCTTGATACACTTTTGTGAGCCCCCATTTGTAGGAATAACCAATGCGAAAACGACCTAGTTCTAGTTGTAATTGAGGTGATAAAGACAAGGCATGAGCCCCTGATTTATCACTAGCCATACGATAGCTCACCCCTACACCCAAAGCGTTTTCCCCCATATAGAATTTAGACTTCAAAATCAAATCTACTTGTTTTTCAGATTGTCCGTTTAAGGCTAAATTAAACGAAGGGTCTAGCACAAAACCATCTGCTACTACAAAACGATATCCACCGCCCAAGTAGTACCATGCAGGAAGAGGCTCAACATTATTTACTACAAATTGATTATTTCCCAACGGCATATCTAAGACTGAAACTGCTCCGTGGAATCCTCTATAATAGAAAGACGCACCTACATTAAAATAACTTAGAAAATGTGAGGTGTCTTGCAAAAGTGGATCGTTCCAAGTTTCTGGATTTAATTTATCTTTATCAAAGCTTTGAGAAAAACCCGTATAAGAAATCCCAAAGCTGAAGACTTCTGGCAAATCATACTCATCTAAATAGTTATCTCCAATCGGGATATGATATGCCGCAGCAAGATTCACGCCCGTCATTTTACTAGCTCCATTGCTGTCGTGGAAACCATAAATCCCGGCCGACAATCTATCAAAGATACCTGCATGAGCACTCAATGTCTGGGTAGATGGTGCATTATCTATTCCGTTCCATTGCGAATAGTGCGTAGCGCGTACTTTAATAATTTCAGGATTTGCACCCGCAAAAGATGGATTGGTCAAGAAATCATCGCTCAAGATATAGTGCTCATAAAAAGGCAAACTCTCTTGTGCTTTGATACTTAACAGCGGAAAACAAAGAAATAATATCTGAAAATAAATCTTTTTCATACATACGAAAATTAAAGCCCTCGCAAGATAAGCATTTTATTTTTGACCTCAAGACCTTTTTACAATATCTCCTTTAGGCCTAAAAGTGAATAAATTGTAGGCACCTCGGGCAACGAATTATTTTCCCGAAGTGGGTTAAAATACACGCATCTTATCCCATAATTGAGACTGCCTAAAATATCCGCCTCCCAATCATCTCCCACCAAGAGTGAATTTTCTTTTTGTGCTCCCGCTTTTTCTAGGGCTAAATCAAACAAAATGGGCGATGGTTTTCTCACGCCAATCTCATCGGCACAAGTCAGGCTTTCAAAATATCCATTGAGTACAGAACGCTCTACCTTGCCTCGCGAGACTTCTATAAAGCCATTGGTGATGATATGCAATTTGTAATGAGGCATTAAGTACTTTAACAGTTCCTCTGCCCCTGGCACTACGCCATTTTTCTCGAGCATGAGCGATAAATATTGCCCATCAAACACCGATGAAAGTTCCTCGTCCTTAATCCCAAAATGTGCAAAAGGCTCAACAAATCTGCGTGCACGCAATTCATCTTTGGTGATTTCGGCACGGCTGAGCTGCTGCCACAAAACCTCGTTTTGAGCATAAAACACTTGGTGCCAAGTGTCAAAATCTACGCCGTATTTTTCTTGAACTTGGTAGTGGCTAAACATTTCGCTCAGTGTAGCCTCTGAGTTGGCGCGGTGGTCCCAAAGTGTATTGTCTAAATCAAAAAAGATATGCTGTACATCATTTAATTTCATAAAAATTGTTTTCTCTTTTAACGGTAATATTCTTTTGGCGAAGGCAAGATAAAGGACTGATGCCCGAAGTAGCTCCACTTAGTATTGGCCAAATCCACTTGCGGATTTATAAACGGGTGGCAGGGGCCTCCGTTGATGCTTAGGCAAGAATTTTTGGCATAAATCTTCACCCCTTCCACTCCCTTGGCTCGGTATCTTTTTTTAAGTTCTTGGGCATATTGCCAAATAAAATCTGGCTTTGTTTGCACACCATAGATTTGATGCGGACGCAAAAAATCCTGCAAATTCTCCTGTACAATTTTGCCATTTGGCAAATGGGTTTCAAAGCTAATTTCTCCTGATTTTTCGCGGAGCATCATACGCCACGCCATACGGTGCCCCTCCTCCGTCCACAGCACATCATCTGGAATGAGCCAGTGGCGCAGTGGCAGATAAATTTGTAGCAATGTAAGCCCCACAAAGGCATATGTTATAAGTGCTTGGCGTGATTTTTTCTCAAATAAATCATCTGAAATCATCGCTCTGGACTTAAAGGGGAAAATCTCTTTTTTCAAGGTTTCGGTATCAAAGAAGAAAAGCGACATGGCTAAGGCTAAATATGGGAAAATGCCCACATGCAGCGTGATTGAATTAAAAATATGAAATAGCAATGCGGCAAAAAAGGCTAATTTTCTTGTGGGCTTAAACATTAAAAGTGGCACAAATAGGAAATCAAACACAATACCGCCATAAGCTAAAAAGGGTGCTAAATCAGGTATTCGGAGGAATTTAGCCATAAATTTAAAATGCTCCGTATGCGAAAACCACTGCGCCGATTGCTCCAAGCGCAAGGGTAAATAATGATTATCCAGCCACCCTGGGTAAAGCTTAGCCACGGCGGCAAAGAAATACAAGATTGCTAATTGTATCTGAAAAATGAGAATCGTCCAGCGCGGAGCGGAATTGGAGGAGATTTTAGCATTCATACTGGCATCTACCGAATAAAATTGATTTGCAGGCACTATCGCCATAAAAAAGCTAAGCCATACCAAGAAATAATAATGATTATTGTAATTGGATTTTTGCATAAAATAGGTAAGTGCCCAAAGCAAAAACAGCAACATCGATGAAACTCTGTAAAAAGCACCCATCATCACCAAAAAGCCCAAAAAGCCCATCAGCCCATAAATAAAATACATCGGCTCGCCTAGCAAAAAGTGCGTCCACTCAAAACCTATAAAGTTAAAAGTATAATCCACCTTCACAAAGGTCTGCTCCACCCAGCCAGTAGCTATTGCGCCCCAGCATTCCAGCATCATCAGGAAGCCAAAGAGGATTCTAAAAAAAATGAGTTTCGTATTATCTACCTTTTCAAACAAATAATTCATATCCTGCTCAATTAATCGGGCAGCAATTTAAGATTATTTATTGAATATTAAGCGATACCACATAACCTTCTTGCGCACGAATGTTAAACACAAGCCCGCCTTCAAAGACTAAATATTGCCCCTTGATGCCCTCTAAGACTCCCGAAATCTCCTGTGATTTTTGAAAATTTAGCGATGTAATTTTGCTCAACTGAGAATGCAGCGGATACTCAAAGGCATAAATCTCATCTTTTAGCGAATAAAATTGAGCCCAATCCTCAGGCAAATAAGCCTGTGCACGGCGCTTTTCGGCAAGCAAATCAAGGGGTGGATTCTCATTTTTAAGCATTCGCTGCCAGTGCGTCTTGTCCGACATATAGTTTTTAAGCAAAACCTCTATTTGCCCCGCTTGGTAGCGATTTTCCGTCTCGGCAAAAATCACCGTTTGGCTCGCCCCTTGGTCTATCCAGCGGGTAGGGACTTGCACTTGGCGCGTTACGCCCACTTTCAGTCCGCCCGAAAGTGCCAAATACACCACATGTGGCTGAAGTTCAAATCTTTTTTCCCACTCCAAATTGCGCTGCTCTATCCCCAAATGCGCCGTAGAAAGCTCAGGTTTTAAAATATTGGGATTCGCCTCGGGGTGGGTAAAAAAACAATTCTTGCAAAACCCCATTCTAAAAATCGGCTTATCCATTCCACAGCCTCGGCACTCATTGGCAATGTGCGTAAAGTGCATTTTTTTGCCAATCATCTGATTCATATCAATGAAATCCTGCCCTAAATTGAGATAATAGCGAATGGGTTGGGCATTTTCCACCAGCATTTTTTTTAGCGCTCCCGTAAAAATCATTTCTTTATTTTTTCTAAGGACACAAAAATACGGGCTTTATACTGGATTTAGAAAATTTATCCCCTAAAAACTTGCGCAACTCTCCCCCAATAGCTCGCGCCCGAAAATTTTACCCACCCAAGCCAATCATTTGGGTAAAGAAGCGAAAATTTTGCCTGCCGAACCCAAAAATTTTAACCTCCAAGTCTAAAAATTTACCCTCATTGCCTAAAAATTTCTCTTCCGAAGCCAAAAAATTGGGTAACGCACCTAAAATTTTACCCTCATTGCCTAAATTTTTGGGTGAAAAAATAAAACTTTTGGCTGCCCAAGCGAATGATTTGGCTTGTTTAGAGAATCGTTTGATTAAAGTAGAGAAGTGTTTGATTAAAGTAGCGTTATTTTTGCCTTTCGTGATGAAAATTTTCGATATTCGAGCTAAAAATTCCGATTTCTTGCCTAAAAATTCCGATACCGAGGCTAAAAATTCCGATATTTTGCCCAAAAACTTCATTAAATCAGCTAAAAACTTCTCTATTTTACCTAAAATCTACTTTGGGCTAAAAAATAAAGATGGAGAAGCAAGCTTCTCCATCTTTGTTAAACCATCATTATTCTTGTACTTAAAATTTAAGTACGGATATAAAATTTAGACTATGTGTGTGGCTTCTAAGATACCTTTTAAAAGGTTGAGCTGGTTCATCGTTCTATCTAAATTGTGGTTTTCGCGCTTCACGGCGTAGTATACATCTCCGTTTAGGAAATCGGTTAAGAAGCGCACGGCTTGTATGTAAACCACTGTGGCGCCTGCCAAATCAAAGTTCTCTAACTCCTGCGGGGTTAATTTATCTTGTAGATTTTCTAAGAAGCCTTTTTTGATGGCTTCGTAGTTTTCTTTTGAGAAGTTGTTGGGCGTAGGGTCGTCCTCATCGCGCGTATTGGTGTATGAGCGCACCATATCTCCAAAATCATACAAGATAGTGCCTGGCATAAGGGTGTCTAAGTCAATTACTGCCACGGGCTTATTCTTATCCTCGGCACTGAGGAGAATGTTGCTAATCTTAGGGTCTGCGTGGATTAATCGCTTAGGGAATCCCTCTTGTGAGGTGATTTCTAGCCACTTTTCTGGGATTTCTTTAAGTTTTTCCACAAGGGTGATGGCCTCTAAGGCTAGCTCTTTTCTGTTTGGCGTTGCATTGTTGAGCGATTGCTCATAGTCTTGCATTCTTTTGGCAAAATTGATGAATCCTGGAATTGGCTCTTTTAAACCTTCCACATCCAAATCGCAAACATAAGAATGAAACTCTCCAATAAATTTTGCTACCTCATAGGCCTGCTCTGGGCTCTCTACCGTTTCGATGCATTGCGTATTTTCTATAAAAGGGATTACACGCCATACGCCGTTTTCTGCCTCTACTAGGTACTCTCCGCGCACGGTTTTTCTAGGTCTTAGGATAGCGTGGGGGTAGTTTTTAGCTTCTAGGTGGTCGGCTAGTTTTAGCATATTTTCCACGATTACCTCTGGCTGCTCAAAGATGTTGGTATTAAATTTTTGAAGTACATAAGCGCCTTCTTTATCGCGCAGGACATAGGTGGTATTGATATGCCCCATTTCGTTTTTTTGCAGCCCGAAATCTGCGTCTTTGCCAAAAAATTTTTTTACGATTTCTTCCATAATTTTTTATTTTTTCCAAAGTGGGCGGTTGTATTTGCCTGCCTCTGTTTTTTGTCTTAAATCCTCTACTACGATTGCTTTATCTTCTGGGTAAGTCATTCCAAACCAATCTTCTTTACTCTGCTCTACCCACACATTTAGTTTTCCTTTTTGGATTTGATTGTCGATGAATAAAGGGATAAAGTACTCTTGCTTTTCTTTGTTTTCTATGGTGCTTAAAAACTCCTCAAAGCCTTCTTGCAAGCTTGGGAAAATGCTATGGTCTAGAATCCAGAAGTTCATAGAAACCTTTGTTTTGGGTTGCAAATCTACTTTTTCTAGCTGGTCTGCTTCGTTTACGATTTCGCCGTTATCTTTTTTAATGATTTTTAGGATTTCGGTTACTCTTTTCAATTTTCCGTCCTCCACTTCGCACACGCCACGGGACACGGTACCGTTATCACTCAAAGTTTTTTCAAGCTCAAAGGCTACCATACCATAATTTTCGGCATTGATTTTTCCTGCCTTCACTAATTGGTGTGCTAGCTCAAAGGTATTGGCTCCATAGTAATCATCAGCATTCATCACGATGAAGGGCTGGTGAATTACATCTTTTGCCATAAGCACGGCGTGGGCTGTTCCCCAAGGCTTTTGGCGTAGTGGCACCAAGTCTGCATATTTTTCTGGTACGGCGTTTGGCATTGCTTGTAGCACAAAGTCTACTTTGATACCGCGCTCATCTAGGGGCTTTCTTAGGTGTTCTTTAATCTCTTCGGACAATTGGTCGTTGATGATAAACACTACATGATTTACACCATTATTTAATGCATCATATAATCCGTATTCCATCAAGCACTCTCCGTTGTCGCCCACGGGGTCTACTTGTTTTTGTCCTTTGTAGCGACTTCCTAGCCCACCGGCTAAGACCATTAAAGTCATTGTATCACTCATAATTTTTGAATTTATTTTTTCTATCAATATATTTTCCTTTTGTAAAATCGGGCATTTCAATCATCTTTCCATTGGCTTGTATCGACTGCTCGGAGAGCGGTGTAATGGCTTTCCAAGTTGCAAGGTCGTAGACATCAATTCTAAACTCTTTGCCCTGCTGAATTCGCTCGATAAAGTCGTTTAACATAATGTAATCTATGCCGTATCTTCCAAATTTAGTAATTTTTTTGCGAAACTTCACCCAAATGGAGCTATCATTTTTTCGCAAATATTTTTTAGGGCTCTGCCAGCGCTTTTCCAGAGGGGCGGCGGCATCATTTTTTTCTAAATAAATTTGCCCATCGGATAAATCGCCACGATAATATTCTTGCCAAATTCCTTTACTTCCCTGAACCATAAGCCCTAAATTAAATGGCCTCGGCAGGGAGGTGTCGTGCGTGAGCTGCATCACCTCGCCGCGCTCGCACTGCATTTGGGTAAGCACAATATCGCCTAGTTTAAATGCTATATTTTTTTGGCAAAAGTTTTTCATTCCCACAGATTTGGTGGCGAGGGAGCGCACTTGCGTGATTCTGTTTCCAGCATTGATGTCATTGAAAATAGCCATCGGCCCAAGCCCGTGCGTGGGGTAAATATCGGCATTCCGTTCAAGGTATTCTTGTGTGCGCCAATTGCTCTCGCCCTGTGTTTCGGCGCCAAAGTTTAGCTTTTCATCAAAAAGCACACTGCGAATATCGTGCTGGTACCCTCCTTTTAAATATACTAATTCGCCAAAATCGCCATTTTTAATCATTTGAGCAATTGCCAAAACATCTCTGCGGTAGCAACAATTCTCAAGGAGCATAATTGGTGTTTGCGTCTGCTCATAAGTTTCCACAAATTGCCAGCACTCTTCGAGCGATTGGGCGCCGCTCACCTCCACGCCCACGCGCACGCCGTGCTGCATTGCAAATTGGCTTTGCGCCAGATGCTCCTTCCACGGGGTGTAGATGAGTACGGCATCGAGGTTTTCTTGCGCTATCATTCGCTGGTAGTCTTGCTCATTTTTATCATAAAAAATGGGGCGGTGTGTTTTCTGAGCCAAGATTTTCTGGGCCAAAGCATTCTGTGCAGGCAAGGGCTCGGCGATGGCTACAATGGCACAATCTGCCCGCTCGCTCAGCATAGCCAAATGGCGCAATCCGCGCCGCCCCATTCCTATGAATCCTAGCCGAATTTTCATCAATACTTTGGTCTTATTTTTCGTTTTTAAAAATCGGCTAAATATCGGTTTTTTCTTAGGATTTGACAAATGATAATTTTCATAATTATTTTAGCATTTTTTATTAGAAAAATTATGCTTAAAAGAATTTTTCGCCGTACCTTTATACTTTCTATTTAAACACATCATTTGTTATGAAAAACATATTAGAAGAAAACCCATCACTTAAGAAAAACAAAGTGATTTTAAAACAGGCAAAGGACGCGCTGGAACTCTCTCAATTCACTAGAGAAGAGCGCATTCCAGTGGAAATTTTTGACACAGCTCTTGAGGGCTCAAAGGTGGCCGCTAGAGAAATTGCTGATTTAATCCGAGCTAAGCAAGCCGCTGGCGAAAAATGTGTGCTTGGCTTGGCTACTGGTAGCAGCCCTATTGCTACCTACAATGAGCTAATCAGAATGCACAAGGAGGAGGGGCTTAGCTTTAAGAATGTAATCACCTTTAACCTTGATGAGTACTACCCTATGCAGGCTGATGCGCCTCAGTCTTACCACCGCTTTATGCACGAGCATTTGTTCGACCATGTGGACATAGACCCAGCAAATATCCACATTCCAGATGGAAGCGTGCCTGTGGAACAATTGGCTGAAAGTTGCCAAGCCTATGAAAGAGCAATTGATGAGGCTGGCGGAATTGATTTACAATTACTAGGCATTGGGCGAACTGGGCATATCGGGTTCAATGAGCCTGGCTCACATATGAATACATTTACACGCTTGGTATCCTTAGATGAATTAACTATCACTGATGCGGCAAAAGATTTTGGAGGAATTAATAATGTACCAAAAGGCGCCATCACAATGGGAGTAGGCTCCATCTTTAAAGCTAGAAAAATCATACTTTTAGCTTGGGGCGACAAAAAAGCTAGCATCGTAAAAAAAGCCGTAGAGGGCAAAGTGGTGGACGAAGTTCCTGCAAGCTACCTCCAAAGACACGAAAACGCCAAATACATCATTGATTTTGATGCCGCGGGCGACCTCACAAGAGTAAAAACCCCTTGGAAGGTGGGCACTTGCAACTGGACTCCTAGCTTGGTAAAACGCGCTGTGGTTCAGCTATGTATCGCTACGGGCAAGCCTATCTTAAAACTTACTAACAAGGACTATACCGACCATAATTTAAATGAACTCATTGTAACTTATGGCTCCGCATACAATGTAAACTTACAAGTATTCAATGATTTACAAAACACCATCACCGGTTGGCCTGGCGGAAAACCAAATGCTGATGAAACTAAACGCCCTGAGCGTAAAGACCCAGCTCAAAAAAGAGTAATCGTATTCAGCCCGCACCCAGATGATGATGTAATCTCAATGGGCGGAACCCTAAGACGCCTCGTGGAGCAAGGCCATGATGTGCATGTGGCTTACCAAGTTTCTGGTAACATTGCCGTGGCAGACTATGAGCTACTACGCCCTATGCTCTTGATGAAAAATTACTTGGAAGAAAACGGAGACACCTCATCCGAGACTTACAAAAACTTAACCCAATATTTAAGCGAACTTGATGAAAACGAAAACTTCAAAGCAATCACTCCGCAAATTCTTCACCTAAAAGGATTGTTGAGAGAAGAGGAAGCCAAATCAGCTTGCCGCCATGTGGGTGTAAAAGAGGAAAATGCACACTTCCTACGCTTGCCATTCTACGAAACAGGAAAAGTTAAAAAGAATGACCTTAGCCAAAAAGATGTGGACATTGTAAAAGAATTCCTACGCTCCATCAAGCCACACCAAATCTTTGCCGCGGGCGACTTAATGGACCCTCACGGAACGCACAAAGTCTGCCTAGAAGCCATTTTCCTAGCCCTAGACCAAATCAAAGAAGACGGCGACGAGTGGCTGAAAGACTGCTGGGTGTGGATGTATCGCGGCGCTTGGCAAGAATGGCCAATCAACGAAATTGAAATGGCCGTGCCTATGTCTCCAAGCGAACTGAGAGAGAAGCGAAACGCCATTTTGAGACACCAATCTCAAATGGAAGCGGCTCCATTTATGGGAACAGATTCGCGCTTATTCTGGCAACGCGCCGAGGATAGAAACCGCGAAACTGCCGACCTCTACAACAAGCTTGGCTTGGCTGAATATGAGGCTATGGAGGGCTTTGTGAGATATATTCCATAAGTGATTTTTTACTTTTAAACTATAATTGGAGGGAGGCTCAGGAAAGTCTCCCTCTTTTTTTCATTATTATAAATCAGGACTAAGGACTTTTTAAACTTTTAAAAAGCTAACTGTACCTTTAATAAAACTTTATCAATTAAGTCCCTGAATTTTATAGGACAAAATGATATTTTTTCGTACCTTTGTTAATTAACAACCACAGAAAGATTAAACAATGAGCGAAAATCAAAAACAATATACCGCCGATAGTATTCAGTCATTAGAAGGCATGGAGCATGTGCGATTGCGCCCCTCTATGTACATCGGAGATGTAGGAAAACGCGGATTGCACCACCTAGTGTATGAAGTGGTGGATAACTCCATAGATGAAGCACTGGCTGGCTATTGTAGCATGATTGATGTAATCATTCATAAAGATGACTCCATTACTGTAAAAGATGATGGGCGTGGAATTCCCGTGGATTTTCATAAAAAAGAAGGCAAATCAGCGCTGGAAGTGGTGATGACCAAAATCGGAGCTGGGGGGAAATTTGATAAAGATTCCTATAAAGTCTCTGGAGGATTGCACGGGGTGGGAGTTTCCTGTGTGAATGCACTTTCTAATAAATTAACTGCCACCGTATACCGAAACGGAAAAATCTATGAGCAAGAATACGCCCGAGGCAAGGCTCTAAACGAGGTACACGAAATTGGGGAGACTGATAGAACTGGTACCACCGTTACCTTCCTGCCAGATGATACCATCTTTACCCAAACGGAATACAGCTTTGAAACACTCGCCGCACGATTAAGAGAGCTTTCTTTCTTAAACAAAGGCATCAGCATCACACTCACAGATGAGCGCGTAACTGATGAAAATGGTAACTACCTCACTATGCTCTTTCACTCAGATGGAGGCTTAAAGGAATTTGTGGAATTCATTGATGAAAACCGCGAGCCACTAATGCAAAAAGTAATCTTTATGGAGGGCGAAATAGATGATATCCCCGTGGAGGTAGCAATGCGCTACAACACCTCGTTCAATGAAAATTTGCACTCTTATGTAAACAATATTAACACCCACGAGGGGGGACACACCTCACAGGATTCCGCCGAGCATTAACGCGCACGCTGAAAAAATATGCCGATGAGAAAATGCCAGCCAAAGAAAGAGACAAAATCTCAATCACTGGCGACGATTTTAGAGAAGGGCTCACTGCCGTAGTCTCCGTAAAAGTAATGGAACCACAATTCGAAGGGCAGACCAAAACTAAATTAGGAAACTCCGAAGTAAGCGGCGCCGTAGACAAAATTGTGAGCGAAATGCTTACCAATTACCTCGAAGAAAACCCCAGCGAGGCGCAAATCATTATAGACAAAGTGGTACTCGCTGCCAAAGCGCGCCAAGCCGCTAAAAAAGCAAGAGAAATGGTGCAACGCAAAAGCCCTATGGGCGGCAGTGGCCTCCCAGGGAAACTTGCAGATTGCTCCTCAAAAGACCCATTCATCTCTGAAATATTCCTTGTGGAGGGAGATTCCGCAGGAGGAACCGCAAAACAGGGGCGAGACCGCCATTTTCAAGCCATTTTGCCGCTCAGGGGTAAAATCCTTAATGTGGAAAAAGCTATGCAGCACAAAGTTTTTGAGAACGAAGAAATCAAAAACATATTCACTGCGCTAGGCGTTACCATAGGCACCGAAGAAGATGCCAAGGCACTGAATACCGAGAAATTGCGTTATCACAAAATTGTGATTATGACCGATGCCGATGTCGATGGTAGCCACATTGCCACTTTGATTCTTACTTTCTTCTTCCGCTATATGAAAGAGCTTATCGAGAACGGAAACATCTATATCGCTACGCCACCACTTTATTTATTAAAGAAAGGAAAACAAGAAATTTACGCTTGGGGCGACAAAGAGCGCGAAGAAATTCAACGCCAAATGTCTCCAGATGGAACAGGTCGAGGTATCAGCGTTCAGCGATACAAAGGTTTGGGTGAGATGAATGCCGAGCAGCTTTGGGACACTACCATGAATCCAGAGAACAGAAAGCTCCGTCAAGTAAACATCGAAAATGCATCCGAGGCAGACAGAATTTTCTCTATGCTTATGGGCGACGATGTACCACCTCGCCGTGAGTTTATCGAGAAAAATGCAGTTTACGCAAATATTGATGCGTAGTCATATTTTTTTATGTTTAATTACACCAAAGGCAGAAAAATTGATTTTCTGCCTTTTTTATTGTTTAAAACTATATGATTTAAGCTAAAATATGCCAAAATCCATATTTTTAGCTTTTACAAAATTGAAGGTTAGCAACACTTAGGCACATGTTAAAAATCTGCTCCAAGACACCTCAATTCATCACTAAATATCACACACAACAATCTTCATCGTTAAATAAATGTTTTCTTATTCCAAACGCACTTTTTTCTCAAAAAAAAGAATTGTAACTTTGTGGCAATGCAAAATTCAGAAATAAAAGTAGTAATTGGGCTTTCGGGCGGTGTAGATAGTAGCGTGGCAGCCTATTTGCTAAAAGAGCAGGGCTACCAAGTGATTGGGCTTTTTATGCGCAATTGGAACGACGCATCGGTTACGCTCGAAGACGAATGCCCTTGGGTGGAAGATAGCGCAGATGCGCTGTTGATTGCGGAGAAATTGGGCATTCCGTTTCAAACCATAGATTTAAGCGAAACTTACAAAGAACGCATTGTAGATTATATGTTCCGCGAGTATGAGCAAGGGCGCACACCCAATCCCGATGTGCTCTGCAACCGCGAAATCAAATTTGATATTTTCCTTGAAACTGCTTTAAAACTTGGTGCTGATTATGTGGCAACGGGACATTATTGTCAAAAATCTTCCGAAATCATAGACGGCAAAGAAGTTTATAAACTTTTGGCAGGTGCCGACAAAAACAAAGATCAGTCGTATTTTTTATGTCAGCTCAATCAATATCAATTATCAAAGGCACTGTTCCCCATCGGACATTTAGAAAAACCCGAAGTGCGCAGAATTGCGCGTGAGCAAGAATTGGTAACGGCCGATAAAAAGGATTCGCAGGGGCTGTGTTTCATTGGGAAAGTACGCTTGCCCGATTTTTTGCAACAGCAATTAAAACCTAAAAAAGGACAAATCGTGGAAATTCCTGCAGATTACCCAAATTACAGCGCGGAAATGCCCACTTTTACAACCAAAGAAGAGGAATTAAAATGGCTTTCCAGAAAATTTGATTACTCGCTATTCGACGGGATTTTGGTAGGCGAGCACGAGGGCGCGCACTACTTTACCATCGGGCAGCGGCGCGGCATTGGCGTAGGCGGAAAAAAGGATCCCCTCTTTGTCATCGGCACTGATGTAGCGCAAAACATACTCTTCGTGGGCGAAGGGAATAATCACCCTGGGCTTTACAAGCAAGCCTTGTTTGTACCAAAGGAAGATGTACACTGGATTCGAGAAGATTTAGCCTTAAAACTAAACGAAACCATGCAAGTAGAAGCCAGAATTCGCTATCGCCAAAAATTAATAAAAGCGGAATTATTCTGTTTTGAGAGCGGAATTTATGTCCTCTTTGAAAAAGCCCCCTCGGCCATCACCCCAGGGCAATTTGTAGCTTGGTACCGCGGAGAGGAGCTTTTAGGCTCTGGCGTAATTCAATAAGTTTAAGAAAAAAATGAAAATAATGAGATATCAAAAGTTTTTACTCCTACTATTTACCAGCATTTGCACTTGGGCGCAAGTGCCTAGTTATTACCAAAACTTGGATTTAACCAAAACTGGCAATGCCTTAAAACAGGAGCTTAGCCAATTAATCACGCGAACTCATAAGAAAACCCTAAACTACAGCGAAGTAAATGCTGTGCTAAAAGTAAGCGATGTAGCCCCCAGCAATCCCAGCAATGTTTTGCTCATTTACGGAAGCGAGAACGGCGATGACAAATACGCCCGAAGCAGAAGTAAAAATAAAGCAGGCGGAGGCAACGGTGAATGGAACAAAGAACATGTCTTTGCCAAATCCTTAGGCTCTCCTAATCTAGGCACCTCTGGCCCAGGGGCAGATGCGCACCATTTAAGACCCGCCGATGTAAAACTTAATGCCGAGAGAGGAAGCCTAAAATTTGATGATGGGCGCGGCGCTAAGGCTTATAAAACAAACCGCGGAGGCTGGTTCCCAGGCGATGAATGGAAGGGCGATGTGGCGCGTATGATGATGTATATGGCCGTGCGCTATGGAGAACAATGCAACCCCACACGCGTGGGAATGAATCCTTATACTATTTCGCCAGATTTCCCAGATATTTTCCTGAAATGGAATATCGAAGACCCCGTTTCCGACTTTGAAAAGCAACGCAATAACGAGGTGGCTAAGGTGCAAGGAAACCGTAATCCGTTTATAGATAATCCCAATTTGGCAACACGCATTTGGGGTGGAACCGCTGCGCCAGATACTTGGAACACCAGTAGCAATCAGCCCAGTAAGCCCACCAGCAATACCAGCATTAAAAATTTGCGCGCAAGCAATGTAAACCCTAGTAATTTTACATTAACTTGGGACTTGCCAGAAAATTTCAAAAGCATTGGCTACTACGAGGTATTTATGGGCGAAACCTTTAAGCAAAAAACCTTTACCAACACGGTTCTCATTACAAAATTGCAGCCAGAAACCTCATATATTTTCAAAGTTGTAGCCAAAAAACCAAACGGAGAAACGGTGGGCGAAAGCCAAACATTTGATTTCACTACACCAACGGGAGGATCAGATATTACAAACTCGCCAAAAAACAACAAAGATCTCGTGTTCTACCCAAATCCTGTAACCGATGGCAAATTGAATGTTGATGGTAAAAACTTGCAAAATATAAAATGGATAAAAATCTATGATTTGCAAGGAAGATTACAGAAAAATATCGTCAATCCATTTATACACGAAAGAGGAGTGGGATATACAATAGATATTTCAAACTTAACAAAAGGTATTTATATTCTTAAGACACCTGCTCAACAAGAAAAAATATTAGTCCTTTAAAAATGTGAAAGCTGCGTTCAATGAACGCAGCTTTTTTCATATTAGAAAATTCATACACAAATCAATCCGATATTTAACAACATAGAATCACAACACATGAAAAGCTTATTTTTACCCCACTCCTAGAGATGGAACCGCCTCAGCTTATTGGGCTAAGCACTTCCAAAAATTTATGCCCCCCAAAAAACCATGCCGGAGGTATTGAAAAAGAACAACTTTCCAAGCCATGACAAACTACTTTTCAAAGTGAGTTTATGGCACAAGTATTTAGAATAGTAGTCATTGTGAAGGCTGTCGTGGCTTATTTTGCCGATCAAACTCTCACCCCAAAAGAAAGTAACAAAGATGAATTCCTAGATGATGGAACCGAGGATAACAAAAACTAAAATAGCATGATCTATAAAATTGTATTTCCTTTTTCAGAATTAAAAAAATTAATCACTCTTTTTGAATTTTCAAAAATACTTAATAGAAAATAATCTATATTTTTTATATTTGTAGAAATCAAAAAATAAAACATAATGAACCTTCACGAATATCAAGGCAAAGAGCTTTTAAGTAAATACGGCGTAAAAATCCAGCGGGGCAATGTAGCCTCCACGCCAGAAGAGGCCGTGAAAATGGCAGAACGCCTTACCGACTCTACGGGCACTCAGTGGTATGTAATCAAAGCGCAGGTACACGCTGGCGGGCGTGGAAAAGCTGGGGGCGTGAAACTGGCCAAATCGCTAGAAGAGGTAAAAGAAATTTCCGCAAATATTTTAGGTATGCGCCTCGTAACGCCCCAAACCTCTGCCGAGGGCAAATTGGTGAACCAAGTATTGATTTCCGAAGATGTTTACTACCCAGGCGAAAGCCCCACTGCGGAGTACTATATGTCTGTACTACTAAACCGCGAAACAGGCGAAAATATGATTATGTATTCCCCAGAGGGCGGTATGGATATAGAGGAAGTCGCCGAGAAAATGCCAGACAAAATCTTTAAAGAAACCATCGACCCCGCCGTGGGGCTGCGCCCATTTCAAGCCAATCGCATTGCATTTAACCTAGGCTTAGAGGGCGAGGCCTTTAAGGATATGGTAAAATTCGTATTTGCATTGTATGAGGCTTATATTAAATCCGATGCCTCAATGTTTGAAATCAATCCCGTTTTAAAGACTTCAGACAATCAAATTTTAGCCGTAGACTGCAAAGTATCAATAGATAACAACGCACTTTTCAGGCATAAAGATTTAGCCGAATTACGCGATATTCGCGAAGAAGACCCCACAGAGGTAGAGGCTGGCGAAGCAGGGCTAAACTTTGTAAAACTTGATGGAAATGTGGGCTGTATGGTAAACGGTGCGGGGCTTGCTATGGCCACTATGGACATTATTAAGCTCTCTGGCGGAAACCCCGCCAACTTCCTTGATGTAGGAGGCACTGCCGATGCTGAGCGTGTGGAAAAAGCCTTCCGCATTATTCTGAAAGATGAAAATGTGCGCGCAATCCTAGTCAATATCTTTGGCGGAATTGTTCGGTGCGACCGCGTAGCGCAGGGCATCATCGAGGCTTATCAAAATATGGGCGATAGCATCACCGTGCCCATCATCGTAAGGCTACAAGGCACCAATGCCGAAGAGGCTAAAAAAATGATTGATGAGAGCGGCCTTCAAGTATTCTCCGCTGTAACATTGCAAGATGTTGCCGACAAGGTGAGCGAAGTTATTGACTAAGTATTTTTTAATCATAGTATGTAAAAAAAACCGTGCGAAAATTTTGCACGGTTTTTCTTTTTATAAGAATTTATTTTTGGCTTCTTTACCCTAGATAAACACGCTCCACACGAGGTGCCACCGAGGTTATAATTTCATACGGAATTGTTCCCGCAGCTTCCGCTACTTCATAAATGCTTGGATTTTCTCCAAAAATCACCACCTCATCACCCTCTTGGCAATCAATTTGACTCACATCTACCATAAACATATCCATACAGATAGTCCCTGTAATGGGCGCCTTCTGCCCGTGTATGCACACAAAGCCCCTTTGGCTAAGGCTTCTATGCACCCCATCGGCATAGCCCAGAGAAATTACAGCTATTTTCATATCTTGTGGAGCTTTAAATCTTCTGCCGTAGCTTATCGTTTCGCCTTCCTTTATGGTTCTAATCTGGGAAATATATGATTTTAACCGCACTGCAATTTCAAGATTATCACGGTCTTGCTCCTGAGCCGCAATCCCATACATTCCTATGCCTAAACGCTCCATATCTAATTGAAATTCAGGGAAACGAAATATTGCGGCAGAGTTTGCTATATGCCGCAACGGGCGATAGCCTAAATTAAATGCAATACGCTCATAATAAGTATTAAAGCGCTCATACTGCTCTGCTGTAAAAGCCTTGCCATCTGGCTCATCGCTCACAGCAAAGTGCGAAAAGATGGAAGCCACCTTTACATATGGATTATCAGCCAATTGCGCTATTAATTCGTGCAAATCAGCCTCACCAAAACCCAAACGATTCATTCCTGTATTTAGCTTTAAATGAATGGGATAGGCTTGCTGAATTTCCTTATCAATTAATTTTTCAGTAAAGAGATTTAAAATCCTAAAATTAAAAATCGATGGCTCTGCCTGCAAATCTATTATCTGCTCGCAGGCAATTTGGTCTGTATTAAGCACCATAATGGGCTTTTGTATTTCCGCATTTCGCAGGTCTGCGGCCTCCTTAGCAAAGGCTACGGCGAGGTAATCTGCTTGGTCGTTCAGTGCTTTGGAGATTTCCACTGCACCAAGCCCATAGGCATTGGCTTTAACCATTGCGATTAGCTTAGTTGTGGGGTTCATTTTCCGCTTGGCATAGGCCACATTGCTTTTAAGCGCGGGGAGGTCTATTTCCAGAATGGCGTGTCTGCTGTAAAGCATTTACAGTGATTTTGGATTAAAGTTCTTTATTATAAATACTTAAAATTCTCTTTTTCAAATATTCTGAGGACTTCTTGAGAGGCTCCGAGTATAGGTAATAATCTGTGGTATTTTTATTTAAGTTAATTTCCTGATAAGCAGGAATATTCTCTTCAGAATTTTCAAGCAGAACCACAGTGGAATCATTTTTAAAATAAGCCGCTTCCACCCAATAGGCTGGCCCATAGAATAAAATTCTTTGTACTTTTTTCTCTGGAATATTCACCAGCACAACCTCTTGATCTGCATTGATTTGCAGCTTCTTATCCTTTTCTAATCCCCATTTATAGCTATCAATATCGATGTACTGCGTGGAATCTGAATTGTAAATCAAATAATCCTTATACAGCGGGTCAAAGTCCTTGTCCCACAAGGGTTTTACGCTACTTTCGCTACGAATAACATCAAAACTTGCATCTTTTTTAAACTTTTCCACAGAGAAATCGCTCTGCAATCTTTTGTAATAATCCACCCAAGCATTAAATTCATTTGGCTTATTGGCTTCAATCTCCTCCACGGGTTTTTCCGCTTCAGTGGGCGGAGTAGGCATTTCGCTTGGCGAGGTTTCTTTTTTATTATCACAGCTCCAAATAAATAGAATTGCAAAAAGGGCGTATATTCTCATATATTTCATATTCAATTTTGCCACGAATTTATAAAGAATTTTACGAAAAAATGGAGTTCTTTTGTATTTTTAAAGCTTTTGCTAATTTATTTAACAATCAAGGCTCTTTTTTCCGAGGAAAAAAGAGCCTTGATTTCTTTGTGTAGCTACATTTTATTTTAAAAAATCGTGCGATGAGAGCATTTTTTCTGGGTCTAAAATGGCATCTAGTTTCTCTTGGGATAGTAGCTTATGCTCCAAGACCAATTCATACACGGATTTGCCTGTTTCTAGCGCTTCTTTGGCAATTTTGGTGCTATTTTTATACCCAATGTATGGATTTAGCGCTGTAACTATGCCGATGCTATTCATCACCATATTTTTGCACACTTCGCGGTTTGCGGTGATGCCTTCCACGCATTTGGTGCGCAGGGTGTCGATGGCTCGTTGCAAAAACTCTATGGATTCTATGATGGATTCGCATAGCACGGGCTCCATTACATTCAGCTGTAATTGCCCTGCTTCGGCAGCGAAAGTTACCGTTAAATCATTGCCAAATACTTTAAAGCACACTTGGTTTACTACTTCGGGGATTACGGGGTTTACTTTCCCTGGCATAATGGAGGAGCCTGGCTGCATCGGCGGTAGATTAATCTCGTTTAATCCGGCCCTAGGTCCAGAGGATAGTAGGCGCAAATCGTTACAGATTTTAGAAAGTTTTACGGCTAATCGCTTTAATGCTGAGGAATAAATTACATAAGATCCCGTGTCTGGCGTAGCCTCTACTAAATTGGGCGCAGAAACGAATGGGTACCCTGTGAGCTTGGCTAAATTGGCGGCGCAGAGCTGCGCATATTTAGGCGGTGCGTTGAGCCCTGTCCCGATGGCAGTTCCGCCCATATTGATTTCCAAAAACAGTGCAGCATTGTTGTTCAGCCTTGCGATTTCTTCCTCCAAATTAGCGGCAAAGGCTTCGAACTCCTGCCCCAGTGTCATCGGCACGGCATCTTGCAATTGCGTGCGCCCCATTTTGATGACATCTATAAATTCCTTGCCCTTGTTTCTAAACGCCTGTACCAACTCTTGGATATGTGCCACAAGGGTTTTATTCATATTTATCACCGCGAGCTTCACCGTGGTGGGGTAGACATCATTGGTAGATTGAGAGAGGTTCAAATGGTCATTCGGGTAGCAGTGCTGATAGTCGCCCTTTTCATAGCCCATAATTTCAAGCGCACGATTGGCAATCACCTCATTAGCATTCATATTCACAGAGGTACCCGCCCCGCCTTGAATCATATCTACGGGAAACTGCTCGTGCAACTTGCCTTGAATGATTTCCTCGCAGGCCTGTGTAATGGCTTTTAATATCTTCTCGTCTAAAAGCCCTAGCTCATAATTAGTCTGTGCAGCAGCCAGTTTCACATATGCGATGGCTTTTACAAATTCGGAATAATCGCCCATTTTCTTTCCTGTGATAAAGAAATTATCGATTGCGCGCTGAGTTTGCACCCCATAATAAGCCTCTTTGGGAACCTGCTTTTCGCCCAGCAAATCAGATTCTATTCTAAATTCTTGCATAAATTCTTCGTGTTTTAATTCTTGGGTAAAGGTACAAATTTCTCTCGCTGATTTAAAAATATTTTGCCGCATAAATTTTCATTGAACTATAAATAATCTTTTCTCTCAATTTGCGCAGAATCCTTGCACATCAAGATTTATTTTCAGGTCTTCATTTAAAAATATTCATTTAAGAATAAAAAAATCTACACTTTCCTCAAAACAAAAACACAAATACAGAGATGTTTTTTCAAAAATAATCCATTTTTAGCACGAGAAACTTTATAATTATATTATATTTGTTGTCTTAAACAACATATCAAAAATGATACGAAAAGCAATTTCATTACTTGTGCTCATTGCAAGCACAGGCAGTTTATGGGCAGGCGGATACCGAGTATCCCTGCAAGGTGTAAGGCAAGCCGCTATGGGCGCACAAGGCGTGGCTCTTGCTCACGATGCGAGTGCGGCCTTTTTCAACCCCGCCGCGCTGGCCTTTGTGGATAGTAAACTAAGCATCGCCGTGGGGGGCTTTGGTGTGGGAATTAAGTCTAAATACCAAAACCGAGAAACACTTTATAAGGCCGAAACAGACAATCCGCTTGGGACACCTCTCTACCTTGCAGCAAGCTATAAACCTACTGAAAATTTAGCCCTCGGGGTGAGTGTAACCACGCCATTTGGCAGCACCGTAGATTGGGGCAATGATTGGGCAGGGCGCTATGTAATCGATAGAATTGCGCTTAAATCCTTCTTCATTCAGCCTACGGCAGCCTATAAAGTAACCGACTGGCTATCAGTGGGGGCAGGCGCCATCATAGCTAGCGGAAATGTAAACATAAAGCGAGCCTTGCCTTTGGGCAATCAAGATGCACAGCTTGAAATTGATAAAAAAGGCGCACACGGAACGGGCTTCAATCTAGGTATTTTTGCCAAACCTAATGAAAAATTAAACATCGGTATTGCCTACCGCTCTGAGGTAAAAATGAAGGCAGACAAAGGCTCTGCTACATTTAGAAATCTGCCCACTATCGTGGCGGGAAGAATGCCCTTTTCGGCTAAATATTTTGACGCCCAACTACCCTTACCGGCAGAACTACTTGTGGGCGCCAACTACCAAATTACGCCCAAACTACTCATAGGCGCTGAAATCGGTGCCGTAAAGTGGGACTCTTATAAAACCCTAAACATCAAGCTTTATAATGATGAAACTGAGTTTAATAACAGCTCGGATAAAAATTATACCAATACGCTGAATTATAGCATCGGGGCGGAATATTTAATCAATCCCAAAACGGCATTGCGCTTAGGGTATAAATTTGATAAATCTCCCTCTCCTGCTAGCTCATTTAACCCTGAAACACCCACCATTAATTACCACGCATTCACCACAGGGCTGGGCTATGAATTTGAGCGCTTCCGTGTGGACGCTATGGCAGAGTATTTAGTCGGGAATGAACGGAGCTTCCACAATCTTCAATACAATTTTGGGGGCGATATCAACACAGGCGGCTATGTCTTTGGCTTAGGGCTCTCCTACAACCTTGATAGATAATTAACTCCAAACTTTTTTAAACCATAATAATATCCTTATGAAATTAAATTATAAAAATATATTTTTAAGCGCTAGCGCACTCATCTTGGCAGCGTGTAGCGATTTTGATTACGATGTAGAGAGGCCAAACATTACTCACGGGGAGGCCGATTTCTCAAAATACATTGCATTGGGCAACTCGCTCACCTCTGGCTTTGCTGATGGAACGCTATACCGCTCGGCGCAAGAAAATTCATACCCCGCAATCATTGCCAAGCAAATGAAATATGCAGGCGGTGGCGAATTTACTCAGCCCTTGATGAATGATGATATTGGCGGATTTGCTGACTTATTCCAAAGCAGTGGGCATACCGCTTTTTATGGAAAATTAGAGCTAAAAATCGTTGATGGTAGCCCTACGCCTACACCCTCGGTTCCTAAATTCACTTTGGCACAAACTTCGGCTAACGGGACTTATAACAATCTAGGTGTGCCTGGCGCAAAATCCTATCATCTACTGGCCAAAGGCTATGGAAATCCCAGCTTTTTAGCCCAAGGGAAGGCAAATCCATACTTTGTGCGCTTTGCCAGCGAGCCTAATGCCAGTGTGCTAAGCGAGGCACTTGTTCAAAAACCCACCTTCTTCACCCTGTGGATAGGGAACAATGATGTCCTAAGCTACGCTATGAGTGGCGCCACGGGCAAAGACCAAGCGGGAAACACCAATGTGGCAGAGTATAGCTCAAACGACTTATCTGACACCCAAATCGTGGTGGGCTCCATTCAAAATTTAGTGCAAGCGCTCACGCAATCTGGCGCAAAAGGAGCCGTGGCTAATTTACCTTTTGTAGAGGATATTCCTTATTTCACCACCGTTCCAGCGCAGCCACTAAGTCCGCTAAATAGTGATTATGCCGCGCAAATTGAGAAATTAAACACTTTCTATGCTGCGCTAAACAGCGTATTTGATGCCCTTGGCGTGCCAGAGCGCAAAATCACTTTTAGCCCAGACCAAGCAAGCGGCGCGGTGATTGTAGACAAAGATTTAAAAGACCTAAGCCCGCAAATTGCCGCCGCCTTAATTCAAGCAAAAATACCTGCCAGCGAGGCAAGACTTTTAGCCGCCACCTTCGGGCAAACGCGCCAATCAAAAGCTGGCGACTTGCTCCCTCTCACGGCTAGTAAAACGCTTGGAAAATTGAATAATGAAAGAAAAGCACTTTTGATTAAATACAACATTTCGCCAGAAAAAGCTGCACAACTTTCTATGAACGGGCTTACCTATCCGTTGCAAGATGCCGATGTTTTAACCCAAAAAGAAGTGGCAAATATTCACGAAAGGGTAAACGAAATTAATCAAGGTATACAAGCGGTGGCAAAACAATTCGACATTGCGTATGTAGACATGAATGCCGAAATGCAAAAGCTTACTAAAGGTTTTAAATTCAATGGAGTAGACTACAACGCAAGTTTTGTGACAGGTGGTGTTTTTTCGCTCGATGGAGTGCATTTAAACAGCCGTGGATATGCACATACGGCTAATACATTTATTCGTGCCATCAATCAGCAATATAAGGCAAGTATTCCATTGGTAGATATCAACGCTTTGCCAGGGACACAAATACCTTAATAAATACCATCATTTTACTGATTTTCATTTTTATAAAGACCACGGGGGCAACTATGTTGCCCCCGTGGTTGTTTTATTAATTTAATACTTGATTAATACTCCGCATCGGCTGATTCTCCGTCGCAAATTTTCTTGGCAGATGATGTGCCAATACGCGTAACGCCCATGGCAATCATTTCACGGGCTTCTTGCGCACTACGCACTCCTCCCGCTGCTTTCACAGGCAATTTGCCCGCGTGCTCGGTCATGATTTTTATGTTTTCTGGCGTAGCTCCGTTTGGTTTTCCGCCTTCGGTTGGGTAGAATCCTGTGGAAGATTTCACAAATACGAATTGCTCTTTTCCGCTAAAGTTTCCCTCTACCACTTCACGAATTAAATCCGTAATTTGAGCAATTTGCTCATCGGTAAGCGCGGCAGCTTCGATTATCCATTTGGCAGTGCGATTATTTTTTAGCACAACTTCTGTGCATTCTTTGATTTCGTTTTTCACTAAATCTAAATCTCCTTTTTTAAAGGCTTCGTAATTGACTACAAAGTCTAAATCATCGGCACCATCTTCAATGGCTTGTTCTGCTTCCTTTAATTTATATTCGGTAGAGTAAGCTCCTTCATGAAAACCAATCACTGTCCCTACTTTGGTGTCTGCATTGCGCTCTGCTAAAAACTTTTTGGCAAAGCTCACATATTCTGGGCGAATCATTACTGCATAAAAACCTTCTTTAATGGCTTCTTCGCATAATTCAATTACCTTTTGCTTAGTCTGCTCTTCACTCAACCCCGATTGTTCTGGAGTTTTCAAATAAGTGGAGTCCATGTAATGTTTCAGTGCTTTCATATCTTTATTTTTTTTAATTAACTGATTTAATTTCGTTTTAATATAGCATAAATGGGAAAATGGTCGCTGTAGCCTCCTAGGTATTTTCGCCCAACATAAGTCCTAAATGGTATTCCACGGTATTTTCGCTTCCACTCCTGCAAGAAATAGGGATTAAAGACATCGGCGTCTACTAAATTTAGCCCATCATATTCGTTCATAAAAGCTTTGGAAAACAACATTTGGTCATAAAAAATCCAATCTCCGCGATGTGTAGTTGTGTATTTTTTCTCAGCCATGAGCAATTCCATTGGATTGAAAAATTGCAAATTGCCCTGATTCATATAATTTGGCGTAGCCTTAAAGAATTTATGCAAAGTGTCGGCGTCTGGATTGGTATTAAAATCGCCTAAAATCACAATATGTGGATTTTCTTCATTTTCTATAATATAATCAATTCGGCTTTTAATCAATTCAGCGATGGCATGCCTTTTAGACTCGTTGATCTTCTTATGACGCTGAGAGGGCAAATGCACAACGAATATATGCATAAAGGTCTCGTGCAATTTTCCATTGACATATAAAACATCTCTTGTATAGTCTACCCGCCTCCATTTATCTACAAACTTGGGCGGCCGAATGGGTTCTGCGTGATTTAATAAAAATTCTTCTGTATTATAAATCAATGCTACATCTACTCCTCGCTCATCAAGCGAATCAAAGTGCACATAACGATACGGTGTTTTCTTGAGATGAGAAACATTTAGCAAATCGCACAAAACGGTTTTGTTCTCCACCTCGGCAAGCCCTACGATAGAGGGCGGATAGCCTATTCTTCTTTTCCCTATTTCTGAAATGGCTTTGGCTATTTTCCCAATTTTATTTCGGTATCGTTCCATCGTCCAATGTTTTTTTCCTTCTGGCGTAAAATCATCGTCAAAAGTTTTAGGATCATCAAAAGTATCGAAAAGGTTTTCGACATTGTAAAATGCGATGGAATGAAATGCTTGCATACCTCAAAGATAACAATAATTAAATTTATTCTTAGAATTTATTTTTAACATAGTATCTTTTACTATATTTGGTGAAAATTTAATGTATGTTTTCCAAGACCTGCGAGTATGGCATAAGGGCTACCATTTTTATAGCGACTCAATCGCTGGACAACAAAAGGGTACGCCTAAAGGAGATTGCTAAGGAAATAAACACACCAGAGGCTTTTACGGCTAAAATCCTTCAAGATTTAGCCAAGCATGATTTAATTAGTTCTATAAAAGGGCCCTATGGCGGATTTGAAATTTCAATAGAACAATTAAAGGAAATTAAATTAAGCCAAATTGTAGATGCAATAGATGGCGATAAAATCTATAATGGTTGCGGTCTAGGCTTTAAAGAATGTAATAAAAATAACCCTTGCCCTATTCATGACAAGTTTAAAAAGGTGCGCCAAAAACTAAAAAAAATGCTAGAAACTACAACTTTGTATGAATTGGCAATAAAAGTGGAAAACGGAAACGCTATTTTAAAATTATGAACAAACCAGATCTAGATACAATTGAGCTTGTGAGGCTAATGGTAGATAAATTCTACACAAAAGTGAGAAAAGATGAGTTGCTGGCTCCTATATTTGAAGAAAGAATAGACGACCACTGGAAAGAACATTTGGAGAAAATGTACAAATTCTGGCAAACTATTTTGCATGATGAGCATACTTACTACGGAAGTCCATTCCCGCCACATGCCAATATGCCCGTGGAACAAAAGCATTTCGATCGTTGGCTCGAATTGTTTAACCAAAACTTAAATGAACTGTTTGAAGGTCCTCTAAAAGAAGAAGCCTCTTGGCGAGCCCAAAAGATGGCTCAAATGTTTATGTATAAAATTGAGTATTTAAGAAATCAATAAATTCAAAAAGGCATCATTTAAAAATGATGCCTTTTTATTATCAATAAATTAATTAAAAAACTATTTAATTCACAGTAGGGTCTCCTTTCACCCCAGCATAACTCACATTAAATGCCTGAGAATAAGAGAGCTGTTCTTTTATTGCTTGCACAAAACCTACTTTTGCATTTTTATCAATAGTAAGTTGTGTCATCAATCCATAATCCAAAAGATCTTGTCCATTCTTTTTGCTAGACTCATCACCTACCCATCCTCTAATATCTGTAAGCTGAGCTGGTTTATCATTCAATAGCAAAAGGAACTCTTGCGGATACTTACTTTTGTTTTTAGGCTGTCCCAAATAAAGATAAGCAACCATATCTTTCTTCAAAATCTTGTTTAGAGCAGTAGCCTTAGGCATCTCTATCTTGATGTACTCGTCATAATTAGATTGTCTAATGGAGGTAGCAATCATAAAGAAGAAAAGCAACATAAAGATAATATCTGGCAAGGCCGCTGTCGATGGCTGAGGGATTTCTTTATTACTATTATCCTTGAATTTACTCATATCTATGTTTTATTTTTATTGAGAAGCGTCAGATGGTTTTGGTTCAGCAATAATCTTTGGATACTTGCTGTTTGCATCTTTGATAATAGCATTATCTCCTTCGTCATCTCCCTTGGTAGGATTAGGAATCAATGTTTCCCAATCTCTGTTATAAGCACGCTTAACATAAGCAGCTTTTAGATCCTCATACGCAGCTTCTATTTCACCTTGCAGTGCCATATAGTCTTTCCAAGAGGTACCTTTATCAAATTTCACAGAGACGATGGCTAAAGATGGGTGAGCAGATAGGTCTGGTCTTCTCTCTCCTTGACAGTAATTACAAGGCTGACCGTCTTTATCTACACCGCCACCATTATCAACATGTCTTCTAACCAATTCTTTAACTTCCTTAAGATTAATTTGTCTTACCTCTGTAGGGTTTTCTTTGTAAAGAATCTGTCCGTATGCGTTTGCTACGAATTCTATTGCGTTTCTTTGCTCTACCTTGATTGTCTGGTCTTTTGTATCCTTAGACATATCAGGAAGCTGTCTCTGAATCCCTTCTGATTTCTCCATAGATGAAGCAATCAAGAAGAATGTCAAGAGCAAGAAAGCAATGTCCGCCATAGAGCTCGCATTAATTTCTGGTAATTTTTTCTTTGCCATAAGTTTTAAATTCTTATGATTTTAATAATCCTTTCACTGTATCATAAACCATATATGCCACAGCTGCAAAAAGCAATACCATGATAGATACGATTCCAGTTCCGATCAGTTTTGATCCTACTCCGCCAGGATAAACTTCTCCATTTCCATAAATCACCTCATCGCTACTAGAGAAGATGAAACCGATGATCAAGGAAATCAACACCGCTCCTGCTACATACAAGAACTCCTTGGTATGAGAAGGGTGTTTAATGATATCTACTACTTTGTAGAAGAAGAATAACACTACTGACAGAACAAAGATTATAACCGTTACCCAAATGATAAAATTCACTGGGGCTTTGTCTGGGTTCCAATCATTTTCTGATGCCATAGCTCCTGGTGAGAAGATCACATATGCGCCACTAATCACCGCCAAAGCTGAAAAGACATACAGTAATATATTTGATAATGATTTCATAATTGATTAAGATTTGGGGGTTAAATTATTTTCTGTAACGAACTAACATATCCATGATAGAAATTGAGGCATCTTCCATTTTGTTTACGATGCTATCTATCTTAGCTGTTAAGTAGTTATAGAAAATCTGTAACACGATAGCTACCACCAAACCTGCTAAGGTTGTTAATAACGCTACCTGGATGTTACCCGCCATGTCTTGTGCTTGTACTGAACCACTTTTTGCGATATCTTGGAACGCCATTACCATCCCTACTACCGTACCCATGAATCCAAGCATCGGAGCAATCGCGATAAATAATCCAATCCAAGAAAGGTTTCTTTCTAATTTTCCTACCTCTACTCCTCCGTATCCTACAACAGAGCGTTCTACATCATCGAAAGGCTGCCCATCACCTACTCTTAATAAAGCTTGGTATGCGATAGAAGCAACTGGACCTTTTCTGTCTCTTGCTACATCTTTAGCACTTTCAATTCCTCCTGAGTTCAATGCATCTTCAATTTCAGATAATAATTTTGTAGTATTTACATCAGCTGCGTTTAAGTATAACATTCTCTCGATGGAGAAAGCTAAACCTAAGATCAAACAGATTAATGGTAAAGTCATCCAGAAAGGACCTCCCATTACGAAGAATTCCTTCAATACATAAATTGGACTTTGGCTTTCCTCAGCAGGCGCTGCATCTGCTGCTTGAGCTGCCTGTGCAAATACTGCCGCGTTTGCTTGCATTGATGTTAAAGCAATTCCGGCCATAGCTAAAAGTGAAAATCGTTTTTTCATATGCTAAAATTTAATTAAATATTTATTCTTTTTTATTTTTCACTGCGGAGAAGAAGGGATTCGAACCCTCGATTCACTTTCGCGAAAACACGCTTTCCAGGCGTGCGCCTTAAACCACTCGGCCACCTCTCCATTCATATTTTTAAGGCGTTTTTGATCGATTCTCGTCTCTCAACGCTTATTTTCATTCAGCCAAATTAAAAATTTTTTTTCAGTATTAAAAATTTTTTAGGCATCTATTTTATTTCTCCACAAATATTTTTTTCAAATTCAGACTTAAACAACTGTCTATCAATGCAATTGCTCAACAATGACATTGATTTGGTTATTGCAGCCTCTGTTGTGATATCTTTGCCACTCACGGCTCCAAGCTCTAGTAATGCGCTACTTGCTGAATATTTTCCTAAATGAACTTCGCCCGAAAAACATTGGCTCAACACGATTAAATTTAGCCCTTCGTCTATTCTTTTAGCCAAAATATGGTTAAATTTTTTATCGTTAAAAACATTGCCACTCCCAAACGCTTCTAGCACCAAGGCCTTCAAATTGAGATTTCCTATGCAATCGTATAAATATTGATGATTCATTCCTGGAAATATCTTCAATAAGCCAACTTCGGGAGAGAATCCATCATTCACGCTGTATTTCTCGGTAGGAGAAAGTAGCAATTGCTCATTTAGCTCCATTTCTACGCCAGATTCTCCTAAATTGGGAAAGTTAGGCGATGCAAAGGCGTCGAAATGATTAGCACTTTTTTTAGTCGTGCGATTGGCTCTATATAGTTTATATTCAAAATAGATGCAGACTTCTTTAATGATAGGTTTATCCTCTTTTTGCAGGGCTGCGTAGTGAATTGAGCTGATTAAATTCTCTTTGGCATCGGTTCTTAAATCTCCTATCGGCAATTGTGAGCCCGTAAAAATAATGGGCTTTTCTAGTCCTCGAAATGCAAAACTCAATGCCGAGGCTGTGTAAGCCATCGTGTCTGTGCCATGCAAAACAACAAAACCGTCGTATTTTTTATAATTTTTATCGATAAGATGAATTAAGCTTTGCCAATGAGAAATAGACATATCGGAGGAGTCTATGGGTTCTCCTAGGCTTATGGTGTCTAACTCTGCTTCGATTAATTTAATTTCAGGGATACGCTCTAAGAGGTTAGAAAAATTGAACGGACGGAGACTTTTGGTTTGATAATCTCGCACCATTCCTATGGTTCCTCCCGTGTATATTAAAAGTATTTTTGCCAAATTCTATGTTTTTATAAGTTCAAATATACATATAAAATGTATAGAATTATAAATTTTTATTGATTTGGCAAGTGATTCCGTTGCTTACAAAATAGAAAAATCCCATCTACTTAAATGGTAGACGGGATTTAAAATTTACCCGTAGTGCATTATAAAAAAGGTTGCTCATGTGACGGAAGAATAGTGAATTTTACTGGTTTTCAATTAAATAAAATTACAAGCCGCCTAGGGACAAGTTGCAATTTTATTTTTATCTAAAATTGAAAGGCTCGTTTGCAGCGAAGAAAACGAAAATTTTTCCTTTCTTTGGGAATATTGGCGAAAATGATCTTCCTGATTATCATTCAATATCACAATAAATTAATCTCATTTGAATAATGCACTACGGGTTAAAATTTGCTTTTTTCTATTGATTAAAATTTGTAAGCTACGCTAAAGTTCCATGTGCGACCGTACCCGAAGTAGCCTCTATTGGCTGTATTGATTCCTTTGTAAACTTCTTCTGGCTTAGTCTTATCTGTTACAGGAATTGCATCTCTCAACTCAGAAATATAAGTAGTATCAAACAAGTTGTTTACATTTAATCTGAATTGAAGTTTTTGCTTAGTTGTAATTGGTTGCTCGTAAGAAACACCTAAGTCAAACAAATTGTAAGATGGCAATTTGATGTTATCTTTTGTTACTACATCAGCATACAAGTCGCTGTTGTATTTCCAATCCAAATCAAATCTGAGCTGCTTGGTGGCTTTGAGCGTAGCGCCTAATCCTGCTTGGAATTGAGGGGAATCGCCTACTTTTCCGCCATCGATTTCTACCTCTTTTTCGCTAAGGAGCTGGAGGTCTTGGTTGTATTTTTTCTCGAGGGTATTTCCTTTATACTGCCAGTTTCCGTAAGAGATGAAGCCTTTTAGGCTTAATGGGCGCGCTAGCTTAGCGATAAAGTCTAGCTCCGCTCCTTGGTGCAATTGCCCTGCGATGAGGTTATTGGTATAGACTAGCTCTTGATTGGCTTCGAGCCTGCTGGTGGCGGTAACTTTGTCTTTCCAGTGCGTTCTATATAGGTTTAAATTAAAGCTAAATGGTACGCTGGTGTATGAGTATCCTGCTTCTAGGCCAAAGATTTTCTCGTTATTAGTCAAAGGGTTTACATCGTTGCCAAAGTTTAGATAAATGTTATCGTGATACGGCTGGCGGGAGTAGTAGCCCATATTGGCATAGAGGTTATTTTTAGGGTTGATTTTATAGTTAAGCCCTGTTTTCACATTGTACCCATTGTTGGCCACTTTTTCAGCTTTTTGCTTATCCTTCGCATATTGGTAGCGGTCTTCACGCTCGTGGCGCTGCCTTGAAATAGCGCCTTGGAAGTAGGCTGATAGATGCTCTGATTGGTACTCTAATTGGCCAAAGATTCCGCCATATTGTATGGTTTCGCCATAGTCCCACGCGATTCTTTGGTCTTCTGGGGCATAGTCTGTGAGTATGCGCCACGGGGTGTGTGGGTATTCTTTGGTGATTAAATTGGTGCCGGCGGCTCTTTTGGGGTCGGTATCTGAGTAAGCTTTAAGCCCCATAAAGTCTGCCACTTGTCTGAAATGTAGCCCTGTGTACGACCTTAGATCAAAGCCTACATTCATCGACCAATTATCATTGATTTTATTTTCAAAGTTTGATACCATTCCATACCATTGGTGATTGTTTACACTGGCTCTTAGGAAGTAGCCTTTTCGGTACCCGCCAATTCCGTCTTTAAGGGCTAGGTTTTTAGCATATTCTTTATCTAATTCTAGCAATCCGTTGGCATCTCTTGTAGCGCTGCCAATTGGGCTAGTTCCGCCGCCGCGCCCCCAAGAGGCATACAGCACAGTGGAGAGGCTTGATTTTTCGGATATTTTCCAATCCCAGTTAAGGTTAGCCACTGGCTTGTGGTAGTAATTTGTTCTTGTTACAAATGGCTTTCCATCAAGATATCCCCAGTTGTTATTATATCTTTTTCCGTATTTTAGATAGGTTGAAATTTTATCGGAAAAAGCTTGATGGTGCCACTGTGGCGCGCCTGTAATCAGGAAGTTTAAGTTATGTTTTTCGCTTGGCTGCCACCCAAATGAGAGGAAGTAAGTCTGCCCACTCCCCGCAGTTTGGTCATTGTAGCCATTTCCTTGCCAGTAGGTAAAGAGGGCGCTCACGCCAAAGTTATTGACCATTCCTGTGCTGTAACTCACCGTGGATTTGGCAAAGCCATTGTTCCCCGCGGTGAACCTAAGCAAGCCCCCTGGGCGCATATCAGTGGCGCGGGTAATGATGTTTACCGTACCACCTACCGAGGAAATGGCTAGCTTTGAGGAGCCTAAACCTCGCTGAATCTGTATCGCATTGGCAATATCACTCATTCCAGACCAGTTGCTCCAATACACTTTGCCATCCTCCATTCCATTGATGGGCTGCCCGTTCAGCAAATAAGCGGTGTTATCCTGCTTGAATCCACGAACATTAATTCTAGATTCCCCATACCCTGCGGACTGCCCCGCTACTTGGACTGAGGGCGTGTTCTTCATCAATTCTGGGAAATCGCTGTTACCTGCTTTTAGCTCAATATCAGCTTTTGTAATATTTGAAACGGCAATCGGAGTCTGCCTATCTTTTATTAAATCAATAATTCCAGAGCCCACTACTACGACCTCGCTCAGGCCTACGCTCTCGCCCCCAAGCTGAACGGCTAAGCGCTTTACCTTTCCTTTGGCAAGGCTCACACCCTTAACCACTTTTTCTGGGAACATAGCATCGTCCACTATCACGGTATAAGTACCCGCCACTTGCGTGGCAGAGAACTCCCCTTGCTCATTAGTCTCAGTAGCATACACTGTGCCCGTAGCATCGTGCACCACCTTAACCACTGCGCCAGGCACAGGATAGCCATTAGAGTCCGTTACCTCACCTTTCAATTGCGCATTCCCCTGCTGAGCAATCGCCCCCGCAGAGCACATCATCGTAAAAGCAATCGCCGCTTTTGTGCTGAAATTAAATCTCATGTCTTGTTATTTAGTTTTTTGCAAATTTGAACGGAATATTAATTTTTAATGTAAAATTAAGGTTATCATTTTGCAAAAAGCGCTACCATACTATTAAAAAAGAGTCTCATTTGGCTAAAAACTAGCCTTTTTGCCCCTATCTTTTCAAAAACAAATATTTTGAATTTTAAATATTTAAAAACATTTCAGCCTAGAAATTTACTAAACTTGCCCCACGAATCGCCTAGAATATTTATTTTTGTAAAAAAATTAGATAATATACATTTTTATGGGACGCGCATTTGAATATAGAAAAGCAGCCAAATTCGCCCGCTGGGATAGAATGGCTAAACAGTTTTCAAGAATAGGCAAGGAAATCGCTATGGCAGTGAAGGACGGAGGGCCAGACCCTGAATCAAACCACGCACTGCGCCGCGCAATCCAGAATGCCAAGGGGGTGAATATGCCCAAGGAAAATGTGGAAAGAGCTATCAAAAAAGCTAGCGGTGCCGATGCCGAGGTGTATGATGAAATCACCTTTGAGGGCTACGCTCCGCACGGCATTGGGATTTTTGTGGAATGCACCACCAATAATAACAATAGAACGGTGGCCAATGTGCGCGCAATCTTTAACAAAGTGGGCGGAAGCTTAGGCAAAAACGGTGAACTTGCCTTTATGTTTGATAGAAAAGGCGTATTCACCATTGAGAAAAGCGAGGTTAAAATGGACTTGGAGGAGCTGGAATTGGAGCTAATTGACGCTGGCGCTGATGAGTTTGAGCAAGATGGCGATGTACTTTTCATCTACTCTGAGTTTGAAAACTTCGGGAAACTTTCTCATAAATTAGACGAAATGGATATCGAGGTGAAAAATGCGGAGGTAAAGCGAATTGCCAACACCACTAAGGCGCTTAATTTGGAGCAGACCAAGGAAATTTTGGATATCATAGACCGCTTTGAGCAAGATGATGATGTGCAGAATGTGTATTCCACATTGGAGATTTCGCCTGAGATGCAAAAAAGTTTGGAGGAATAATTATTCTCCTCACTTTACTATTAAAACATTCGGGCAGAGGTTTTTAGAAACCTCTGCCCGAATGTTTTCAACACCACAAAGGGGAGCTTACAGCGCAACTTTCACCCCTACGCCAAAATGCTCCCTTAATTGAAATCCGCTGTGGACATTATCATCATACATTGCCTGCAACATTAGATTCGTGGTGAGCAATTTATTAATCTTAAAATTAACATCCATTCGGTAATCCATATCAACATTGGCTGGGTCGTCCAAATAATCAGAGTAAAGTGAAAGGCGATTTTCTACATTTACATTTTTCAGAGGACTATATTTCAAGTACATAGAAGCATAAAGCCCTAAGCGCAAATCCACCTCCTTGCCGGCCTCTACACCAAAAATATTATAGTTCTGATTGCTCACAAAATCATTTATATTTCGCCGATACTCATACACTGCACCATTGACATAGGTGGCTTTGAGCGATGCAGGGGCAAGGTTCAGCACAAAATTATCGCTTTTTCGCCACATCACACCCGGCCCCGAATTAATGTAAAGGGGCGCCAAAAAGCCTGATACACGATAAAATTCATAATCCTCCTTGCCATAATTATAGGAATTGGTGAGCTGAGTTTGCAGGTTTAAAAAATAGGAATACGAGAATTGCTCGCTTACTTTTTTGCCAAAAATGGAATTAAATATGATTTGGTCTGATGTTTTTCGCACACCTTGCCCATAGTTTTTATTAACTCCATAAAGCACATCAAGGCTTGATTCCCAGACCACCTTAGGGTTCTGGTACTTTAATCGCTGGGAGAGCTTGCCAAAGATTTCGAGTTTTCCCAAATTTCCACCCACCCAGTTTTCATAATGGTGCTGACCAAAGTTAAATTGCAGACTTCCTGTGCGTTTCCAGCGGCGTTCTTCTACTTTTTTGATTTTAAATTCAATTCGTTTAATTTCACGAGCCACATCTTTCACCTGCGCAAAGAGGAGCGCGGGGAGGAATAAAATTAGGCTTATGAATTGGCGAAAAATCATCTGTTTATGGTGCTTTCGGGCAAAATTAATGAATAAAAAAAAGGCTAAACTTAAGGTTTAGCCTTTTAACATATTTTTAATCTCTGGTTTAGAAATTCAAATTAAATCCTAGCCCGAATACTTCTCTTACCTGCAATCCTTTGTAAGCATTATCGTCATAAAGTGTCTGAACGGTAAGGTTTGTGCTTAGGTATTTATTGATTTTCATCACTAAATTCATCGTGTAATCTAGGTCAATATTTTGAGGGTTGTCTAAATAGTTAGAGTAAAGGCCTAAGATATTTTCCATAGAAACATTATCCATCAATTGAACTTTGTAATATCCTGCAGCATAGAAACCTAGCTCATATCTTGTGCTTTCGCCAGCTTTCACACCGAATGTTTCCACCTCATCTGATGACCTGAATTGAGTGCCGTCCCAAGTGTAAACTTTCCCTGAAAGTACAGTTAGTTTTGAAGTTAATGGCGCTAAGTTAAATTTAAAATTATCGTTTTTCTTGTACATTAAACCAGGCCCGAAGGTTAGGTATGCTGGTTTCATAAAGCCAGAAGTTGGGTAATCTTCATAATTTGCTCTGTTGTAATCGTTACCATCTGTAAACTGAGTTCTGAAGTTCGCAAAGAATGAGTAGCTCCAGTTATTAAATGCTTTTCTTCCAAGCAAAGAGTTGATTTCCAAACGGTCATCAGTTTTTCTAAACTCTTGCCCTTCGTTTTTAGACAAGCCATAGGCTAGGATAAATTTGTTATCCCAAGTCCAAGCGCCTTTTTTGTAATTTAAATCATAATTAATGTTCGCATTTCCAGCAACATTGTTGGTTCCACCAGCTACCCAATTGGAAAATGCTGATTGGTTAAATAAAAGGGAAAATGTTCCGCCTTTTTTCCACCCGTCCACGGTGTCATTGTTCTGGATTGCAGTTTTGCTCAATTCGCTGTTTACTCTGTTAAGCTGTGCAAATGAAACACTTGAGAGTAAAATTCCTGATAGTAATAAAAACTTTTTCATCTATTTTGTTTTATTTGGGCGGCAAATATATAGATTTTCAAACTTTCTACCATAAAATTTTTATGATTTCATAAAATTATCGCTCCATTTCAGCAATAAATCTACAAATACTTGCTTATCATTCAAGCAGGGTATATAGTGGAATTCCTCACCTCCGGTGGCCAAAAATTCCTCCTTGCCCTCCATTGCGATTTCCTCTAAGGTCTCCAAACAATCGGAAACAAAGGCTGGCGCTACCACGGCAATTTTCTTTACTCCCTTGGCGGGGAAACCTTCCAGCGTGGCATCGGTATAGGGTTGGAGCCAAGGGTCGTTCCCCAGCCTTGATTGAAAGGATTGCATCACCTGTTTTTTATCTAAGCCCAGAGCTTGGCACGTGAGTTCCGTAGTCTTGTAACATTGGTGGCGGTAGCAAGTGGCGTGCGAAGGGTTTTCATCTTTAAAGCAACATTTTCCGATTTGGCAAGTGCCTGTTTTATCAGTTTTATAAATATGCCGCTCGGGTATTCCGTGGTAGGAAAAAAGCAACTTGTCAAATGCCGCAGGTAGCTCCTCTTTAATGCTTTCAGCCAGCGCCGCAATGTAATCTGCATCATTATAAAACGGCTCTTGAAAGCTAATTTTCATCTCAGGGAAATATTTCCTTTGCACGCGCTCCGCCTCCTCTACCACCGTTTCTGTGGTGCTCATGGCATATTGCGGGTACAACGGAATCACAAACACCTCATCGCAGCCCTGCGCCTTTAAATCTTCAAAGCCTTTTTTAATCGAGGGGTTGCCATAGCGCATACCTATGGCGATGGGGTAATCTGCCTTTTGCTGCATTTTTCGTTGCAAGCGCTCTGTGAGTACAATCAGCGGCGAGCCCTCCTTCCACCAGATTTTTTGGTAAGCCGCCGCCGATTTTTTAGGCCTAAATGGTAAAATAAATAAATGTAAAATAATGTTTCTCACAAACCAAACATCTATCACTTTCGGGTCTGATAAAAATTCGCGTAAATATCTCCTAACATCCGAAGTTTTTGTAGAGTCTGGCGATCCTAAATTTATAAGTAATACTCCTTTCTTCATCGGTGCAAAAATAATGGCATTTCCGTTTCAAACCTAATTTTATAATTAAACTTTTTTAGAGCTAAAGAAAATAAATAATTTCACAAAAAAATCTAAACATATTTAAGTAAATCAAAAATTTTAACATTTTTAATTTTTATTATTCGTATTGTTTTCATAAAATCGCCATATCAATCGATTGAAAAGTCTCCACAAGCCGAAAGACTTTAAAGAAAAAAGTAGGCTAAACTAAAGAATGACGATAATGAAATATTCTAAATTAATCATACTCTTTTGCGTACTACTTGAATTGGTGGGCATAGCACTCTTCGCGGCAAAGGAAATAAATACGCTTTCTTTCATATTGAACATAGCGGTGGCTACTCTAACCATTATTTCTGTAAAATTAAGCAGAAAAGAGATTTAAACAAGCAAAACGAAAGCTTTTTAAAAGGTTTTCGTTTTGTTTTAAAAATAAGTACATTTGCCCTATGTCTTATTTAAATCCAGAAGAGGAGTATTTCCCAAAAGAAGAGCTACAACAGGAAGAGTTTGTACGCCCGCAGAGTTTCGGTGATTTCGCAGGGCAAGCACATATTTTAGACAATTTAGAAATCTTTGTCAAAGCAGCTAAAATGCGCCACGAATCGCTAGACCATGTTCTGCTACACGGCCCCCCCGGCCTAGGCAAAACCACCCTTGCACACATCATTGCCAATGAGCTTGGCGTAAACATCAAAGTTACCTCCGGCCCCGTGCTGGACAAGCCTGGGGACTTGGCTGGGCTGCTCACCAATCTCGAAGAAAACGATGTTTTGTTCATCGATGAAATCCACCGAATGTCGCCCATTATAGAGGAATACCTATACTCCGCGATGGAGGACTATAAGATTGATATTTTGATAGAATCCGGCCCCAATGCACGCTCCGTAGAAATCGGGCTTAACCCCTTCACACTCATAGGTGCCACCACGCGCTCGGGGCTGCTCACTGCACCGCTGCGGGCGCGCTTTGGGATTAATTGCCGATTTGAATACTATAATGTAGAACTCTTGAGTTCCATCATAGAACGAAGTGCTCGCATTCTCGACACTCCGATTGATGAGGATGCCGCTATTGAAATCGCTGGCAGAAGCCGTGGCACGCCTCGTATCGCAAATGCTTTGCTTAGACGAACAAGGGATTTTGCCCAAATTAAAGGCAATGGTAGAATCGACAAAAAAATGGCACAATTTAGCCTCTCAGCTTTAAAAGTAGACCAAAATGGGCTAGATGAAATGGACAACCGAATTTTGACTACTATCATCGAAAAGTTCAAAGGAGGCCCCGTGGGGCTTAATACCATCGCGACGGCAGTGGCTGAAAATGCCGGCACCATCGAGGAGGTGTATGAGCCATTCTTGATTCAAGAGGGCTACTTGATGCGCACGCCGCGCGGGCGCGAGGTTACTCAAAAGGCTTACGACCACTTGGGGCTCTCTCGCCACGGTGGAAAGGGCGCTCAGGCAGAGCTTTTTTAATATGGAAAAACCGCAGCTCGTTTTTGAACTGCGGTTTTTTTATTAATTATGAAAAAACTAATTGGTTAAATAAATTAAGCGTCTAATGCTTTATTAACTTCTCTTACTTGTGCCACAGCGGCATCAAATTTAGCTCTTTCCTCCTCGTTTAGCTCAATTTCCACGATTTGCTCCACACCATTTTTACCGATGATGGCTGGCACACCAAAGCTGATGTCGCTTAAACCATACTCTCCTTCTAATAATAGTGAGCAAGGGAACATTTTCTTGGAATCTTGTGCAATGGCTCTCACTAGCTCGGAAACTGCGGCGCCTGGGGCATACCACGCAGAGGTGCCTAAAAGTTTGGTAAGTGTAGCACCTCCCACTCTTGTTTCTTGCTCTACGCTGTCTAATTGCTCTTTGCTCAAGAAAGTAGAAACTGGCACGCCGTTTCTTGTAGCCAAACGAGTAAGTGGCAACATACCAGTATCACTGTGAGCACCGATCACCATACCATCTACATCAGAAATAGGGCAATCTAAAGCCTCAGCCAATCTGTATTTGAAACGAGCACTATCTAGTGCACCACCCATACCGATTACGCGGTTTTTAGGCAATCCAGTTGCTTTGTGCACAAGGTAAGCCATGGTATCCATTGGGTTTGAAACCACGATTACAATCACATTTGGAGAGTATTTTACTAATTGTTCTACTACTGATTTTACAATATTGGCATTTGTGCCGATTAATTCCTCGCGAGTCATTCCAGGTTTACGCGGAATTCCAGAGGTAATCACGGCTACATCACTGCCTGCGGTTTTAGAATAATCGTTGGTAGAGCCCACGATTTTAGTATCGAATAAGTTCAAAGAAGCTGTTTGCATCAAATCCATGGCTTTCCCTTCTGCGTAGCCCTCCTTGATGTCTACTAAAACTACTTCTGACGCGAAATTCTTAATAGCAATGTACTCAGCGCAACTTGCACCCACGGCACCTGCTCCTACTACGGTAACTTTCATATTATTCTTTATTTATGATTAATAAATTTGAGTGTAAAGGTACGGCATTTCATTTTAAATTAAAATTAAAAACAGCGATAATCTTCATTGATTTTTCTCATCTTCAAATTCTTGTAGGATTGAAATATTTTTATTTAAAGCCTTACCTTTGCCCAATGCCAGCGCAAAAAGTAAGTTTCAAAGAAATCAACCGATTAGCCATTCCCGCCATCTTTGCAGGAATCATAGAACCACTTATTTCGCTCACCGATACCGCCGTGGCAGGTCGGCTTCCTATGCACACCGCCGAAGCCTTGGGAGCCATTGGACTTGTGGGGTCTTTCCTCTCGGCACTCACATGGATTTTTGTGCAAACTTCGAGTGCACTTTCGGCATTGGTATCACACGCCGTGGGGCAAAATCGCTTGAAACATTTAATTTCGCTCAATTCGCAAGTTTTTTGGATTAATCTAGGCATCACATTGCTACTTTCGGCGGGGAGTTTCCTTTTAGCCCCTTGGATTTTAAAACTTTATGGTGCCAAAGATTTATTACTCGAAATGGCAATACCCTATCTTAAAATCAGGGTTTGGGGTTTTCCGTTTACGCTTTTAACGCTCACCATTTTTGGAATATTCCGCGGGTTGCAAAACACCACTTGGGCAATGCGCATCAGTCTAGTGGGCGGGCTCACCAACATTGGGCTGGATTTATTTTTTGTCTATGAGCTAAATGCTGGCGTGCGTGGAATCGCTTTTGCCAGCGTAATTGCACAAGGCTTAATGTTTATTTTAGCTTTTATTCAATTATGGCGAAAAACACCGTTTAAGACTTTGCAAGTGCGCAAAAGGCATCCGCTACTATTTCGCACACTTCGCATGAGCGTGGATTTGTTTTTACGCACATTTTCACTAAATGTAGCTTTATTTTTAGCATTCAGAATGGCAAGTTTGCTCGGGCATGGTGAAAACAACCAATATGTGGCGGCACATACATTGCTGATTCAGGTTTGGCTTTTTTCTTCGTATTTTCTTGACGGCTACGCCAACGCAGGACGCGCCATTGCAGGAAAATTATTTGGTGCCAGGGATTTAAAAAAACTGAATTTGCTCATTTTCGATGTACTGAAAATCATGCTTTTCATAGGAATTTTGCTAGGCATCGCCTACCGTGTTTTGCAACGCCCCATTGCCGAAATGCTCACACACGATGAGTTGGTGCAACACACTTTCTACACCGCATTCTTTTTGGTAGCATTTATGCAGCCGATCAACTCCGTAGCTTTTATGATGGATGGCATTTACAAAGGCTTGGGCGAAACTCGTGTTTTGCGCAATGTCTTTATTCTAGCAGTTTTGGTAGGCTTCATTCCGCCTTTAATTCTGTTTTATTACTTAGATTTTAGCCTAGTAGGAATTTGGCTTGCCTTCCTAATCTGGATGATTTTCAGAGCGGGCGGCTTAAGCATTCATTACTACAAGCATTATTGGAAACAGGCTTAATTAATTCTAATTTTTTGATTTTTCAATTTTTAATCCGTAACTTTAAAGTCTAAATAACCGAATTTAGATTTTATGGAAGCATATGTAAAAACCGAGATAAAAAACAAAATCGCTTATATTGAGTTTTTTCACCCCAAGAGCAATTCCTTTCCCACCGCACAGCTGGAAGCGCTAGAACAGCACATTGAGCAAGCGGGACAAAATAGCGCGGCTAAGCTCATCGTATTGCAGAGCCGTGGCACAAGTGTATTCTGTGCGGGTGCATCGTTCGAGGAGCTACTCAGCATAGAAAATTTGGAACAAGGCAAAAAGTTTTTTTCGGGATTTGCACATGTGATTCTCGCCATGAAACAGTGCCCTAAATTCATCATTGGAGCCATTCAAGGCAAAGTCGTGGGTGGAGGCGTAGGGCTTGCGGCGGCTTGCGATTACAACATTGCAACAGCCCAATCACAAGTGCGATTGAGCGAACTTTCTATCGGGATTGGTCCCTTTGTAGTGGAGCCTGCCGTACGCAGAAAAATAGGACTGAATGCACTTTCGGAGCTCACGCTGAACCCCAAGGAGTGGAAAAGCGCCCTCTGGTGCAAGGAGCGCGGGCTATACCATAAGATATATAATTCGCACGAGGAATTCAGCCGTGGGCTAGAAGAATTCACACAGCAGCTGAGCCAGTACAGCCCAGAGGCTATGGCGGAGATTAAGAAAGTCTTTTGGCAAGGCACCGAATCTTGGGACACCGAGCTTTTTGCCAAAGCAGCCATCAGCGGGAAGCTAGTGCTATCAGACTTTACCAAAACAACCTTAAATAAATACAAAAAATAATCACTCTATGGAACTTAAAAATTTAATCCTAAAAAGAGAAGGCAAAATCGCCATCGTGTACATCAATCGTCCGCACTTGCTCAATGCGCTAGATGCAGCCACCATTGAGGAATTTGGACATTTAGTTTATGATTTAGAGAACGATGAAAGTGTGCGCGCCATCATCATCACAGGGGCGGGCGACGAATCCTTTGCTTCTGGGGCAGATATTAAGGAGTTTAAAAGCTTTAATAAACCTAGAGGCGAAAACCTTTCTCGTCGCGGACAAGAAGTGCTTTTCAATCGTTTAGCAAGATTGAGTAAACCCACCATCGCCGCTATCAATGGGCACGCATTGGGAGGCGGGTTTGATTTGGCGCTCGCTTGTCATATGCGTATAGCCTCCGAAAAGGCTAATATGGGCTTCCCAGAGGTGTCTCTTGGGCTGATTCCAGCTTATGGCGGAACGCAACGCTTGCCCATCTTGATTGGAAAAGCAAGAGCACTGGAATTTATCCTCACAGGGAAACAGTTTCCTATGCAAAAGGCTAAGGAATGGGGGCTGCTCTATGATGTGGTGCCACCAGAGGAGCTGATGGAGCGAGCCATAGCCCTAGCACAAACTTTTTGCGATAATTCTGCTACGGCCACAGCAGCAGCCATTGCCGCCATTAATGCAGCCTTTACGCCATATGGGCAAGAGGTGGAAGTTAAATTATTTGGTAGCCTTTTTGATACGGAAGATTTTGAGGAGGGAACTTCTGCCTTTTTGGAAAAACGAAAACCTAATTTTAAATAATTCATAGTTTTTTAATCGTTTTCATCTTGTTTTATTTGGAAAAAAGTCGTGTAAATTATTTTTATACGGCTTTTTTAGGTACAAGCCACAGGAGGAAGACTTAAAAAAACGTATCTTTACCCCCTCTAAGATTAAAATACGAATTATGTCTGCACAACAAGATAAAAGATTATTCCTGCTAGATGCCTACGCGTTGATATTCAGAGGTTATTATGCCTTTATTAAAAATCCAAGAATTAATTCCAAGGGGCTAAATACCTCGGCCATTATGGGTTTTATGAATTCACTTTTGGAAGTGGTGAAAAAAGAAAAACCTACGCACCTTGCCGTGGTATTTGATGTGGGCAAGCAAAATACCCTAAGGCACGAATACTTCCCTGAGTACAAGGCTACGCGCGATGAAACTCCCGAGGGAATAAAAGATGCCGTGCCGTACATTCGTGAAATTTTGCACGCGATGAAGATTCCCGTGCTCTCTGCCGAGGGGTACGAAGCCGATGATGTGATTGGCACTTTGGCTAAAAAGGCGGAAAAGCAGGGATTTACTACCTATATGATGACGCCAGATAAGGATTTTGCCCAGCTCGTGAGTGAGCGTATCAAGATGTACAAACCAGCCTCGCGTGGAGGAGGGATTCAGATTTGGGGAGTGCAGGAGGTGTGCGAAAACTTTGGTGTAAAGGAGCCTAAACAAATCATTGATTACCTAGGAATGATGGGTGATAGTGCCGATAATATTCCAGGGATTCCAGGGATAGGCCCCAAGACAGCGCAAAAATTCATTGAGAAATATGGTTCTATGGAGGGGCTTTATGAGCACCTTAGCGATTTAAAGGGCAAGCAGAAAACCAATGTGGCGGAAAACAGAGAGCAGGCCTTTTTATCTAAAAAATTAGCCACCATTTTAACCGATGCCCCCGTGGAATTTAACGAGGAATCTCTAATTGTAGAGCAGCCCGATTTCGATAAAGTCAAAGCAATCTTTGCCGAGTTAGAATTCAAGCGCCTCACCGAAACCCTGCTCCGCGCCTATGGCGCGGAGGTGCCCACACCAGTAGCAAGCGCCGCCCCCACGCTATTTGACCAAATGGAGGAGCAGCCAAGCGCCGCCCATTCCGTTTTTCAAAATATTGAAACCCGCGAGCATCTATACCAGCTAGTGGATTCCACTATGGGGCTGAAAATCTTGGTGAGTAAACTTTTACAGCAGAAGCAAATCTGTCTCGATTGCGAAACCACAGGCCTCAAAGCACTAGAAGCCTCCCTTGTGGGAATGGCGTTTAGTTACGAGCAAGGCAAGGGCTATTATGTAAGTTTTGCAGGGCAGAGCGAGGCAGAAATTCAGGAGAAAATTGAAATCTTGCGCCCCGTGCTAGAAAGCCCCGAAATCCTGAAAATTGGGCAGAATTTAAAATACGATATTAAGGTGCTGTTTAAATACCACATTCAGCTATCTGTCCCACTGTATGATACGATGGTGGCGCACTACCTCATCAATCCCGACATGCGACACAACATGGATATTCTCGCAGAGACTTACTTGAATTACAAACCCGTGAGCATTGAATCTCTCATCGGGAAAAAAGGGAAAAATCAAAAAAGTTTTGACCAAGTCCCATTGAACGAGCAAACGGAATATGCCGTAGAAGACACAGATGTAACCTTACAACTCAAAGAAGTTTTTAAATCTAAAATCGAAAAAATAAAGGCTCAAAAGTTATTTAACGAAGTAGAGATGCCATTGGTAAAAGTGCTTGCCGATATGGAAAAAGAGGGCATCAGCCTTGATGTAGGCGCCCTTTCTGAAATCTCAAAAGAGCTTGATGCCGATATGGGAGAGCTAGAAAAACAAATCTTTGGCTATGCACAAGAAGAGTTTAACCTCAATTCTCCAAAGCAGCTTGGCGAAGTCCTCTTTGAGAAAATGCAACTGATAAAGAACCCCAAAAAAACTAAGACAGGGCAATATGCTACCTCAGAGGAAATCCTATCTAAAATAGCCGACAAACACCCTATCATTGAGCAAATTTTGGAATACCGCCAATTGCAAAAATTAAAATCCACTTATGTAGACAGCCTGCCGCAAGAAGTGAGCCCTATCACAGGGCGTGTACACACCAGTTTTGCACAAACCGTGGCGGCTACAGGGCGTTTATCCTCCAATAATCCGAATTTGCAGAATATCCCGATTCGTACACCACGCGGGCAGGAGGTGCGCAAGGCCTTTATCGCTAAAGATGAGCAGCATGTGCTAATTGCAGCCGATTATTCTCAAATTGAATTAAGACTGATTGCAGGGCTGAGCCAAGACCCAACGATGATGGCGTCGTTTAACAATGGCGAAGATATTCACGCAGCAACAGCGTCTAAGGTGTTTGGCGTTCCGCTAAATGAAGTAACTCGCGAACAACGAAGCCACGCCAAAACAGTGAATTTTGGGATTATTTATGGCGTTTCTGCCTTTGGGCTGAGCGAACAAACGAGCCTTTCTCGTGGCGAATCCAAAGATTTGATTGATGCCTATTTTGAAACTTATCCTCAATTACAAAAATACATTCAAGACCAAATTGCACTGGCAAGAAAACAAGGTTATGTAGAAACGATTTTGGGCAGACGCCGCTACTTGCGCGACATTAATTCTAATAATTATGTAGTGAAAAGCCACGCTGAGCGAAACGCCGTGAATGCGCCCGTGCAAGGTAGTGCGGCAGACATCATCAAACTCGGTATGGTGAAAATCCATCAACGATTAAAAGAGGAGAATTTCCAAACCAAAATGCTCCTGCAAGTGCACGACGAATTGGTATTTGAAGCACCAAAATCAGAGGTAGAACAAGTTTCTGCCCTCATCAAGGACACCATGGAACACGCCATCGCATTCAATGTGCCACTCGTGGTGGAATGCGGCATAGGCAAAAACTGGCTGGAGGCGCATTAGTTTCAAAATCTTCAGGCACAGCTTGTATTTATATAAAAACTTTAATACATTTGTTAATACCAAAAAAATAATATAAATCCTAAAAAAAACATCTATGAGTAAAAATGATTTAATCAGCTTAGAATTTTCTACCGAAGATTTAAAGAAAATTGACGATGCACTCAAAACCATTGGCGAGGTTTTGAAAGGCAAAACCCGCAATCTTACGCCCGAAGAACGCAAACAATTTGGGCGTATTGCCGAGCAAAATAAACTTTTTGTAGAGAAATCTAAAAGCCTTATGGAGCAGTTTCCGCAGTATATACCCGTGTTTATGGACAAAGCGGAGTTTGACAAAGATTTTGCCGCACGCAAAGCCATAGAAAACCGCCTGCAACTGCTTGATAACTTGACCGAGCAACTCTCAGACACCAAAATCTTGCTCGATAACGACAACTACACCGCAGCACTCACATTCTACCGAAACATTCGCTACCTAAGCAAAGAAGATGTGCCAGGCACCACGAGCATTGCCAAAGATTTAGGGCAATTTTTCCCCCGTTCACGCAAAAAAAACGCTACCGAAACAGAAGATACAGCTACCGATAGCTAATTTTTGCCCGTTGAACTCAAGTTTTTAAGTAAAGAAGAGAAGTTTTTGATTAAATCAGAGAAAATTTTAGGCTCAAAAGCCATTTTTTTCGATTGAACGCCTAAAAATTTCGATAGCTCAGCCAAAATTTTCCATACGAAGGCTAAAAATTCCGATACCATAAGCAAAAACTTCTCTTCTTTAATGAAATTTATTAACAGCTCCATTAAAAATAATATGAAAAAACTGATTTTATTACTTATTTTAATCGTTTCTTGCACCATTAATGCACAGTCATTCGAAACTTGCACAAATTATTACAGCAATAGAGAATACAAAAAAGCCTTTGAATGCTTTAAGCCACATGCCGAGCAAGGATTTGCCAAAGCACAATTTAATTTAGGCATAATGTACGACAACGGAGAGGGCGTAAAACAAGATTACCACAAAGCTATTAAGTGGTATCAAAAAGCTGCCGAGCAAGGAGATGCCGAAGCGCAATTTAATTTAGGCTATATGTACGAGAACGGAGAGGGCGTAAAACAAGATTACCACAAGGCCTTTGAGTGGTATCAAAAAGCGGCCGAGCAAGGATTTGCCAAAGCACAATTTAATTTAGGCATAATGTACGACAACGGAGAGGGTGTAAAACAAGATTACTACAAGGCCCTTGAGTGGTATCAAAAAGCGGCCGAGCAAGGAATTGCCCAAGCGCAATTTAATTTAGGCTATATGTACGACAACGGAGAGGGCGTAAAACAAGATTACTACAAGGCCCTTGAGTGGTATCAAAAAGCGGCCGAGCAAGGAATTGCCCAAGCGCAATTTAATTTAGGCATAATGTACTTAAAAGGAAACGGCGTAAGACAAGATTACCACAAAGCCTTTGAGTGGTATCAAAAAGCGGCCGAGCAAGGAGATGCCCAAGCGCAAACTGCTTTAGGCTATATGTACGAGAACGGAGAGGGCGTAAAACAAGATTACCACAAAGCCTTTGAGTGGTATCAAAAAGCGGCCGAGCAAGGAGATGCCCAAGCGCAATTCAATTTAGGCATAATGTACGACAACGGAGAGGGCGTAAGACAAGATTACGAAAAAGCTATTGAGTGGTATCAAAAAGCTGCCGAGCAAGGAGATGCCAAAGCGCAATTTAATTTAGGCTATATGTACGAGAACGGAGAGGGCGTAAGACAAGATTACCACAAAGCCTTTGAGTGGTATCAAAAAGCTGCCGAGCAAGGAATTGCCCAAGCACAATTTAATTTAGGCATAATGTACTTAAAAGGAAACGGCGTAAGACAAGATTACCACAAAGCCTTTGAGTGGTATCAAAAAGCGGCTGAGCAAGGACATGCCGAAGCTCAAGCTGTTTTAGGCATAATGTACTTAAAAGGAAACGGCGTAAGACAAGATTACCACAAAGCCAAAGAATATTTTGGTAAAGCTTGCGATAATGGATATCAAAACGGCTGCGATTTATACCGAAAATTAAACGAAAAAGGGGATTAAAACAGAAAAATCCTGAGTTTAGAACACTCAGGATTTTTTAATTTTTAGCCAAACCTTACATCTTTAATTCGGATTTGCAGGTGTGCTTTGCCTTGCCATACATTTTCTTCGATGACATAGACCATGTCAAAACTTTCAGTTTTCATTCGTTTTAAATGATGCCCCATACCAAAGCCAATCGCGGTGAAATGTTTGCGCACTTCGGGATGATACACTGTGAGCTTAATGTGCTCATTTCCACGCCCCATATAGCGTTCATCGCCCGCTGAGCGTACGCCTTTTGTAAGGAAGTGCGGCATTAAATTTTCTGGGCCAAAAGGCTCCATTTGCTTTAAGATGCGCGCAAACTTAGGAGTGATTTCTTTAAAGCTTAGCTCGGTATCTATCTCGATGGTAGGTGTTTGCTGTGCTTTGTTGATGGTACGGCTTACGATTTGCTCAAAACGGCGTTTGAAATTGGGGAAATTAACCTCTTTCATAGTGAGGCCAGCGGCAGACATATGCCCACCGAAGCGTTCGAGTAGGTCGCCACACTCCACAAGAGCCTCGTACACATCAAAACCCTTTACGGAGCGCACGGAAGCTACAAGCATACCATTGTCGCCTTGGGTGAATACGGCCGTGGGGCGGTAATAAACTTCTGTGAGGCGTGATGCCACGATGCCTATAACGCCTTTGTGCCAGTGCGGGTCGTAGACCACGGTGGTAAATTTCGTCTCATCTTCCTCTGCCAATTGGCTCAGAGCTTCGTCGGTAATAAGGGAGTCGAGCTCTTTTCGTTCTTTATTTAAATTATTGATTTCGCTCACATAGCGGCGTGCGGTGATTTCGTTTTCGGTAATGAGTAGTTTTACCGCATCGGTCGCTTGCTTGATTCTGCCCGCCGCATTGATTTTCGGTGCAATGGCAAACACGATTTTGCTCACATTGACCAAGCCCACCGATTCTTTAGGAATCAGCATTTTTAAGCCTAAACGCGGCGAAGTGTTTAAAACCTTAAGCCCAAAATGTGCCAAAATCCGATTTTCTCCAGTAATTGGCACTATATCGGCAGCAATGCTCACCGCCACTAAATCTAAGTAGCTGAATAGCTCTTTGTCTGATATTTTTAAGGGCTTGGCAAGGGCTTGAATAAGTTTAAAGCCTACGCCACAACCACTTAATCCGTCGTAAGGATACTGGCAATCTTCGCGTTTGGGATCGAGCACCGCCACTGCATCGGGCAATTTATCGCCAGGAAAGTGGTGATCGCAAATGATGAAATCAATGCCTTTTTCTTTGGCATACGCCACCATTTCGTTAGCTTTAATCCCACAATCGAGTGAGATGATGAGCTGAATGTCATTATCTGCGGCATAGTCTATTCCCTCGCGCGAAACGCCATAACCTTCCTTGTATCGGTCTGGAATGTAGTAGGTTATGTGATCTGTTTGCTTTTTCAGGAAGGTATACATTAGAGCCACAGAGGTAGTGCCATCAACATCGTAGTCGCCATACACCATGATTTTTTCTTGATTATTGAGCGCAGAAAGGATGCGTTCTACGGCTCTGTCCATGTCTTTCATAAGGAAAGGATCATGCAAATGAGAGAGTTGCGGGCGGAAGAAATCTTTGGCCTCATCATAGGTGCTGATGCCTCGCTGCACGAGAATATAAGCAAGGGATTCCGAGATTTTCAGGGAATCCTGCAAGGCTTTTACATTCTCTGCCAAAGGTTTGGGCTTAAGTAACCAGCGTGAAGACATATTCCACAAAGTTAGTGTTTTTCTTTATAATATCATCTTATTTGTAAATTAAAAGGGAAAAGAATTTGTATGTAATTAAAAATGAGTATATTTGATTTGTAAAACATAAAGGCTATGAAACGATACTTATTCTCAGTTTTATTCATTCTGATTTCGTGGACTATTAATGCCCAAAATAAAAATTTAATGCAAGACTGGAAGGAGATAGATAGTAAGGTGGAGCAGGGGGATTTTAAATCCTTGGTTCCTGCGCTAGATGCAATTTACCAAAAAGCAGAAAAAAACAACGATATCCCGAGCAAAATCAAGGCTTTGCTAATCAAAGCTAATGTCGAAACTTCGGTGAGCGACAAGGTAGATAACAAGCTGGATATTATAAATCTTTTTAAATCTGAAATTCAAAAAAGCAAAGGCACCGAACGCGCTATTTGGCAGGCGTATTTAGCCAAGCTTTACAATACTTACTATATCCCTTCTATGAGTAAAAACTTCTCTACCTCGCAACGCAGCGAGGATTTCAGAGAATGGACGCAGCAGCAAAAAATCGAAGCCATCAAAGAATTATTGAACGAAGCCACTGCTAATCCTACCCTCCTAGACCAGCCTCTTAACGATTATAAACTCCTCGTGGAAGGCGACTTGCAAAAGAATATTTTAATCAAAACATTGTATGATTTGGTGCTTTATGAAGCTTATGAAATCATGGATAATTTTTCGCAAGAGTCCGAAGCCACCAATCAATATTTAATTAAATTGAAGGACTACCAAAAACAACAAAAAAATCCAAATTGGCTGTATTATGAAATTACAATCCTAAAGGAGCAATGGAACGATGAGCTGGTTAGCAAAGAAAAATATTTAGCAGAATTAAAAGAGCTCTACACTCAAAATAGCAACAACCCATGGAGTGGCATGGCACTGCTACAATGGGTGGAGCAAAACGAAGAGGTGAGCCCTGCGATTTATGAACTAGTAATTGCTAAAATTAAGCAATTTAAGGACTTTGCCTACACGCCTTATCTAGAAATTTTAGCCCAAAAATTGGTAGCACCCAAAATTCAAATAAAAAGCCTTACTAGCTGGTCGCCAAACACTAATTCACCCATTGAAATTAGCCACAAAAATATCGGAAATAAGATTTATTATCGATTGTATGAACTCACTTTAAACAAGAGGTTACGCTACAGACTTGGAGAATATTCCTCCATGGGAATCGAGGATTTTAAAATTTTTAAAATCGTAGCAAAAGGGGAAATAACGCTTAAGAAATTTGATGATTTAAAAACACACAAAACCGTATTTCCGTTAGCTTTTCCGAAAGGAAATTATTACTTACTCTTCTCCTCTCATCCTGACTTTAATGAAAAATCTGCGTTGTCTGGCTCCGAAATCACTGTAAGAGATTGGAACAACGACAAACTTCTTCTTACGGATAAAAACACCAACGCACCGCTTAAAAAGACTAAAGCAACTATTGTTGTTTATGACCAAGAATTGGGAAAAATAATCAAAAAAACACCCGTGGTGACAGATGAAAATGGAGTGATTCCTTTTTCTCTTACCTCTCGCAGATATTACCTTGAATATTATTTAGAAAAAGATGGTGTTTTTGTAAATTTTTATCCTGATGCAAAAAAAACAAAAGAAGATAACTTTGAGCATACCAGTGCTAAAATCTTAACCGATAGAAATTTGTATCGCCCTGGACAAGAAGTTTTTGTAAAAGCCATTGTTTACGACGATGTAAATATGCGTCCAAAAACAAATCTTAACTACACTATATTGCTCAAAAATGCTAAATACGAGACTATTGCAAGCAAAGAAATAAAAACTAACAGCTTTGGTTCTGCAACCACTTCTTTTATTCTCCCTACCAATGACATGCCTGGCAACTACCAATTGATGATTAAAGATGTAGGACAAATAGGAATCAAAGTAGAAGAGTACAAACGCCCAAATTTTGAAGTAAAACTCAACTCATATGAAGGGCAAGCCACACTGAACCAAACAGTGAATATTACAGGAAATGTAATATCTTATGCAGGAGCCAACATCCCGAACGCTACGGTAGAATACAATGTGCGCCGCATAGAACTTGAGCCTTATCGTTTCTTTTTTTCAAATAGAAAAGAGGTACAAATCAAAAGTGGAAAAACAACAACCAATGCACAAGGAAATTTTGAAATTAGTTTTGACGCAACAAGCAATGCTCCAGCTAGCCAAGCTAAATATTTCTCATACGATGTACGCGTAAAAGTAACCGACCCCTCAGGCGAAACGCACAGTGCCAACAAACGATATTCTTTCTCGAATGTGCCTTTCTACATCACAACAGAAACCCAAGGAAGCAAATTAAGTTCTAACTTTAAAGAAATTGACATTAAAACATTTAATGTAAATAATCAGCCTGTTTCTGAAAAGGTGAAAGTTGAAGTGTATGCTTTTGAACCAGACGAGCGCATTTTGATTCCATTTGGTAATGATGTGGATTATGAAATATTGCCAAAATCCGAATTTGTAAAAGAATTGCCGCATGTTGCATACATGGGCGACTCGCTTAAAGTGAAAAATTTAGTTTTTGCGGAAGAATACACAACACAAGAAAACACTAAATTTCAATTGCCACAACAATTGGTAGCGGGGCACTACAAACTTATCATTTCTCAAAATGCAAATGGTGCCGAAATAAAAACGGAACGCAACATAGTAGTCCTTGACGACCAAAGTTTAAAAATCAATGAAAATGCGTTTTTTGTAACGCAATTTGATAAAAGTAAACAGTTCAACCCTGGCGAAAAAGCCATCGTATATTTCGGCAGTGCAACCAAAGGAGGACATGTAAAAATTGAGATTTATGGCAAAAATAATACACTAATCAAAAGAGAATTTGTGCCTGTGTATGGCAAACTTATTCGCTACGAAATCCCAATCAAAGAGGAATATCGTGGCAATATTTCCTTGAGCCTTTCGTATGAAAAATTCAACTATACCCAAAGCGAAAATTTCACCATTTTAGTTCCTTTTAATAATAAAAAATTAGAAATCACAACCGAAACCTTCCGCTCGCTACTAGAGCCAGGAAAAGGCGAAAAATGGAAGTTTAAAGTGCTTAGAAAAAATGGAAAAACGGCAGAATCCGAAGTTTTGGCAACTATGTACGACGCTTCGCTCAATGCTATTTATAGAAAAAACAACATCAACTTTTTCCCATATCGTTCAAACTATAATTATCACACGGCATACAATAATATTTTAAAATTCTTTAGTACAATTCCAGAGACTGAAGACATTAAATTTAAAGAATACAATTTCCCATTATCGTTAAATCTTTTTGGTTTAAATTTAAGCTCCACAAATTATGACATAGTGGTAGGCTTTGGCAGACAAAAACGAGCAGCTTTTACGGGATCGCTTGAAGGTGTTGCAAAGGCTGTAGATTTATCTGCCCTAAAATCAGCCTTAAAAGAAGAAAGAGTAGTTATAGGGAATAACCCAAGAAATTTTAAAGACAACGAGCCAAAAGAAAATCTATCTATCCGAAAAAATTTAAACGAAACCGCCTTTTTCTACCCAGATTTAAAAACCGATGCCCAAGGCAATTTTTGGGTGGAGTTTACCGCTCCAGAGAGCCTCACCACTTGGAATTTCCAAGCGCTGGCACAGACGGAGGATTTTGATTTTGGCTATTGGCAAAGTTCTATTAAAACTCAAAAAGAATTAATGCTAAACCCCAATATGCCAAGATTCTTGCGTGTGGGAGATGAGGTGTATCTCCGAACACGAATTGATAATCTTAGCAATCAGTCCATTAGTGCGCAGGTGCATTTAGATTTAATTAACCCAGCTAATAATAAGCCGTTTGACAAGGAATTTAAACTGAAAAATAAAGCGCAAGCAGTAAATATCCCTGCCCAAGCTAGCCAAGTGGTAACTTGGAAAATTAAAGTGCCTGCGGGAGAGCCTGCCGTGCTATACCGAATTTTTGCCAAGGGGCAAAAGCACCAAGATGGCGTGGAAAATATGTTGCCAATTTTGAGCAACCAAGTTTTGGTTACGCAGACAATGCCCGTGTATGTGAACAGAGGGCAAAGCAAGCGCTTTGTGATGCCAAATGTGGAGCCAAATTCAAAGACAAGAGACAATATTTTTATGAAATTTGAAATTACTAAAAACCCCACTTGGTTTGCTGTTCTCTCCTTGCCGTATTTGGATAATCCTGATTTTAAAACCACTGATAATGTGCTGAATGCCTTTATCTCAAATGCAATGAGCTACCAAATTATGCAGGATAATCCAGCCTTTGAAAATCTCTGGAAATCCTACCGAGAGCAGCATAAATTTGAGTCGCCACTTGCGCAAAATAGCGAGTATAAAAACTTAGCACTTCAAGCCACACCGTGGGTGCTAGATGCTAAGAATGAGAAAGAAAGAATGCTTAAATTGTCAAATTATTTTAATAAAAATCAAGCAGAATTAAACATCAATCGCTACCTTGCTCAGCTAGAAGCTATGCAGCTGAATAATGGTGCCTTCCCTTGGTTTAAGGACGGAAAGGAAAACTTGTACGAGTCCGTTTATGTGCTGCAAAATCTAGGCGAATTCCTGCAAGACCACCCAGCTTTTAAAGCCAAAACTAAAAAAATTGTAGCTGGCTTGGTAAATTATCTAGATGGCCAAATCCTGAAAGAGTGGAGGGAAACCAAAAATCCATTTGAGAGAAGCTACTTGATTGATAGAGTGGTGAGATTCCTATACGGCCGCTCGTTCTTTGTTAAAGAGCACCCATTTAGCCAAGAATTAAGCCAAATCAATGATTATGTATTGCGCGAATCTTTCCACCATATGAATAATTATACCATCAGAGGGAAGGGTATTTTGGCCTTAACCTTAAATAGCTATAACCGAAAAGCGGAGGCGCAGAAAGTTCTTCACTTTATTAAAGAGCGCGCCACAATTTCCCCAGAGATGGGAATGTATTGGAACGAAAAATTTAGCTCTTGGTTCTATTCAGATATTGAGCGCCAAGCCCTTTTAATCAGAGCTTTTGACCAAGTGAGTGGCGACCAAGAGAGCGTAGATTTAATGAAAATCTGGTTGCTTAAAAATAAAGAAACCAATCAGTGGGATAATAATAAAAATACCGCAGCCGCAGTAAGCGCTTTGCTAAACATAGGCCAAAATCTGATGAATGAAGATACCGAGGTGAAAGTACAAATCGGAGGCAAGCCGTGGCAACCCAGCGCAGCTGATGAAATTGGAGGCGTGTATACCCAAACTTGGCAACCTAGCGAAATTACCCCAAATCTAGGTGAAATAGAGCTGAAAAAAGAAACCGCAGGCACTGCATTTGGCTCTCTGTACTATCAATATTTAGAAAATATAGATAAGGTAAAAGGCACCCAAACAGGCCTGTCCGTGCAGAAGGAAATGTACAAGCGTTCAAGTATGAATGATAATGAGAAACTCACCCCCATCAGTGCAAAAACACCGCTTAAAATAGGAGATATTGTGCTAGTGAGATTAAAAATTCAGGCCGACCGCGAGATGGAATTTGTGCATTTAAAAGATATGCGCGCAGCTGGATTAGAGCCCGTGAAGCAAATCTCAGGCTATCAATGGGTTTCTGGTTTAGTTTATTACCAAAGTACCAAAGATATCGCCACGCACTTCTTCATCGACCGATTAGGCAAGGGCTTCCATATCATCGAGTATGAAATGCTGGTAAATAATGCAGGAGACTTCTCAAATGGGTATTCAGAGGTTCAGAGCTTCTACGCCCCGGGCTTTTTATCAAGGTCCGAAAGCCAGAGAATCCAAGTAGAAGATTAATCGCTAAGCACCCGAATTGTCGCAAAATCAAAAATCCCTCAAAAACACTTGAGGGATTTTCTTATAAACCTAACCTATAAAAAATAAAAAAGCATTGCCCTTTCGGGCGAAAAAACAAAGCCACTCCGCTAAATAGCAAGAAGTGGCTCTTTTTGTGGTGGAGAATATCGGAGTCGAACCGATGACCTCTTGCATGCCATGCAAGCGCTCTAGCCAGCTGAGCTAATCCCCCAACTTTTTGCCTTATAGTTCAAAGGATTGAACGGCGGAGAGAATTCTATCAATCTCTTTCTCCCCTATGGCCATTCCTATGAACCAAGATTCAAATGAACTCGGAGGCAAATATACACCTTTTTTCAACATATAGTGAAAAAATTTTGAAAAATTTTCGTTGTGCGCGGTTTTTGCCGTCTCAAAGTTCACAATTTCCTCCTCTGAGAAGAAGAGAGTCATCATAGAGCCTACCATATTAATGGTGTGCGCAATGCCTTTTTCAATTAAAATTTTATTAATTCCCTCAGCAATTTTAAGGCTAGTTGCTTCTAGCTTGTCATAATTTTCAGGGGATTTAATCAAAAGTTCAAGTGTGGTGAGCCCTCCTCGCATAGCGAGTGGATTCCCCGAGAGAGTTCCCGCCTGATACACAGGACCTAGCGGTGCTAAATAATCCATAATTTCTTTACGCCCCGCAAAGGCACCTACTGGCAAGCCCCCTCCGATTACTTTACCATAAGTTACGATGTCTGCATCAATGTTGAAGAGTTTTTGCGCACCGCCAAAATCTAGGCGAAAACCTGTCATTACTTCATCAAAGATTAAAAGGGCGCCATTCTGTGTGCATAGGGTGCGGAGCTCTTCTAAAAAGTTTTCGCGCGGAGGCACGCAGCCCATATTGCCTGCTACGGGTTCTATGATTACGGCTGCAATTTGCCCTTGATTTTCATTGAAAATGTTTTTTACGCTTTCAATGTCGTTGTAGGTGGCCAATAGGGTGTCTTTTGCGGTGCCTTGCGTAACGCCAGGGCTATTGGGTTTCCCAAAAGTGGCTAGTCCGCTTCCAGCTTCAATTAAAAAACTATCGGAATGCCCGTGGTAGCAGCCTTCGAATTTGATGATTTTTTCGCGATTGGTGTATCCTCTGGCAAGGCGTATGGCACTCATACAGGCCTCGGTTCCGGAGTTTACAAAGCGTATTTTATCTAAATTTGGGACATTGTTTACCACCAAATCGGCAATTTCTATTTCTAATTCGGTGGGAGCGCCAAAGGAGGTTCCTTTTTCTGTTTGCTCAATGATGGCTTGGGTTACCACTGGGTGTGCGTGCCCTAGAATCATAGGCCCCCAAGAGTTGATTAAATCTACATAATCGTTTCCATCTACATCGTAGAGGTAGGCGCCTTTTGCACTTTCTATGAATACGGGTGTTCCGCCTACAGATTTAAAGGCTCTTGCGGGGGAGTTTACGCCACCGGGTAATACTTGTTGTGCTTCTTTGAATAATGCACTGCTTCGTTGATATCTCATTATTCTTAATTTCTAGGTTTTCTTCCTCTCAGGTATAGGATTTCGCCCACTTGTGGCTCTTGGCCTTGCTCCATTCTATTTCTGCGGTAGAGGCTTTTGAGTTTAATTCCCATTTTTTGAGAGATGAGGTACATATCATCGCCTTTTTGTACACGGTAGGTTTCTTGCATACCGCGGTTTCTTTTGCTTGCTAGGAATAGGTTTTGCCCTGTTCTTAATTTATTAGGCGCAGTTAGGTCATTATATTTTAGCAATCTTCTTTCGCTTATATTATAGGCTTTTGCGATTTGGAAGATGGTTTCGCCACTATTCACCACGATGTATTCTTTGCGATTGGCGTGGCGTTTAATTCGGCTTTTATTTAATTTAGCTTTTTGCACTTTTGGTGCCGCTGGGGTATTTTTTCTTTCAGCTAATTGTTGCACTTTTTGCTTTTCGCGCTGAGCTTCTTGACTAGGCTTAGGCTCATTATGGGCGATTTTGATTTCTTTTATAGGCTCTTTTACCACATCGTTAAGGCCTAGCATAGCGGATTTATCAGCATTGCCATACAGGGAGACGAGCTGAGTGTACACCTCCTCTTCGTTGGGCGATAATTTGTCAAATGCATCAAGATTTAGCTTTTCAATTTTTGAAATAAGCATTTGAGCATAGCGCGGATTGGTAGCATATCCAGCCTTTCTAAGCCCGTGCGCCCAGCCGCGGTAATCGGTGAGGGCGAGGTCAAAGAGCTTTTTGTAATAAGGGCGCTCTGCCAGAAATTTAGAGTGGTCGCGGTAGCTATCTTCCACCTTTTCATATTTTCTAAAACATTCACCACGCGCATCATCATCGTGGTAGATTTTTCCGCCCGTCCAGTTTTCCTTGCACTTAATTCCAAAATGGTTAAAGGCTTGTTCCGCTAAGCGAGATTGGCCGCCCGCCGTCTCGATGATGCCCTGTGCTAGGGTGATGCTTGCAGGGATTTTGTATTGGTCCATTTCCTGCACGGCTAGGAGTGCATATTTTTTCACATATTCCACATCGCGGTCTTGTGCAAAGCCTGTGGCTGAGAGTGCCGCAAGGGTGAGCGCTACAAAAAGTTTTTTCATATTTTGGGTTTAAAAATCTATGTTATATTTATTTTTAAATCTTTCGTTGAAACCTTTAATCCCTTGCAAGCCACCTGTATGCACGGCCAAAATTTTGCTCTCTGGCGCAAAGTAGCCCTCTTGCACGAGGCTTAGGATTCCAAACAGCATTTTGCCAGTGTAGAGAGGTTCAAGCTGGATATTTTGAGTTTCTTTAAAATCGTTGACAAAACTAATTAAATCCTGATTAAATTTCCCAAATCCGCCGAAGTGAAATGCGTTAATAATTTCATAATTTGTATGCTGAGTGTATTTTTTTACCGTTTCTAGCAAAAATTCGTAATCCCTTAGCGCGGGGAAGCCCAGTACCTTTTGGTGCGGCAGGCTTGATTTGAGGATGCCTGTAAAAGTGCCCGCAGTGCCCATAGCGCAGGCTATGTAATCAAAATCCTGCGTGGCAGGGTGTAGAATTTCCTCGCATCCTTTGATGGCAAAATCATTAGTCCCCCCCTCGGGCACGAGGTAGAAATTACCAAATAAATCGTGCAAATCATCAAGAAAATAATCTTGGCTTTTTCTGCGATAATCTTTGCGCGTCACAAAATGCAATTTCATGCCCATTTGCTCGGCTTCTTTGAGTGTAGCATTTCTCGGCTTGTTTTTCAGCTCATCGCCACGGATGATGCCTATGGTTTTAAACCCAAACGCCTTGCCCGCCGCTGCCGTAGCATGAATGTGATTGGAATAAGCCCCGCCAAAAGTCAATAAGGTTTGATGCCCCTGCGCATGCGCCTCGATTAAGTTATATTTTAATTTTCTGAACTTATTGCCTTGAATAAGCGGGTGGTTTAAGTCCTCTCTCAACAAATGCAAGGACACTTGGCGGTTCTGCAAAATTTCATACTGAATCTCCATAATGGACGCTGCGGGAATTTGAATTACTAAAGGATTTTTGCTCATAAGGACATGCGAGTTAAAAGAAATTGTAATCCTGCAAAGGTAATTAATTTAATTAAGCATTTAAAAAACATCGAGTTAAGATTTCTTAATCATCTAAGTTTAATGCCAGAAAATCGGTTTTTAGTCATAATTTTAAAAACCGAACCGACCGCCCTTAATCATAAAATTCCATTTTTAAACATTTTTTCAGGATTAAAAGACAATGCTTCGCGAAATCTTTAAACTTGGCTAAATTTCAATCTTTAAACATTAAATTATTGTATATTTGTGGCTTCAAGCAAACTAAGGAAATGAAAAACTTTATACAAGAATTGCAATGGCGTGGCATGATCCAAGATATGATGCCCGAGACAGAGGAACATTTAATGCAAGAAATGCGTTCGGCGTATGTGGGGATCGACCCAACGGCTGATTCGTTACATATAGGGCATTTAGTAAGTATCATGATGCTTAAACATTTTCAAGCTTGTGGGCACAAGCCGTATGCACTGCTTGGAGGGGCTACGGGGATGATTGGAGACCCTTCTGGGAAATCTGCCGAGAGAAACTTGCTTGACGAGGAAACTTTAGCTACAAACATCCGAGGGATTCGTTCGCAATTGGAGCGTTTTCTGGACTTTAATACAAATGAAGCAAATGGTGCCGAGCTTGTAAATAACTACGACTGGATGAAGGATTTTTCTTTCATTGCGTTTGCAAGAGATATCGGAAAACACATCACTGTGAATTATATGATGGCTAAGGATTCGGTGAAGAAAAGATTTGATCCTAATGAGAATACGGAAGGAATGTCTTTTACTGAATTTACTTACCAATTGATCCAAGGCTACGATTTCTTGCACTTATTCCAAGAAAATAATTGTACGCTACAAATGGGGGGATCCGACCAATGGGGAAACATCACCACTGGAACGGAGATGATTCGCCGCATTGGGAAAGGAAAAGCCTACGCACTCACTTGCCCACTCATTACCAAAGCCGATGGCACTAAGTTTGGAAAAACCGAAGGCGGAAACATTTGGCTCGATGCCGAGCGCACTTCGCCCTATAAATTCTATCAATACTGGCTAAATACCTCAGACGAAGATGCCGATCGATACATTAAAATCTTTACAATGCTCACCGAGCAAGAGATAAAAAGCCTAGTTGCAGCGCACCAAGAGGCCCCACACCTAAGACAATTGCAACGCAAATTGGCAGAGGAAGTGACTACAATGGTTCATTCAAAAGAGGAATTGGACAAAGCGGTACAAGCGTCTGAAATTCTTTTTGGAAAAGCTACTTCTGAAAATCTAAGAAAATTGGACGAAAAAACATTTTTGGACATTTTTGATGGAGTGCCACAAGCGGAAATTACCCAAGCTGATTTAAACGAAGATTTATTAGAAATCCTTTCTACCAAGACGGAGTTTATGAAATCTAAAGGAGAGGCTCGCCGTGCACTTCAACAAAACTCCATTGCTGTGAACAAAGATAAAATCGGGGAAGATTACAAATTATCTGAAAACGATTTAATCAGCGGAAAATACATTTTATTGCAAAAAGGTAAAAAGAATTATTTCGTAGTCATCGTGAAATAATCTTTTCGCTACAACATACAGAAAAAGGGCAAAATCAAATAATTTTGCCCTTTTTTTATTTGGTTTTATTCCACAAAAAAATCGCTCTCAGATTGAGAGCGATTTTTATAACAAATTAAAAATTATATTATGAAAAAATTATTCATCCATAGCAGCAACGCCAGGAAGTTTAATTCCCTCAAGGCTTTCTAGCATAGCTCCACCTCCTGTAGAAACATAGCTTACTTTGTCTTGGTATCCGAATTGCTTAACAGCCGCAACACTATCACCACCACCTACAAGTGAGAAAGCTCCTTTTTTAGTCGCCTCTTCAATGGCATCACCAATCGTGCGAGTGCCTTTTGAGAAGTTTTCAAATTCAAAAACACCTACTGGACCATTCCACAAAATAGTTTTTGAATTTTTGATAACATCAGAGAATATTTTCACAGTTTCTGGCCCGATGTCTAAACCTTCCCATCCATCAGGAATCTCACCTCTCTTCACCACTTGAGTAGCCGCTCCGTTATTGAAATCATCTGCCGCTATAGTGTCCACTGGCAAGTAAACCTCTACATTGTTTTCTTTAGCTTTTTTAAGGATATCCAAAGCTAAATCCAGCTTATCATCTTCCACGATAGAATCTCCTACTTTTCCTCCTTGTGCTTTTGAGAAAGTATAAGACATACCACCTCCGATGATTAAGTTATCTACTTTAGGCAAAATATTGTCGATGATTGTAATTTTTGAAGAAACTTTAGAACCTCCTAAAATTGCAGTTACAGGCTTCTCTCCGCTTTTCAATACTTTATCAATTGCCTCTAGCTCTTTTTGCATCAAGAAACCGAAGCATTTGTGATCTTGATCGAAGAAATGAGCAATCACTGCAGTAGAAGCATGCTTTCTGTGTGCAGTACCAAATGCATCGTTTATGTAAAAATCTCCCAACTCAGCCAATTGCTGTGCAAAAGTCTCATCTCCTTGCTCTTCTTCTTCTCTGAAACGAACATTCTCTAGCAATAGAACACTTCCAGGTTTCAAGTTTTTAGCTTTTTCTTGTGCATCTTCGCCCACAACATCATCTGCCACTTCCACCATCACACCAATGATGTCTGAAATCTTACCAGCGATGTGCTTTAGAGAAAACTCATCTTTTTTCTGTCCTTTCGGACGACCAAGGTGAGTCATTAAAATTGCAGCCCCTCCGTCGTCTAAAATTTTTAGAATAGTAGGTTTTGCAGCTTCGATACGCGTAGTATCTGTTACATTTAAATCTTTATCTTGTGGCACATTGAAGTCTACGCGCACCAAAACTTTTTTGTCTTTAAAATTAAAGTCGTTAAGTGTTTTCATATTCAAAAAAATAATTATCTACAAAGATAATCAATGATTTTTAAAAATTAGGACAAACTCCGGATTTTCTTCAATTAAAAAATTTCAAAAAAAACAAAACACAACTAACTGAAAAACAAAATCATACAAATTAAACTCAAAAAAAAATCAATTTTAAGCCAAATTTTCTGCCTGAAAATTTGGCGAGAAACAAAAAGTGCGTATATTTGCAATCCAATTAAGAGCGGTGCCTTAGCTCAGTTGGTAGAGCAAAGGACTGAAAATCCTTGTGTCCCTGGTTCGATTCCTGGAGGCACCACAACTCAGAAGCCTTTTAATCACTGATTAAAAGGCTTTATTGTTTTAATGTGATTTAAGAAATATTTGATGAAATTAAAACCCGCGGGCTTCGCCCCGCGGGTTTTATCTTTAAATTATTTTTGGTTCTTTACCCACGCAAAAATTGCATCATCTCTGGGCTTTCTTTTTTCAGCCGCTCACGCCATAATTCTGGGGAAAAATGTGCGGAGGGGTGCTTTATGCAAAATAGCGTTGTGCTTAGATTCTCTATTTTTATGTCTGCTTTTTTAAACTTTGCACCGTTAATTTTATGAAGCTCGTCCCAAGTTAGTGTGCGCTCGATGTGGTGGAGCTGCGTCATTTTATCCAAGCGGTCAGCGGCTGAGTTGCCTAAAAATAAACAATAGTCAGGCTTTAAAACTTGAATTAATTGAAAGAAAACAGACCAAGCTTTGTCAAAATCTGAGGAGGTAGGTCTGGAGAATCAAGGGAGCTCATCGGGCGTTGCACAAAATTGTAAAAAGCAATTTTGTCCCATAACTTTTGCGGATTTGTCGCCTCGAGCATATTGTTTACATTATTGAATATCGGAGACTTGGTTTTATAATCACGGTTGCCCGCGCCTAATTCGTTTGCAATCATTCTCGTGTAAATCACTTTTTCGTGATTATTGTTTTCACTTTCATCTAGATAATGACTCTCCCACCAAAAGCACTTTTGGTTTGCTTACATTATATTTTTCGCCCACAAAAGGCAACCATCTTAAGCCTTCAATATTTTTGAATGCATTATCGTAGCTTGTGTCCATTTTAATTTCGCTCATAATAAATATCTTTCGTTAAGAAATACTTTTAAAATTTGGATTTTGGTTTAATTCCTTCAAAATATTTTCTTCAAAATTTTTGGGATCAATGGCACGCGTCCCCTTTAAATGCAAATTAACTTTAAAACCTTCTCTCAAAGCATCTTGCACAGAATAAAACACACAATAATCTGCCGCCAAGCCCACGATATCTATCTCCTTGACGCCTTTAGCCTTCAAAAAACCTGAAAGTTGCGTGGCGTATTTCTTATCATTATCAAAAAACGCAGAGTAGCTATCAACCTCGGGGTTCATACCTTTTCTGAAAATCACCTCAATGGGCTGAGTATTCAGCGCGGGGTGAAATTCGGCGCCCTTGGAGCCTTGCACGCAGTGGTTTGGCCATAAAACTTGCGAAATGCCGTTTAGGCATGTGGTGTCAAATGGCTTTTTGTTTGCGTGTTCAGTGGCAAAACTTTTATGATTAATGGGGTGCCAGTCTTGCGTGGCAACGACTAAATCGTATGCGTGCATAATTTGATTGATATAAGGCACTACCTCATCGCCGTGCGGCACAGGCAATGCGCCGTGTGGCATAAAATCATTTTGTACATCTACGATTAAGAGCGCTTTCATAATGGGTTGGCGTTTTATCGCATAAGGTTAAATATATCATTTCCAAAGATAAAGACCATTAAGCTGATTAGGATAATGGCGCCCACCATTTGCATAATTCCCATAAATTTATCGCTTGGCTTGTGGCCGGTAATCATCTCATAGAGAGTGAAGAGCGCGTGCCCACCATCGAGGCCAGGGATAGGCAAAATATTCATAAAGGCTAGCACGGCAGAGAGCATCGCAGTGAAGTTCCAGAAGTAGTCCCAGTCCCATTCTGCGGGCAGAGCCTTAGCCATACCGATGGGGCCAGAGACATATTTTGTAGCATCACCTTTTAGCTCCCATAGCAGGGCAAAGGATTGAATTTGGTTAGAGATTAGCGCAAAGGTTTTGTGCACGCCTTGTGCGATTGATTGCGAGAGGCTATAATCCTTGTGAGAGATGTATTTTTCAAGATTAAAGACTGGCGCTACACCGATTAATCCCTCTGAGTTTACAGGAATTTCAATATTTTTTAATTCTGAATTTCTTTGAATTTCAAGTTTAATTTTCTTGTTTGCATTGGCTTTTACCTCTCTTGCAAAGGCGGTGAAAGATTCCACGGCTTGTCCATTGATGCTTTTAAGCACATCGCCTTTTTCTACCCCAGCTTTGAAGGCGGTGCCACTTGGCAAAACGCTATCTATCACCACGGGTTCGGCAGGCAGGAAGTAGGTCTTTTGCAAAGCAAGCATATTGGCTCTATCTTGCAGCGTGATGGGCAGGCTTACGATTGCCCCTTCGCGTCTCACATTCAGGGTGCCGCCCTGCATTAAGGCCTGTGTTAAAACTTGTCCCAAGTCATCATACTGCACACCATTCACGCCCACGGGCACATCGCTAGTTTTAAGCCCTAGGCGCGCCTGTGCGCTGTCTATCGCTATGCCTTGCGTAATTTTATTTACATCTATATAATTATTACCATTTTTATAGCTCATCACGGCGAAAATGACAATGGCTAAAATTAGGTTTACAAAAATTCCTGCCAGCATAATGATTAATCGTTGCCAAGCGGGTTTAGAGCGGAATTCCCAAGGTTTTGGCTCGCTTTTGAGTTGCTCGGTATCCATACTTTCATCAATCATACCTGCAATTTTGACATAGCCCCCAAGCGGCAACCACCCGATTCCGTACACGGTGTCGCCGATTTTCTTTTTAAATAAAGCGAATTTTACATCAAAAAATAGGAAAAAACGCTCCACCTTAGTTTTAAATAATTTGGCAGCGGCAAAATGCCCTCCCTCGTGCAAAACCACGATGATTGATAGTATTAGAATAAGCTGTGCGGCTTTAATAAGTGCTATTTCCATATATTTTTTTATTTCTGTGTTTTAATTTTTAATTGATTGCAAAAATAACTTTTAAATTTTTAATATAAGCGATTTTCTCAAAAAGTTAGCGCAGAAAATTAAGCATATTTGATACCAAAATAAAAAAAACGCCTAAAAAGGCGTTTTCTAACATATTCATCAATTATATCATCATTGTCGTTTCCATAAATATTTTCTTAGAAACGGAACTAAAACAAAAGGAACTACAAGCCACAAAGGGCTCACTTCGTGCAACATTCCTTTGTTGTATAAAAATGTGATTCCGATTCCCGCTAAAAATGCAATTAAAACATATAGTAATTTCATAGATTTTGATTTAATCACACAAATATATAAAAATAAATTTAAGGACAAAATCATCCTAAATAAACAATCTGTAGTTTCTCAAAAATTTCTCGTATTTTTGTCCTCAACCTAAGAATTTTGATAGCGTGCAACAAGCGAGCGAACCTTTATTAAAAGTTGAAAATCTAAGCATTTCATTTGGCGACAAAAAAGTGGTAAATAATCTTTCTTTTACCCTTTCGGCAGGCGAAATCTTGGGGATCGTGGGCGAATCTGGTAGCGGAAAATCACTCACCTCGCTAGCCATTATGCATCTTTTGCCTAAGTATGCACGCACCGAGGGCAAAATCCTTTTTTTTACTGAAAATGAGACTTATGACCTTTTGGCAAAGAATCACACCTCGCTCAAAGGCAAGGATATAGGAATGATTTTTCAGGAGCCAATGACCTCGCTCAATCCCAGCCTGCGCTGCGGCGACCAAGTGATGGAAAATTTGCTACTTCATCAAAAGATTAACAAAAAAACTGCCAAGCAAAAGGTGCTTTCGCTCTTTGCAGAGGTGGAGCTCCCCTCTCCTGAGCGCATTTTTAAAGCCTACCCGCACGAGCTATCAGGCGGGCAGCGGCAGCGCGTGATGATTGCGCTAGCGTTGATTTGTGAGCCACGGCTACTCATTGCCGATGAGCCCACTACGGCCCTCGATGTTACGGTGCAAAAGTCGATTTTGCAATTGCTTAAAAAATTGCAAAAAAACTACAAAATGAGTATCATTTTTATTTCGCACGATTTGGGGGTAATTTCCCAAATTTGTGATTCTGTGATGGTGATGTTTCGTGGAAATTTGGTAGAAAAAGGAACGGCGCAAGCCATATTTTTAAATCCGAAAGAGAATTATACTAAAGGGCTTATTGAATGCCGTCCAAAACTGGACGAAAAACTTGTAAAATTACCTACGATTGAAGATTTTACCGAAAACAAGGATTTTGTTTTCAAAACCGAAACGCCCGAAGAACGCGTCCAGAAATACGAAAAAATTTATGCTCAGAAACCTTTGATTGAAATTAAGTCTTTGCAAAAATATTTTACGGCACACACAGGGCTTTTAAAAAAGGAAGAAATCAAAGCGGTGCAGGACATTTCTTTTGACATTTACCCTGGCGAAACGCTCGGGCTCGTGGGCGAATCGGGCAGTGGAAAAACAACGCTTAGTCGCACGCTCCTTATGCTAGAAAAACCGACTGCAGGCAGCGTTTGGTATCAAGGGAAAGATATCACCAAACTGAGCACGAGGGAATTACGAAAACTTAGAAAAGACATTCAAATTATTTTTCAAGATCCTTACTCAAGCTTAAATCCCATGCAAACGGTGGGCGAAATTATTACTACGCCAATGCAAATTCACGGTATTGGAAATTCTGCTACTGAACGAAGAAATCAAGCTGCCAATTTGCTCGAAATTGTGGGCTTGCACGCCAGTGATTTAAACAAGTATCCGCACGAATTTTCGGGCGGACAGCGTCAGCGAATCGGGATTGCTAGAGCGGTTGCCTTGAAGCCGAAACTCATTATTTGCGACGAGAGTGTTTCTGCACTTGATGTTTCGGTGCAGGCGCAAGTTTTGAATTTATTAAATGACTTAAAATCGGATTTTGGGCTTACTTATTTATTTATTTCGCACGATTTATCGGTAGTGAAATACATGAGCGATCGCCTGATTGTACTCCAACACGGCAAAATGCAGGAGTACGGCTTTGCAGAAGATATTTATCAAAATCCCAAAACGCAATATACTCGAGATTTGATTGCTGCAATTCCGAGGATTTAGTTATCGGCAAACGCTACAAGTTCCTTTGTTTTTTGAGCAGTTTTTGCAATAATTGCAATTGGTGCACGCCTTGCATTTCCCATTTGGGTTGCATCTTCCGCCCATAGCGTACTCGTATGCTCCGTAAACTCCCACACAAAGGAGTATGCCTAAAATTATGATTAAAATGTTTTTTTTCATTGGAATTTAATTATAAAACGGATAAAGTTAAAAAACCTTATCCGTTTTTTCTTACACATAAAACTTAAAATTTATATCCTAAACCTATTTGAAATACTCTGTTTTTAAGTTTTTCACCTTCATCGATGTCTGCATCATCTACAAAACTTTGCAAGCCAAAAGTATAATTAGCCTCGGCAAAAAGACCATTCACAAAGTTATATTCAGCTCCAGCATTTAAACCAAAATCAAATCTCTTAAAAAGTTCAGAGGCTTTATACTCCGTGGTTGTATACCCATCATAAATTGAGGTAGTTTTATCTAAAATATTTCCAATCTTACGAGTTTTCCCTTCATATTTCAATTTCCCTCCCAAGGAGATTAAATAACCAAAATATCCTCCAGCTTTTATTTTCAAACCTTGCACCACTTCGTATTTTACGGCAAACGGCATATTAATCTGATTAAAATTTAATTGTAAATCTTTTATATCTCTTATTCTATTACCATTTCCATCTCTAAGACCTATATCACTGAAATCAATTTTTGAAATTTTAGTTCCGTTTCCTACATATTGAAGCCCTACTTCACCCGTAAGCAACTCGTTCATTTCGCTCAATGGGAACTCTACAAATCCACCAACATAAAAAGAGGTTTTGGATTTTGTATTTATAACTTCTTCAACATCATCAACTGATACCGCCGCATACATATCGGCAAGGTTTAACCCTGCTTTCACACCATAACGCACTTCTTGTGCTTTAACATTCATAGCTAATGCAGCTACTAATAAAATCAATGCTTTCTTCATCTTAATAATATTTTTTAATTAAATTTATTTCAGCGTTTAATATATCTTTCACTGTATATTTCCCATAATCTTTAGGACTATAATTTTCTTCTAACTCCTTATATAATTCTTTTTTTACCTCATCAGAATAGACAAGCGTCATTCTACTTGCTGAAAGACTTTTTATCCTCAGTACTTTGATTGTTTTTCCATCCTCTTTAACATAAATGGAGTTTCCATCAACATAATATTCCCCATGGTAATCCGAAAGCTTATTGCATGCAACATCGTAAAAATCCATAGACATTTCATCGTAGCCTTTATAATTAAAAATGAATGTAGAGGATCTGTCGCACGGGGCATAAGAAGATTCTTCGCTTTCCCCTACCCTAACATTTCTACCATTTATTTTCACAGATTCCACTTGCCATATTCCTGCAATGTCATCTTTACTATATTTTCTATTTCCACCACCATCGTCTCCACTACATGAAACAAAAATCATAGAGATAATTACAAACAAAATCAATCTCTTCATATTAAATTAAATAAATTTTAAAAATCGCCTACTCTATAAGGTTTTCGGCTTCCCCTTTTATTATTTTCTAATTTATGTTTTTAAACCATTTAAAAAGCAAACCAACTAGCTTCCATATTTATCTTTTAAGATTATTTTTATAATCCATGTAATTAATGCAATAACATACACTAGCCACATTAGCATTGCTATCATCAATAGCATTTTTACTAAAAATTCCATTGTACTCATCTTTAAGTTTATTAATTTCATCTAAATATTCATAAATCATTTCTGTAAAATCTTCTGAATATGCATTACAATAATCCACACAACTATCGCTTTCCGAAAAACACGTGTCTTTTTTAAAAAAACAAACTACATTTTTCCAAAAAACACACGTGTTTTTTTTCGGGCGGTGCTTAGAGCTTTTCGTAGGTTAGATTATTCAACATTTTTTTCAAATCCTTACCTGGCGTAAAAATCACTTTTGCACCCTTGATACTCGCCGCCGTTACTTCTTCCTCTTTGGATTTCCCCTCGCTGCTGATGCTCACACGCATACTGCCTAGCTCGCCAAGACGCACCGCATTACCTTCCTCCAGCGAGGTTTGCATTACATCTACTAGCGCATACAGCACAGCTCGTATGTCTGCCCCGCTCACAGTGCTGATTTTCTCGATTTCTTTAGTCAATCCTGCAAGCGTTTTCTCGCTCACCAAATTTGCTGAAGCATAATATTTCTTTTCTCCTCCACCGGCAACGCCTGGTTGCCCTTTCTGAATTACTTTGTACTTAATTGGCATTTTATTTATTTTTTAACTTTTTTTAGACACAAAAAAATCCCCTGCACAAAATTTTAATTAAAATTTTGTGCAGGGGACATATTATATTCTCTCGCAAAAATTACTTTTGCGATGCTTATATTTTTAAGGTTTAATTGTGTGTGTGTGTGTGTGTGTGTGTGTGTTTAAACATTTTTTTGAATATTACAAGTTTCACCTCGTTAATTTTCGCCAAATATAATAAAATATCATCTAACAATCCAAAAAAAATAAATCATAACATTTTTCACATACTCTCACCCTCCCTAATTTCCACACAACACATTCGCCATTTCCTATAAATTATAGTTACATTTGTAGCGATTTTGTCAGAATCCTATGAAATATATAATTCTTTTAGCCAATCTTATTTTACTACTCCTTGGGTACAGCGTTTTCTTAAACCAATGGGTGCCACCAAGCTTTTGCACCTGCTTTTCTTATGCTGCACTCATCTTCCCCGTTGTGTTTATTTTAAACTTTTTATTGTTAATTTACTGGTTCATTTTTCACCGAAAAGTGGGTGTGCTCATGCTGGCTTTAAGCTTAGGACTACTCATTCCCTTTAATAAAATTTATCATATATGGGGAGGCAACAAATCGCCAGAAAGCAACCTCACCATTATGACTTATAACTTAAAAGTTTTAAGCAAAGACAAAGGCAACATAAAACCATTCATCAAAGAGAAAAACCCCGATATTGTATTTTTGCAAGAATTACCCCAAGGCCGCAAACATGTGCTAGACGATGGCTATCCTTATGTAGAAAACTATCAAGCCATTAGCATTCTAAGCAAGTACCCCATTATTGAATCCAAACAATTAAAACTCGGCAACCGAAAGCTCCGTGCTTGCTATGCCGATATCAAGTTTCGAAACGACACAATTCGTGTAATAAATGTGCACCTTTCCTCTACCCGACTGACTAAAAAAATGTTTGCTAAAGCCACAGAAACCGATGGGCTCAAGAAAAGTACACGCATTGTAACTGCCAAACTCTCCAGCTCGTTTGGCACACACCAACGCGAAGCCAACGAGATTGCACACCTCATTGCCAGAACCCAATACCCCATCATTGTAGCCGGTGATTTCAATGCAGTGCCATCGTCGTACGAATATTACAAAATCGGGAACAACCTACAAGACACATTTGTGGCCGGAGGAAATGGACTGGGCACCACATTTCACGATTATCAATTTCCGATTAGAATAGACCATGTTTTTGCATCTAAAGATTTTGGCGTGCACCAAGTGGAAATTAATCGCATCCCGTACTCAGACCATTTTCCAGTCATCGTAAAGTTTAACTTTAATCCCAAAAAATAATTTATTTTTGCATTTCTAAAAAAAAACAGACTTAACCCTAAAAAATCTACACACAAACATGAACAATCAAGCATCTTTTATTCAAGAAATTCAACAAGGCTATAGCCCCAAAGGCGAATACATAAGCTTAGGAAAAGGAAAACTCAACAATGTCGTAATCCCCGAAGCGGCTGTAAACATTCCGCTCAAAACCATGAACCGCCATGGGCTCATCGCAGGAGCCACAGGAACAGGAAAAACCAAAACTATGCAGCTGATTGTGGAACAACTTTCAGATGTAGGTGTGCCAAGCCTTGTGATGGATGTGAAAGGCGACCTTAGCGGATTGGCAATGCCAGGCGATGCTACCAATCCTAAAATCATCGAGCGATATAAGCTACTCGACATGCAATACAAAGCCAACGGAATGCCCGTCGAGTTTTTAAGTTTAAGCGAAGAGAAAGGCGCAAGGCTTAGAGCCACCGTTACGGAGTTTGGGCCTGTTTTGTTAAGTAAAATTTTAGAGCTAAACGAAACTCAAGAAAGCGTAATTTCGGTGATTTTTAAATTCAGTGACGACCACGCTTTGCCGCTGATTGATTTAGACGACTTGAAAAAAGTCTTGATGTATGTAAAAGACAACCCCGAAGGACAAGAAAAATTAAAAGCCGAATACGGCAGTATTTCTGGGGCTACGGTGGGAGCCATTCAGCGAAAAATCATTGCACTAGAGCAACAAGGAGCCGATAAATTCTTCGGCGAGCCTTCCTTTGAAGTAGACGATTTATTACAACTGCACGACGGGCGTGGCGTTATCAGCATTGTGCGCCTCACCGATATTCAAAACAAGCCTGCACTTTTCTCTACTTTTATGCTAAGCCTTTTAGCTGAAATTTATGCTACTTTCCCAGAGGTGGGAGACGCCACAAAACCTAAATTGTGCATTTTTATCGACGAGGCGCATTTGATTTTTAACGAAGCCTCCAAAACACTTTTAAACCAAATTGAAACCGTGGTTAAATTAATCCGTTCAAAGGGCGTAGGCGTGTATTTCGTAACCCAAGTGCCAGGCGACATTCCAGATGGCGTATTGAGCCAATTAGGGCTAAAAGTGCAGCACGCGCTGAGGGGGTTCACGGCTAAGGATCGAAAGGAAATCAAAAAAGCGGTAGAAAACTACCCAATTACACAATTTTACGATGCCGATCAGCTCATCACCCAACTTGGAATCGGAGAAGCATTCATTACGGCTTTGAACGAAAAAGGAACGCCAACACCGCTCGTGCATACTTATCTGGAAACACCACAATCTCGCATGGATGTTCTGACTGAAACGGAATTAAATAATTTAATCGCTCAATCTAAATTAGTTACCAAATATGATCAGGACATAAATCGCGATTCTGCTTATGAGATTTTGACGCGTCGCATGGAAGAATCTGCACAGCAAGAAGTGCCAGAAAAAGCAAAACCGCAAGCCACAAACACCAAAAAGAAACAAGATAAATCCTTTATGGAAGAAGTAATCAACAGCCGAATGGCGAGAGATTTAGGCAGAACATTTACGCGCGAAATCACTCGTTCTATTTTAGGCGTTTTAGGAATTAAAAAAACAAGAAGAAGATAAATTTTCCATTTTTGTGAAATATGCTGTTTTAGACATAGAAGCTACCAACGGAAAGCGAGGCGAAGAAAAAATCATAGACATTGCGATTTACCAAATTACCAACGAGGAAATCAGCGATCAGTTTGGATCCATGGTAAATCCACAGCGCGAAATCGAGCCTTATGTGCAGGAGCTCACAGGAATTACCAATAAAATGGTGCGTCGCGCACCTAAATTTCACGAAATCGCCAAACGCATTGTAGAAATCACCGAGGGCTGCATCATCGTAGGGCATGGAGTGCACTTTGATTATCGCATGCTTCAACAAGAATTTAAATCCCTAGGCTATGATTTTAAACGCAATACGCTCGACACGCTAGAACTGAGCAAACAACTCATTCCCGACGAAGAATCGTATTCTTTGGGCAAATTATGTAAATCTCTAGGCATTCCGCTCACCAATCGCCACCGAGCGCAGGGCGACACCGTGGCTACACTAAAACTTTTTCAATTATTGAGAGAAAAAGACACCGAGAAAAAAATCATAGAAAGCCAAACCCTATCGAGCAAAGAAAAAACGCCTACCCAACTGACTAAAAAGCTTTTAACCTTGCAAGAGAATCTCCCTACCTATACAGGCGTTTACTACTACCACAACCAGAAAGGCGAGATTTTCTACATAAAAGCGGCAAAAAACATTGCCGCAGAAGTAAACCGAGATTTTGCCTCATCGCTAAAAGAAAAACAAAAAATCCAGTGCAGAGTTGCAAGGATTTCGCACGAGGCAACGGGCAGTTTTTTAATCGCCTTATTAAAAATCAACGAGGAAAAAAAAACGCACAAAAAAATCCTAAACCGAAAAAGTAATTATTTTTCATACAGATTATTTATTCAAAAAGAAAAATCAAGCGGCATGCAATCGCTGGAAATCAGCACAGTATTAAAAACAAGACGCAGCCCGCTGTTGCTATTTTCGACACGCAAAAAAGCCTTTAATGCCTTAAATGATTTAAGCCAAAAATTTAAACTCACAGCAGAAGATTCCGCCAAGGAACGAAGTAAAAAAATTAAGGATTTAAAGCGATTTTTGGACTTTCCGCACAGGGATTTTTTAATCATAGACAAAGGCAGAAATCCGCAAGAGAATACATTTATAAGTATTATCAACAATCAACTGCATCACTACGGATTCTTTAGTCTTCACAATCAATTAGAAGACGAAAAAATTCGTGAAAAATTAGGAATTTCCTTGCATTCCACTGCAATGAACAAAGCATTGGTTAAAACTTTTTTATACCAAAGTAAAAGCGTAAAAATCAAACCACTTAACAACGAAAAACCGAAATAAAAAAATGATAGAAGAAGATAAAAGAATATCCGAAAAATTTAAACAAAAAGACTGGAACGAGCTAAAAACCAACGACTCTTGGATGGTGCTAAAAGCCATGAGCGAGTTTGTACGCGGATTTGAAAGCATGTCCAAAATCGGACCTTGCGTCTCCATTTTTGGTTCGGCACGCACGGCATCTACGAGCGAATATTATAAATTGGCAGAAGAAATTGCTTATGGCGTTACCAAGCTAGGCTTTGGCGTAATTACGGGTGGTGGCCCAGGCATCATGGAAGCTGCCAACAAAGGCGCCAAACAAGGCGGCGGAAAATCAGTAGGGCTGGGCATCGAACTCCCTTTTGAGGCAGGAAACAACAAGTACATAGACCCCAAACTAAGTCATCAATTTGATTACTTTTTTGTGCGCAAAGTTTTGCTTGTGAAGTATGCACAAGGCTTCATTGTTTTGCCAGGCGGATTTGGCACGCTCGACGAACTTTTTGAGGCGATGACACTTATCCAGACCGATAAAATTGGTAGTTTCCCAATCGTTTTAGTCGGTAAAAAATACTGGGGCGGATTGATTGATTGGTTTAAAAATGTTTTGATTGAAGAAGGAAAAATCAACGAAAATGATTTAAGATTGTTCCGCTTGGTAGACTCGGCAGAAGAAGCCGTGGAACACATCAAAAAATTCTACGAAAAATATGCCGTAAAACAGAATTTTTAAAAAATTTGAATTAGAAAAATCACCCAGCGGAATCTCACCAATTCCGCTTTTTTATTTATTTTTGGTCGGCATTTAAGCTCCAATTAAAGATGAATCATAAAAAACTATTTCTGGTATTAATTTTTTGCTTTCTTCTTTTGTGGAATTGCACAACTCCACCGATTTCGCACCAAAAAAACCGAACATTCTCTTTATTTGCGTAGATGATTTAAGACCAGAGCTTAATGTTTTTGGTGCTAAATACATTCACTCGCCACACCATGGTGGCCGTGGGAAAAGCCCCCCCAGCAGGCATGGGCGGAGAAGGCTGGAACGCCCCCAATGTAATCGAAATGCCCAATGCATGGGATAAACAGCTACTTCACTTTACCGAATGGAAACACCCACGAGGTATCATGCACGGCTTAGTCGACAATTTAAAGTTAGTTTTATTAAAGAAGGCCGATCCGAAATTATAAAAAAATCAAATTTTAATTAATTTTTTAAGACACCTAATTAAGCTCTGCGAGACATGAACAAAGAAAAAAGTATGAATTTAAGCATTTTAGCTTTTTACTATCAAAAAAAATAAAATAACATATTGTATCTTTGCCCAGATATGAAGTTTACGATAGAAAAATTAGATATAGCAAGCTCAGCGAGAGCAGGAGAAATCACTACTGATCACGGCAAAATACAAACACCGATTTTCATGCCCGTGGGCACGGTGGCAAGCGTGAAAGCAGTGCACCAGCGAGAACTGAAAGAGGATATTAAGGCACAAATTATTTTGGGCAACACCTATCATTTATATTTAAGACCAGGCACTGAGATTCTAAACCAAGCGGGCGGATTGCATAAATTCATCAATTGGGACAGCCCTATCTTGACCGACAGTGGTGGATATCAAGTATTCTCGCTTGCGGGACGCAGAAAAATCACCGAAGAAGGTGTGCGTTTCAAATCTCATATCGATGGCTCGTATCATTTCTTCAGCCCAGAACGCTCTATGGAAATTCAGCGAAACATCGGGGCAGATATCATCATGGCTTTTGACGAATGTACGCCATACCCGTGCGACTACACACCTGCCAAAGAATCTATGGAAATGACTCACCGCTGGCTGAAACGCTGCGAAAAATGGCTTTCTGAAAATCCAGAGTTATACGGCTACAAGCAAACGCTTTTCCCGATTGTGCAAGGAAGTACCTACCGAGATTTAAGAACACAATCGGCGGAATTTATCGCCAGCATAGGAGCCGACGGGAACGCCATTGGCGGACTAAGTGTGGGAGAACCAGAAGAAGCCATGTACGAAACTACAGAACTTGTAAACAGCATTTTACCTAAAGACAAACCTCGCTATTTGATGGGCGTGGGAACCCCTTGGAACATTATTGAAGGGATTTCGCTCGGCGTGGACATGTTCGATTGCGTGATGCCTACCCGAAATGCACGAAACGGAATGCTTTTCACTTGGGATGGCGTAATAAACATCAAAAACGCAAAATGGAAAGACGATTTCTCTCCACTCGACCCTAAAGGCTCCGCCTATGTAGATTGGGATTACAGCAAAGCCTATGTGCGACACCTTTTTGTGGCTAAAGAATATTTGGCAAAACAAATTGCATCGGTACACAATTTAGCTTTTTACCTAGATTTGGTGCGCGTGGCCAGAGAGCACATCTTGGCAGGAGATTTTGCCACTTGGAAAAAATCAATTATACCTCAACTTAAAACTCGCTTGTAAATTGAAGATTTTAGACAAATATATCATCAAAAATTTCATAGGGACTTTTTTATTCATCACAACACTCCTATCGCTTATTATTTTGGTGGTAGATTTAAGCCAAAAGATAAACAAAATCCAAGACAACGGCTCTAATGTATGGGAAGCCCTCACAAGCTTTTATCCATTTTTTATTTTATGGATGGTAAACACCTACATGCCAATCGGAGTATTTATTTCTGCGATTTACTTTACCTCAAGGATTACCAACAACACCGAGATTGTCGCCATGACCTCAGGCGGAATGAGTTTTTTCCGCTTAACTAGGCCGTATCTATTTGTGGCACTGCTCATTGGAGGATTATCTTTTGCCGTAAATCACTATTTTTTGCCTAAAGCCAACATTTACAAAAACGAATACTATTATACTTATTTACAAAGAAGTAGCCGTGCACAGGAATATTACAAAGGACGCCCCATCAGTGCACAAATTTCGCCTAATGAATATTTATTCATCAATAATTACAACCGAAGAACTAAAAACGGAAACGGCTTTTTATATCAAAAAATTGATAAGAATTTAGAAATTATTTACCAAATGAGAGCCAATGACATCATCTGGAACGAAGAAGATTCTGCGTATAGCTTAACCAATTACTATGAGCGATATGTGCGCAAAGGCAAGCCCGATAGCCTAGTGGCGGGAAACATGATTAAACAAAAATTTGAAGTAACGCCAGACGAATTATTGCCCGAAGGCTATGTGGCAGAAACCATGAACTCCTTCGAACTTAGCCGATTCATCAATCGTGAGAAATTCAAAGGCTCGGCAAGTGTGAGCGTCTATCTCAACGAGTTGTATCAGCGTACAAGTTTACCATTTTCTACCATAATTTTGACCTTGCTCGCGCTATCACTTAGCTCAACCAAAAAGCGTGGAGGTCTCGGGCTAAACCTCGCTCTAGGAATTACCATTGCGTTTATCTACATTTTTGGGAACGAAGCGAGCAAAGTATTCTCCTCGGTGGGAGATTTAAGTCCGTTCTTGGCAGCTTGGATTTCAAATATCGTGTTTGGGATTATTACGATTTTCCTATATTTTAAACGAGCTTTTCAGTAATTTTTTATCATTAAAAATCAAACCATTACAAATTCTGGCTTATTTTTTCAAGAAAAAATTACACAAAATTTTTGCAGAATTAAAAAAGCGATGTATATTTGCAGTCCGATTGGGAAACGAACTCTGTTTTCAATTTAAAATCTTCGGGATTTTAGCTCAGTTGGTTTAGAGCACCTGCCTTACAAGCAGGGGGTCGGGGGTTCGAATCCCTCAAATCCCACTACCACAAAGCGTTGATTTTTTCAACGCTTTTTTTGTTTTTATACTTTAGCTTTGACCTAAAAAATACCCAAAATATCATTTTTTACGATTTTTCAGCATTAAATTCTTTAATAAAATTTGGAGAAATCAAAAAGTGATGTATATTTGCAATCCATTTGAGGAACAAAGATTGTTTTCAATTTAAATTCTTTGGGATTTTAGCTCAGTTGGTTTAGAGCACCTGCCTTACAAGCAGGGGGTCGGGGGTTCGAATCCCTCAAATCCCACCACCACAAAGCGTTGATTTTTTCAACGCTTTTTTTGTTTTAAATCTTTAGTCTTAAAACAAAAAAATACCCAAAATATCATTTTTTACGATTTTAAATCTTTGATTAAAAGAATTATGCCTCGCCCACTATTTAATTATGATAAAAATATGCTGTATTTTCTATCTTAAGCCAAAAAATCTCCCTACATTTGAATAAGAAAATTCAAACACGCATTTATGAAATTATATCCGATCAAATTTGAACCCATTTTGATGGACAAAGTATGGGGTGGCGAAGCAATGCAACGCGCACTCGACAAAAAATCTGATTCTAAAAACTTAGGCGAGTCTTGGGAAATCTCTGATGTGCAAGGCAATGTTTCTGTTGTTGCTAATGGCGAATACCAAGGCGAAAACTTGAGAGATTTAATCTTGAAATTTCCCAAAGAGCTCATCGGGAAAGCAGACGCCAAGGAATTTCCGATTTTGATTAAATTTTTGGACGCCAATGTGCCACTTTCTATCCAAGTGCACCCGAACGAAGAGCTAGCGCAAAAAATGGAAAACAGCCACGGAAAAACCGAAATGTGGTATATTGTAGATGCTACCGACAAGGCAGAAATCTACCTCGGCTGGAAAGAAGAGTACCCGAAAGAAGAACTAATTGAGGCTTACAAGGCGGGGAACATCAAGGATTATTTAAAAGTATATAAGCCTAAAAAAGGGGAATTTTATTTTGTGCCTGCGGGGAGCATTCACGCCTTGGGTGGCGGGCTTATTGTTGCCGAAATTCAGCAAACTTCTGATGTAACTTATCGTATTTATGACTGGGGACGCACCGACCGTGAATTGCATATTCCGCAATCAATTGAAGTAACGGATTACACTTTTAAAGATGATTTTAAACTTGATTATGGCAAAGCTGAAAATAGCTTAAACCCTGTCATCGAAAGTGAATTTTTCCAAACTGTTTTCTTAAACATTACCGATAGCATTTCGCTCGACACAGCAGGCTCTTACGATGTTTTGATGTGCGTGGAGGGCAAAGGAACGATTGTTTACCCAGATGGCGAAACAAGTATTCAGCTAGGCGAAACGATTTTAATTCCTGCAGCTCTCGGCAAATACGAGCTCAAAGGCAAAGATTTAAAAGTTTTAAAAGTAAAAGCTTAGTCATAAAAAAAGCCGTTCCAGATGGAACGGCTTTTTTCAATTTTGTTTTTTCATTAAATCCGAAAAGTATTTTACCAAGGTAGCTCGCTGCGCATCGGTAAGTCTTGCCTCTTCGTGCAACCAAGTGTAGCTGCTTAGCGGCATTTTCTTGTTCTGAGTTTTCTCGGCACATTCATCTAGCTTTTTATTGGCTTTATTGAGAGCTACATAACGCGCCCAATTGCTGAAGTTCAGCTCCTCGCGCCCTTCGTTAATATGATTTTTTAGCCAAAAATTAACGGGTGCTATTTTCGCATACCACGGATACACTGTCTCGTTTGAATGGCAATCATAACACGCCGAATGCACTAAACTTTGCACCTCGGCAGGTGCCTCATTGATGTAGAAAAAATCATCTTCTGGCACACTGGTAGGATTTGATAAATCTACTGGAATTAATTGTATAGCGATCAACACTACAACAATTGCAACTAAAATTTTCTTCATTTTTTTATTCTTTTTTAGGTAGAACCCAAGTTTCCTTCACATCCCAAAAGGCTTTTACATTAATAGGATCTGGATAAATGTACACAGGTTCTGGTTGTCTGTTTTCTAAAATATTTCCCGTATCGTATCGTTTATTTTTGTTTTCATCTACCCAAATTTGGAAATGGTATTTTTTAGGCGGAAGAAATTTAAAATCAAACTTAGAATCGGTGGTATAAATCGAGTAAATCTCCTTGCTGGACGAGTCAAATAATTTTAGCCAAAATGGCGAATCTGGCTTGTTTTGCAGAATCAACTCCAAGTTTCCATAATCACGCTCACGCTTGGTTCCGAAATCAATGGCAACGGTATCATTTTCCTTGCCAAACCAATTGGTGATGGCTCCTGGCAATAATTCCACTTGGTATTTGCTCTCCCACTGAATCGGGAAATCGATTTGTAATTTTCTATAATTTATTTTTTTTACTGTAAAATCTAAAGCAACGCTGTCTTTTTTAACCGAAATGAATTTTGTATTAAAAGTATCAATCGGGTAATCGGCACCGATTTGCAATTTCTTGGCAGGTGTCATATCATCAGTTCCGCCATAGACTTTGAAATTGTATTTAATCGAATTATCGTACAACACCGTCGAGATAGAATCCGTTACAGCATCATGCGTGAGTGTAAACTTCAAACGCGTGCGTTTGTCTTTAAAATTCGCCTTTTCGGGATTAAAGTACATTTGAAGCGTATCGGAATAAGCTCTATGAATTTGCAACAATTCGCCCAAATCGTGCGAAATGGGCTTTACTTCCATTTTCTCAGGATTGCCCATTACATAGAAATTAATTCGCCCGTAGCCCTCTTGTTTTCCATCTTGGTAGCGGTAGCCTTGCTCTGGCGTAAAAAGTGCCAAAGTAGCTGCTACGCGTGTAGTTTGGGTATCGATAATTTCACTGGCAAAGGCCATTTTCTCTTGTTTAAGGTCGATTTTCACATTCGGGACTTTATCCTCAAAAGCTACCAAACGGAATTTCCCTGCTTTTAAATACTTAAATTCGTAGCGATTGGCAGAATCCACTTTGGCGATGTAGTAAGGTTTTTCCTTAAACACTACCGAATCCGAATAATTTTTGCCCACTTCGTAAAGTGCCACCACAATATCTTTGAGCGGCTCATTGCTCATCATATCCTTTACTTCGCCCGAAAGCGTTAAAGAATCAATCGTTTTTCCCGTAGAAAAAACATAAGTAAAAAACGAATACGGATTTCCCTCATTATTATCCACGATTGATTTTCCAAAATTAATGGTATAAGTTGTATTGGGTCTTAGCGTATCATTAAATTTCACTTGCACTTTGTGCGAAGCCGTTCCTGCGGGCAAAAAAGTGGGCGTAGGCTCTACGGGTGGCGAAATAATGATGTTTTTGGAATAATCTCTTAATTGAACCAACTCATCAAAATACAAATTGATTTCTTTTAATTTAGTCGAGACATTCGTACTTAGCGTATCTGGCACCGCACGCACCAGCTTGGGCGGAGTAATATCTTTGAGACCTCCGCTCGGCGTTCCGCGTTGTGCACACTGCACAAAAAGTAAAATACTCGCTATGTAGAAAATGTATTTTTTCATGAATTATTGAAAAACTTCGTTAAAGGTGAAAATTTCATCTACACGGATGCCGCGCTCTGTTTCCTTGAGTGTTGCCAATTGATTGTTTACATCGTGCTCAAAGGCAAGAAACCAACCATCTTTTAGGGCTTTTTTCAAAAAAATATCTTTTTCGCGCATCGTCAAAAGCGGACGCGTGTCGTAGCCTGGCACATATACCAATGGCACATGCCCTGCCGTAGGGATCAAATCCGCTGCATAAGCAATGGTTTTGCCTTGATAATGAATCACGGGAATCATCTGCTTCTCCGTATGCCCATCCACGCAGATTACTTCAAAACCAAAAGGAGTTTTCGTTAAATAGCTATTAGCTTTAGGTTTTAAAAACTCTAATTGCCCACTTTCTTGAATGGGGAAAATGTTTTCGGGCAAGAAAGATGCCTTTTCCCTCGGATTGGGTTTCGTTGCCCACTCCCAGTGCTTTTGATTCGTCCAGAATTTAGCATTTTTAAACGCAGGCACAAGCTTTTCGCCTTCGCGTTTGATGGCGCCACCGCAATGGTCGAAATGCAAATGCGTAAAAAACACATCGGTAATATCATCTCGACGGAACCCATATTGAGCCAAGGAAGCATCTACGGAATGATCGCCCCAGAGATAATAATAGCTAAAGAACTTTTCCGACTGCTTATCTCCCATTCCGCAATCAATCAAGACCAAGCGATCGTTGTGCTCAATCAAAAGCGAACGCGTAGCAATATCCACCATGTTATTGGCATCGGCGGGATTAGTCTTTTGCCAAATGCTTTTGGGCACCACGCCAAACATGGCTCCGCCGTCTAGTTTTAAATTTCCACATTCTATGGGATATATTTTCATGAAAAGTCTTTTATTTATGATTTTAAATTATTCAAAAAATTCGTTGTCGCGCTCTAGCATCAAGATATCATCTTGTGCCACTACATAATATTTTTCGTCGCGATACATAATCTCGTAGGCTTCGCTAAGTACAAAAAGAGCCGTATCGCCCTCTTGCGCCTGCAAGGGCATATATGTCAATCTTTCTTCTTGAGATTTCCACTCGTCGTCGATACCATCAGACGGGATTGGATAACCCGGCCCCACCGCCACGATGGTGCCCGATTGGATTTTCTCTTTCTCTTGCACACCTGGTGGCAAATACAATCCAGATTTGGTTTTATTGGGTGCAGAACTTGGCTTAATCAGCACACGATCGCCCACCATGATTAGATTTCTCACTTTCGTTTGCATAATTGCAAAGTTAATAGAAATATCAAATACTTCTACATTTTGTCTAATGGATTGATTTATATTCTATCCGTTTTGTTTTTCTAACTTGAAAATACTTTTAAAAAATAAAATTTTAAACGGATATAAATGTTAAAAAAATTGGACAAGATGACATTTATCGTATTTTTGTCATAATAGCTAAAACCAACAACTTTTAGCCAAAAAATAGCTAAAAATCGGTTTTTTCGAACATTTTTAGCTCTACTTAAGTCTAAAAAAAACACTAAAAAATTAAATTTTAAATACTAAAAAAATCATGAAAAAATTATTTTCCATCTTCAGTTTGCTAGCATTCTTGTTTGTTTTTGGACAAGAAACAACCGAAAATCTTGTAATACACTACCAATCAATTGTGAAGATAGACTTGCCCGCCATATTAAAAAATGTGCCTGAGCAATACCGAGCCCAAACCGAAGCCATGCTAAAAGCCGAAGCAGAAAAGGGCATTACAGTCGATTACACACTGAAAACCAATGGACAAAAATCAATATTTTCTTTAGACGAGAAAATCGATAATTCGCAAACACAGGGCGGAATAATTGCCATGCAAATCAAAATGGCCGACAAAGATCCACTTTTTAAAAACTTAAAAGAAAATTACTACAAAAAAGGATTTAGCGTTCCAAGCTTGCCTCAATATTTAATCAAAGATAGTTTAAACACGATTAAATGGGAGCTTACACGCGAAAAATCTCAGGTTTTGGGCTACGAAGTGCGCAAGGCGGTTGGCGAAAAAGATGGACAAAAATTCATCGTTTGGTATGCACCTAAATTGAATATCAAAGACGGACCAAACATTCTTTCGGGCTTGCCTGGATTGGTGCTAAAAGCTGAAATGTCTAATCCAAAACAAGGTGTGGATGCAACGATGATTGCCGTGAAAATCAACATCAGTGAAACAGCACTTAATATTGAAGAGCCAAACAAAGGCAAAGTGGTTACCGAAAAGGAATTTGAAGCTGAAATGAAAGCCCTGCAAGAAAAAATGCAAAAAATGATGGGAGGTGGCGTAGATTCTGAATAAATTGAATTAAAAAAACAACACTCCATTTACAATCACCGAAAAATGTATTTTTCGGTGATTTTTTACACTTAACAACATCTCTATGAAAAAAACATTCCTATTTTTTGTCCTGCTAAGTAGCCTTTGGGTAATGGCACAAGAGCAAACTTGTACCTATCGTGGGGTATTGCTAGATTCGCTCAGCCATCCCGTAATCGATGCTTCGATTTCTGCTTTTGACGCAAAAAATCAATCGGCGGGCTACACTTTCTCGGACAAAAATGGGGAGTTTAAATTAGATATGCCATGCGGCAAAAAATATGAACTCGAGATTGAGCACCTCAACTACAAATCCAAAATCGTAAAAGTTGATTTGCAAAAATCCATGAGAGAGAAAATTTCGATGGCGACAAGTAGCGTGGGGCTTAAAGAAATCGTGGCGCAAGGCGTGCAGCCCATCACCATAAAGGGCGATACCATAGAATACGACACAGCTTCTTTTAAATCAGGAACGGAAGAAAATTTAGAAGATATTCTCAAAAAATTGCCTGGGCTTTCGGTAGAAAACGGAAAGATTTACTACCAAGGCAAAGAGATGAAATCCATCAAGGTGGAAGGGCGAGAAATCTTTGGCGGCAATCAGAAATTGGTAACCAAAAATTTGCCATCGGATGCGGTGAGCAAAGTGCAATTGAACAAGAAATTTAAATCTAATCCTTTTGCCAATTCCGTTCAGGCAGATGAAGATTTTGAGCTAAATATCGTGCTCGAAGAAAATAAGAAAAATTTGGTTTTCGGGAATGCCACCATTGGGGGCGATGCGCACAAGCACACGGATTTGCAAGAAAAGCTTTTTTATTTTTCTAAAAAGACAGACGCCACGCTCATCAGCGACTACAATACTTATGACAAAGAGGTTTTTACTTCGTCCGATTATTTTCAATTTTTGGGTGGAAACTCTGAGTTTAATTCCGAAGGTGGCACTTCCTCGCTGCGCAATGCAATGGGCAATGTTTCGTTTAACACAGATGACAATGCGAGCATTACACGCAATTTCCTTTCGGCAGGAAACTTGGGCTACCAACCGAACAAAAATCTGAATATTAGCGGATTTGCCATGGGAACGCAAAATTCCGTGGGGTATAATTCTACTAGCAAACGATTGTATCCTAATTTTGAGCAAAAGGATTTAAACCAAAATCATCAAAAAATCTTCGCTTTTATTTCAAGGTTAAATGTAGAATACATTTCGCCTAAAAACCTTTTGGTTAAATACCGCGTGAATTTTAATCTACAAAATGCCGAGAACGATACGCGTACTTCATCTTTCATTAATCAAGAAGAGAATCCGATCGTTTTTAGAAACACCCAAAACAAGCGCGACAATGCCGTGGTGAACCAAAAATTGAGTTTAATCAAAAAAATTAAACAAGATGACAATCTTGGCTTTTACTTTTCGCACATTTATCAAAAGGAAACGCCAACGATAGATTTGCTATCAAGTGTGGCGCCGTTTGGTTCTATTTTTAATTTAATTCCGCAGAACAATGCGTATCAATTAAACCAAAATAAAAATTTTAAATCCAATACATTTCAGTTTTTAAGCATTTACAATCATTTGCTTACCAATAAGAGCAATTTGCGTTTAAAACTGGGTGCCAATTATACGCTGCAAGATTTAAACAACCAGCTCAAGAGCTATGAGCGAATTTTGAATAACGATAAAATTCTGGGCAATTCGGATTTTAATTTTCAAGAGTATTATGCCGACGCCTCATATAAAAGAGTGTTTTTTAATCGTAAATTATCTTTCACAGCGGGGCTTACGCTTAATTATTTCAACTCAGAGAATAAGCCCGAAAATGCACCTAACAATCAGCTGAATGGAACAAATTTTTTCCCGCATTTTAACATTAAATACCAAATCAATAATTTCAATGATTTAAGCCTATCACTGAGCAACGATATCCAAGTGCCAAGCATCAACGAATGGGCACCGGGCTATGCGATGCAAAGTTATTTTAGTCTGCATGAAGGCAACCCTTCGCTAGGTGTGGTAAAAAATCAAATCATTAATCTTTGGTATAATTACTACAACGCTTTTAAATTCATGAATTTACACATCAGCGGGAGCTACAACCGCATCAAAGAGGGCATTAAAGTAAAAGGCATCTTCGATGGGCAAAACCAAATTTCAATGGCTTTTAATTCCGATTTCCCCGACGAGATTTGGTCGGCAAGATTCTTTAGCTCTAAACGATTTTCAAAACTTTATTCATTAAAAATCAATGGAAATTACAGCTACAGCACTTACCAATCGGTGAGCAACAACATCAGCTACAAAGCACAATCGCAAAACCACAGCTACAAAATTAACAACACCTTTAAATGGAACAAGAGATTAGAGTTTTCGCTTGGGGCAGATGCAAGTTTTAGCCAATATAAATTATCGAACAGAGATAATAAATTTAGCAACCTTACGCCTTTTGCCGAAGCGGCAGTTGCCATAACCGATAAAGTTTTATTCAAAACCGAATATAGCTATTTTAAACAATGGCAAAACGGCAAAAACATCAACGATTTTCAAGGATTGGACGCATCGTTGCGTATAAAACCCGCGAAGAAAACCTACATCAATTTCATTGCAGGGAACTTGCTCAACGACGAAACTATCGTGAGCAGTGGGTTCAGTGATTTTTACACCTATGTCTTTACCAAAGAAACTTTGGGAAGATATTTCTTGGTACAAGTGCGCTACAAATTCTAATTTAAGCTATTTTTTGAGCAAAAGTCTAAGGCTACGAATGACGAAATAAATCAGCACCACGACGAGCAGAAAGAAAGCTACGCCTTCAAAAGTAATCACTCCATCGGCGAGATTTTGTCTAAAAATGGGATAATAATCTATGATGTCCTTGGCATAATAAAGTGCCAAAACCAAAGTCATAATTTCGATAAAATCTCTGATTGATTTTTTCATAATGGGAGTAAATTAAAAACGCCTAAATTGTTGGCTCAATTTAAGCGTTTTTTTCATTTAGAATATAAATTCGGGGAAATTATTATTTTTCTTCGGTATAGAATTTATAAAAATACGGAATGGTCTCGATGCCTTTGTAGAAATTAAACAGACCATAATTTTCATTTGGAGAATGAATTACATCTGAATTTAATCCAAAACCAAGTAAAACCGATTTACTTTCAAGCTCTTTTTCAAAAAGGGCAACAATCGGAATACTTCCTCCGCTTCTGAACGGCACCGCCTCTTTGCCATAAGTTTCGGTCAAAGCTTTTTTGGCAGCTAAATAGCCTTTATCGGTGATTGGCAACACATATGCCCAGCCTCCGTGATGGAAATTACATTTCACGCGTACAGAACTCGGTGCGATTTGTTCAAAATATTGTTTAAACAATTCTGCGATTTTTTCAGGATTTTGGTCAGGCACCAAACGCATTGAAATTTTAGCAAAAGCCTTGGCAGGAATCACAGTTTTTGCCCCTTCGCCAATGTAGCCACCCCACATACCGTTTACATCCAAGCTTGGGCGAATCGAAGTGCGCTCGTTTGTTGAATAGCCTTCTTCTCCCATGATGTCCTGAATATTGATTTGCTTTTTGTAATCCTCTAAATCAAACGGAACTTTTGCCATTTCGGCACGCTCTTCGGCACTGATTTCTTCCACCTCATCATAAAATCCAGGAATGGCAATTTTTCCGTTTTCGTCATGCAGTTGCCCAATCATTTTAGACAAAACATTTAGCGGATTAGGCACCGCTCCGCCATACACCCCAGAGTGCATATCACGATTAGCTCCTTCCACTTCTACTTCCACATAGCAAAGTCCACGCAACCCTACACAAATCGACGGCACATCTTTGGCAACCATGCTAGTATCCGAAATAAGGATAATATCGTTTTTAAGCCTTTCTTTTTCTACCTTAATGAATTTAGCCAAATTCTCTGATCCCACTTCTTCCTCGCCTTCAATCATAAATTTGACATTGCAAGGTAATTCATCATTTTGAATCATGGCTTCTATCGCCTTAACATGCATAAAGAATTGCCCTTTATCGTCGGCAGAGCCACGTGCAAAAATGGCACCTTCTGGATGCACCTCGGTTTTCTTGATTACAGGCTCAAACGGATCAGACTCCCATAAATCCAACGGATCTGGCGGCTGCACATCATAATGCCCATAAACTAAAACTGTGGGCAAATCTGGGCTTAGTATTTTCTCTCCATACACAATGGGGTTGCCCTCAGTAGGGCAGATTTCCACCTTATCTACCCCCGCGGAGCGTAGAAACGCCGCAGTCTTTTCCGCAGTGGTTAAAATCTCCTTTTTATACGCAGAATCAGCGCTAATTGACGGTATTCTAAGCAGCTCAAAAAGCTCTTCAAGAAAGCGCTCCTTATTTGCCTGAATGTATTCTTGTGTTTTTTTCATGATTTAAAAAATGATATTTTGGCTATTTTTATCCTTCAGTTTCATATTAAAGGATATAAAGGCTCCCACGGTTTTAGTGGTTTATTATTCCCTTTAACAGTATCTGAAAAGAACTGTTGTGTATCTACAGGGGATTGCTTACGTAGGCGTTCGCTTCCTCCTCTGTTAGCCCTAGACGATTCATTGCCATTGCTTTCACTGTCTCCAGTACCTGCTCTCTCTCCTTGTGGAGCTCCTCTTTCGTTTTTCCTTCTGCCCTCTTCAATAAGACTTCGAAGCGGCTCTGAGGTTTTGCTATCTTTGATGGTGGTAAGCCATTTTTCATAAGTATCTCGTCTATCTCCTGCTTCCATAAGTCTAGAACTGACTGCTTGGATTTCTGTGTCTCCATAATTATTACTCTCTTTTAAATTTTTTGTTAAACTTTCTACTTTACTCTCAAACTCTGGGTCTATATTAGTTCCAAAAATGAGTGTATAAAGGTAAGCATTTGGGTTGAAAAATAAAAATTTTGATTTTTTATAGCTAAATTCTTGTTGGGTTTCAAAAAAATTGTATATTTGCACTCTCAAATCGGCCACGTAGCTCAATTGGATAGAGCGTCAGATTACGGCTCTGAAGGCTGAGGGTTCGACTCCTTCCGTGGTCACAGAAGAGCCTTTTCGCAGTTTGCGAAGAGGCTTTTTTCATATCTCAAATTCGACTTTAAGGTATTTTTGGTTTGAAATTTGCCTTCCTTTATATCCAAAAAAGAAAAAACTTAAGTATATTCGTTTTCTAGAATTAAATTTAAACTATGAACAAAGTATACATAAAGGACTGGATGGCAACAAAACCCTATGCCAAGCAAACGAATACGGACTTGTTTTACCTCGAAATTGCCAATGAGGTATTGCGAAAATTGGAGCCATCAGCGGATTTTTTAAGCCATTTTATAGAGCCAGAGAGTTTCAAGGATTTGGCTATTTTCCTCACCTCGTATTTTGAAGATGTGATTTCAGAAGGAGGCTTATTCCGCGCGTTTATCACTCTGCACCAAGAGGTTTATGCCAAAAATCTACCCTTCTACCCCACTGAGGGCTACGCCGAGGACGAGGTAAATGTGCAAGACATTCAGTTCTTGATTTGGTATTTCTTAAACCTGCAAAAGCAGGACACCTTTGTAAACCCTTATAGCCCAGAGCTAAAAGAAGCTGCGCAAAGCGTATGGCAGGTATTTGACCGAGAGTATGAATACGCCCCTGAGAATACGCAAATTGCAGATTTCTTTAAACTTGAAAATCCTAACAATTTAGACGAAGTGCGCTATTTCATCGATAAGATTTTAACACGCAGTTACCTTTTCACCCAAGACACAGGGATTGAGCTCTACATGCGCACCGCTGCCTTGAAAACGGGCAATCAGCAGGATTTTAAATTATATAAAAATCATAGAGATAAATTTATCTTGAACTTCCCGACCAAGCTTTTGGCTAAACGAGGCACCCAATGGGCGGCTACACTTTATGGCAAAAAAGAGGAAGCGCAAGACATCAAAAACATGGGATTGAACTCGCACGCAGCGTTGCTCTACAAAGGCGAAAATGGCGAGGATTTGGAAATGGAGCATTTAAGCTCGGGAAAAACCATTTTGGTAAGCAAAGATAATTTTGAGGATTACAAAAAAATGCCTGAAAATGCGATTTTGTATGCAGGCATCAGTCCGTGGAAAGGCAAATATGCGCTTACGGGAATCATCAATGCCTTTAATTATGACGAGAATTTGGTAGAAAATGCCAAACGCGATTATGTGGCGCGCCAAGCCATTCAAGATGAAAAGGAGAAGAAAGAATATTTAAAAAATATCAAAAAACAAGAAAAGGTATTTTTAGAAAAAACAGGCGGTGCTCCTTACAAAATTCTTTCGGCGGAAGAATCAATCAATTTCATCAATGATTTTTTTGATACGCTTGACGAGCAAAAAATCGAAAAGTATAACGAAGATATTGCGACACTGCTAAACTCTATCCAGAGCAGCACGCATATCCAAAATGCGGTATTATTCTTTAATCCTAATTTTGGGCTTGAGTTTTATAGCAATCTTGCTACCGAATTGGAGGTGGACGACAATCCTTTCAAGGAAGAAGTTGCCAACCCTACTTTGCTGATGAAACTGATGATGGCAGACACTTATTCTCGTGAGTTTTTTGACTTCTATTATCAATTAATGAAAGAAAAAAAATCGGCTCAAATCGAATTTTTAAAGGATTTCAGCGAAAAAGACATCGATTTTATGCTTAGATTCTATCAACCTACACGCTACGGAAATTAGTCTTTTTGCTTTTTTTCGATTTAAATTATAACTAAATTTGTCTGGAAATCAAATTTCAATAAAATGCAAAATATAAACCCTACTCAGACCGAGGCTTGGAAAAAGCTACAAGCCCATTACGAAGAGACCAAAGACCTTCATTTAAAAGATTTATTCGCAGCAAACGCTCAACGCTTTGATGAGTTTAGCGTAAAATGGAACGAATTTTTGTTTGACTATTCCAAAAACCGAATCAATCAAAAAACAATTGACTTGCTCGTGGAACTCGCCGAAGAATGCCAATTGCAAGATGCGATAGATTCTATGTTTGCGGGAGAGCACATCAACCAAACAGAAGACCGTGCCGTGATGCACATCGCCCTCAGAAGCCAAGGAAGCGAGGTAATCATTGATGGCGAAAATGCCCTGCCACAAGTACGCAAAGTTTTGGCTCAGATGAAAGATTTCTGCCACCGCGTGATTTCTGGCGAGTGGAAAGGCTACACAGGCAAAGCCATCACCGATATTGTGAACATAGGCATCGGCGGTTCGGATCTTGGCCCCGTGATGGTGGTCGAGGCATTGAAACATTACAAAACTCATTTAAACATACATTTTGTATCGAATGTAGACGGCACACACATCGCAGAAACCACCAAAAAATTAAATCCAGAAACGACTTTGTTTATCGTGGCTTCTAAAACTTTTACCACCCAAGAAACCATGACCAATGCTAATTCGGCTAAAAAATGGTTTTTGGACAGCGGAGCCAAACAAAGCGACATTGCCAAACATTTCGTGGCACTTTCTACCAATGCCAAAGATGTTACAGCCTTTGGCATCGCGGAGGAAAATATGTTTGAATTCTGGAACTGGGTGGGCGGCCGCTATTCGCTATGGAGCGCCATCGGGCTGAGCATTGCGCTGGCAGTGGGCTACGAGAAATTTGAAGAATTACTGCTAGGCGCCTATGAGGTAGATGAGCATTTCAGAACCACTGATTTTAAACAAAATATCCCCGTGCTAATGGCGCTTTTAGGCATTTGGTATAACAACTTTTATGGCGCCGAAAGCTATGCCATTTTACCCTACGAGCAATACCTACACCGCTTCCCCGCCTACTTGCAACAGGGCGATATGGAGAGCAACGGAAAATCCATTGACCGAAATGGGCAAAAAGTAACCTACCAAACTGGCCCTATCATCTGGGGCGAAGCGGGAACCAATGGACAACACGCTTTCTATCAATTAATCCATCAAGGCACTAAATTAATCCCAGCGGACTTTATCGCGGGGGCGCGCTCTAACAATCAAGTGGGCGACCACCACGAAAAACTCCTAGCCAACTTCTTTGCTCAAACGGAAGCTCTCGCCTTTGGAAAATCCGAAGCCCAAGTGAGAGCCGAGCTTGAAAAAGAAGGAAAATCCAAAGAAGAAATCGAATTCTTGTTGCCTTACAAGGTATTTGATGGCAACCGCCCTACCAATTCCATTTTGTATAAAAAATTAACCCCAAAAACATTGGGTAGCTTGATTGCCTTGTATGAGCAAAAAATCTTTGTTCAAGGTATCATCTGGAACATCTTTAGTTTCGACCAATGGGGCGTAGAACTTGGTAAACAATTGGCTAAAGCTATCTTAGCGGAAATCAATGCGGGAGATACCGTAACTGACCACGACAGCTCTACCAATGGATTGATGAATGCTTATTTAAAAATGAAATAAATGAAAAAAGCACTTTTCGTTGCAGCAGCAGCACTTAGCTTAATTTCGTGTAAAAATGAAAAAAAAGGCTGGACAGATGAAGACCGCAGAGAGTTTATGCAATCTTGCACCGCTGTAGACCCGTCTGAACAGACCAAGGAAAGATGCGAGTGCGGCTTAAATGTTTTAGAACAAAAATACTCGTCCTACAACGAGGCTCAGGAAGCTACCGAAAAAATGACCGAAGACCAATTGGTCGAGCTTTTGAGTGATTGCGGTTTAGAACATTAAATTTAGAAAACACACAAATAAACGCCCAAATCGCCTTTTTGCTACTAAAAGCAACGCTTGTTTATTAATTTTTTTAGATATTTGTCTTAAAATTAAAATAGCGTGAAAATAGCAATACAAGGAGGTTTGGGCTCTTTTCATCACCAAGCCGCAAGTACACTCTTTGAGGGAGATAGCTACGAAATTTTAGACAAAGACCACTTTCGAGGCGTTGCCGAGGCGCTCGTAAATGGGGAATGCACACACGGGCTTATAGCTCTGGAAAACTCTATTGCAGGGTGCATTTTGCCTAATTATAATTTAATTAAGAATAATCATTTAAAAATCGTGGGCGAGCTATATATGCCCATAGAACACCACTTGATGGTAATCCCTGGGGTGAAAATTGATGATTTAAGCGAGATTTACTCGCATTCTATGGCGCTTTTGCAGTGTGAGGATTTCTTGAATTTGCACCCTAAAATTCGTAGGATTGATTATGTGGATACGGCTAATTCTGCTAAAAAAATTAAGACTGAAAAGCTATACCACGCTGGGGCTATTGGCTCAAAAGTGGCGGCCGAGCTCTATGATTTAGAGATTATTCGGCACGGAATCCAAAGCAATAAGGATAATTTTACGCGCTTTGTACTATTGAGCCGAGCGCTCCCTAATGATGAAGACTTTAACAAAATCTCTCTGCGATTCTCTCTACCTCACCAAAAGGGAAGCCTAGCAAATATCTTGATGCAATTTGCCGTGCACGGCTTTAATATGACCAAAATCCAATCTATGCCCATCGTGGATATGCCGTGGCAATATGAGTTTTATGTAGATGTACTGGTGCATAATCACGAGCGTTTTGCCAAGGTGCTAGACATTATTGGGCTGATGGCAGAGGATATAGAAATTTTAGGAAAATACAAAAACGGGAATTTATAGTATAAAAAACTACAAAAAGACACTTCCCTAGACTTAACACTAAATAATAGTTGGGAATTATAATTTTTGACACTTTTTTCTCTTGTTTTTTTTTAAAAAAGTTTTATACTTTCGCAGTAATTACAACACTAAAAATTTATTCAAAATGAAAAAGACATTATTACTCAGCACTTTTTTGATTGCGGCTATCTCTATTGCTCAGCCTGTGGTGCTGGAAGCTGTAAATCTCCCTGCCGAACCGTATGATGAAACGGTTTTAGGCAATAGCACTCAAAACATCTATTATACCTATAATACAACTCCCAACCCTGAAAACAAAGATAAACAAAAAACGGGGCTTACCATTTTGCAAATGGGCGAAGACCTTTTAAAATTTACTGATGAGGCTACTCTAAAATCAGATTCTCTAAGCAAAGTATTTGCTAAAAAAGGAAATATGGATACAAGCGACATTAATAAAAAACTTGCTATTATGTATAAAATAGGCTTTAATAGCAATGTCTTCCATAACTTAAAGACAAAACAAATTACGATACAAAATACTATGGGATTACCTGGGTTAGAGTACACACTCCCTACCCCACAGCTGAAATGGCAATTGCAAAAGGATAAAAAAGAGATTCTGGGCTACACGGTACAAAAAGCCACCACCAGCTATGGAGGCAGGGAGTGGGAGGCGTGGTTTGCGCAAGATATTCCGCTAGCGTATGGGCCTTATGTATTTAATGGTTTGCCTGGGCTAATTCTAGAAATATATGACACCGAGAATGAACACCATTTCACTGCTACGGGTATGGATAACAGGCCACAAGCCATTTACAAACAAATCTATGATGATGAAATTAAAACATCTGAGGAGAAAGCCAAAAAAGCCTTAAAAAACAAATATGAAACCCCAAAATACAAACGCCCTTATAACCCCATAGAAAAACTTTAAATATTAAAATAAAGAATAAATTAGATATGAAAAAGATATTATTACTCAGCACCTTTTTATTTTCCGCAATCGCATTGGCCCAGCCAGTGATTACAGGCGATTTAAACCTACCTGCCGACCCGTATGATGAAACGGCTTTGGGCAATAGCGAGCAAAATATTTATTACACTTATTCCAGAGTGCCTAATCCAGAACTTAAAGAAAAAACCAAAACAGGGCTCACGCTCTTACAAATAGGAAAAGATTTAACAAAATTCGCCGATGAGGCCGTTATAAAATCAGATTCTCTGAGCAAAGCATTTGCCCAAAAAGGCACGGCCAATACAAGCGATATGAATAAATTGCTTGCCACACTCTCCGAAATGGGCTTTAATGACAATGTATTCAACGACTTAAAAACTAAACAAAGCACTATACAGAACGCTATAATCATTTCAGGATTAGAATATTCCATCCCTACCCCACAACTGAAATGGAAATTGCAAAAGGATAAAAAAGAGATTCTGGGCTATACGGTACAAAAAGCTATCACCAGCTATGGAGGAAGAGAGTGGGAAGCGTGGTTTGCACAAGAAATTCCGCTGGCGTATGGACCTTATGTGTTTAATGGCTTGCCTGGGCTAATTCTAGAAATATATGATACTGAGAATGAACACCACTTCACTGCCACAGGTATGGATAATAGGCCACAAGCGATTTACAAAAGAAACTACGAAAAAGAGCTTAAAACCACGGAGGAGAAAGCTAAAAAAGCCATCAGAAATAATTATGAAAACGCTAAACGCAAACACCTATACAATCCCATAGACAAATCATAAATGTTAAAGAAATCGATTTTACTATATCTAATAATCCTAAGCTCGTGGGCTTATGCACAAAATGTGATAAAGGGAGCGCTCACAGATGAGTATGGCTCACCTGTGGGCGGGGCAAGCGTAAGCCTTATTTCGCCCAAAGATGGGGAGGTGATTGCCTATACCTTTTCAGATAAAAATGGCAAATATTTGATTAAGAATAGTGCTGCGCTCGAAGAACTTTACATCATAGTAAAATCGATGAATTTTGCGGAAGAAAAATTAAAAATAAAAAACCTAACACAAACCAAAGACTTTAAGCTATCTGGCAAAATTATTCAGCTAAAAGAAGTTGTCGCTAAATCTCACCCCATTCGCCGAAGAGGCGACACCATAAGCTACTCCGTAAAGAGCTTTGCACAAGCACAAGACCGCAATTTGCAAGATATCCTCAAAAGATTACCCGGCATAGAGGTGGAAAAAAGCGGGCGCGTCCTGTACCAAGGAGAACCCATCAATAAATTCTACATCGAGGGGCTAGACCTGCTGGGCGGAAAATACAATATCGCTAATAAAAATCTGCCACACAAAGAAGTAGAAAGCGTTCAGGTAATTGAAAATCACCAACCTATAAAGGCGCTTGATAGCTTAGTCTTCTCAAACAAAGCCGCTCTAAACATTAAACTCAAAAATAAATACACCCAAACAGGAAGTGCCGAATTGGGCGTGGGGGCAAGCCCTATGCTATGGCTCGCTAATGTAACCCCTATGCTATTTTCCCAAAAGAGGCAATACCTGCTCTCTTACCAAGCTACAAATACTGGCGAAAATTTACAACGGCAAACTACCGAATTGATTAGCGACCGCGAAAAAGAGGACAATACCACCGATGCAGAAATCTATTACCTAGCCCTGCCACAAGCCTCGCCGCCAAGCGTTTCCTCCGTATTTTGGAATGATAATAACGCTCACATAGCATCGCTCAACTATATCCAAAAGCTGAAAAATGACTATACCATACGGCTCAACAACTCGTACTATAATGATTTCCATAAAATTATAGGAGAATCCCGTACTACCTATTTTAACAACGGGGCGAATTTAAAAATTTATGAAAGCACGAAAAACCGCGTTTTCTCCAACGAATTACAACACAATTTGGAAATAACCAAAAATAAAAAGAGCTATTACTTTAATAATCAACTCAATTTCCGCACCTCTTGGAGAGGCGAAGATGTTTTGCTACAATCTGAGCGGGGCGAATTTAACCAAAGTTTGGGCTCAAAAAACTCAAATTTCTCAAATAATTTAAGCCTGATGCTCCCCATAGGCAGGCAGATTTACAGCATAAAATCTGATATTTCCTACACGCGCACCCCTCAAAATTTAGATATTCAGCTGGATTTCTTTGAAAACTTATTTCCGCAATCGCTGGGCAAAAACATTGAGCAAGCCGTAGAATTAAGTCAGTTTTACACCAATAATCATTTGGGTTTTACCAAAACTTGGAAGAAAATAAGTTTTAGCCACAAAATCGGCTTTACCCTTGATAATAACCAGCTAAACACTGGCATTTATACTCAAAGCCAAGAGCAACTACCAAGCGATTTTTACAACCATTTAAGGCTAAATAACTCTCTCTTTTACATAAAATCAAAAATAGAAACTCGCCTAAATGCACGCTGGCAAATTGGGCTAAGCCTGCCCATTACTCAGCAATTAATCCGCTGGAAAGACACTCCGCTAAATCTTGATAGGCAAAAGAATACCACTCGCTTGGAGCCTTATTTTTACACCCTTTATAAGCTCAATTCTTTTTGGACATTTTCTGGCGACTTGTGGTGGAAACAATCCTTGGGAGATGTCAGAAACTTGTACCACGCCTATATTCTAAAAAATTATAGAAAGATAGACCGCACACCAAGCATTCTGCCAGAGGCGCATTCCTTTAATTATGAGCTCAAAGTGGAGTACAGAAATCCTCTTGAAAGTATTTTTGCCTTTGTGAAGTATAAACATTCTCAAAGTGATAAAAATCTACTTTTCAGCACAAGGCTAAAAGATAATGGCGCCACGGAGATAGAAGCCACAGAGCAAAAAAACACTTCGGAAAATCAAAGCCTTACCATCCGCATCAACAAATATTTTGGCGATATAAAGACCAACGCCGCCCTCACAGGGCTATGGAGCGCAGCCAAATCGGAACAAGTATTTAACGGGGAAAGAGGCTGGGGCGAAACGCAAAACTGGCTAGCAAAAGGCAAAATACAAACCGAGTTTTTCAGTAAATTTAAAACCCAATACACCGCCACCCTCTCCCACACGCGCCCCACTTGGCACGGCGTAGCACAAAAACCCATCACCACGCAAGCCCACAGCCTTGAACTCATTTACTACCCCACTAAAAAACACGGATTTATCCACCAAACGGAATGGATTAAAAATAGCCTTTTCAGTGGGAAGCAAACCTACCTGTTTTCTAGCTTAAAATATCTATTTTCTTTACAAAAAAATCAAATCGATTTAGAGCTCTCGTGGAACAATATTTTCAATATCAAAGAGTACAGAACGCTCCACAGCTCCACACTCTCAACCGCCGAAAACATCTACCAATTAAGACCCTCCCAGTTTTTAGCCAAAATCAGATTTAATTTATAAAAAAAAAGCGCACACACCTTTTCCACAAAAAAAGCGGCTAAAATTAAAAAAATCATTAAATTGCCAATCATTTTAATTTTGAAAAACCTATGGAAATTAATAATTGGATAGAAAACTTTAAAAAGCCGCTTGTAGTCGCTGGACCATGTAGTGCGGAGAGCGAAAAACAAATGTTACAAATTGCTGAAGAATTGCCCAAAGACAAAGTTGAAATATTCCGTGCTGGCATCTGGAAACCAAGAACTAAGCCTAATTGCTTTGAGGGCGTGGGAGCCATTGGGCTCAATTGGCTAGCCAAGGTGCGCGAGGAATTTGGGCTAAAAATCGGTACAGAAATCGCAAATGCTAATCACGCAAAACTGGCGCTGGAATATGATGTGGATATGCTCTGGATTGGCGCTAGAACCACGGTAAACCCCTTCCAAGTGCAGGAAATTGCAGAAGCCCTACGCGATACAGATAAAATCATCTTGGTTAAAAACCCCATCAACCCTGATTTGGAACTCTGGATTGGCGCAATGGAACGCCTAGCAGGGCAGGGCATCAAAAATTTGGGCGTGATACACCGCGGCTTCTCCGATTACAAAAAAACCAAATACCGAAACCAGCCTCAGTGGCAAATTGCCCTTGACTTTAAAAATCGCTTGCCACAAATCCCAATCATCTGCGACCCCTCACACATTGCGGGGCGAAGAGATTTAATCGAAGAAATCTCTCAAAAGGCTATGAACTTCGGGTTCCAAGGCCTAATGATTGAATCGCACCACTCGCCAGATGAGGCTTGGAGCGATGCCAGCCAGCAAATCACCCCTGCAAGGCTAAATGAAATCCTTGAAAATTTAAAAGTGAGAAATGAAGATGACTCGGATAATGATTTCCACACCTCACTGGCACAATTAAGAAATAAAATCGATGAGGCGGATAACCGTATCCTTGAAATGATTAACGAGCGTATGGACATCGCAAAAGCCATCGGTACGCTTAAAAAAGAACACAATGTTACCGTGTTCCAACCTAAGAGATGGAACTTAATCCAAGAACAAATTCTGGAAAAAGCCACTAAATTTGGCCTCTCCGAGGAATTCGTGAACCGATTCCTTACCGCCGTGCACCAAGAATCCATTAAACTACAAAACGAAATAATGGCTGATAAAAAAGCCTAAATTTCAATGAAAGGACGAGTAATAAAATCCACTGGAAGCTGGTACAGCATCTCCACCGATTCGGGCAAAACTTTGGAGGCAAGAATTAGAGGAAAATTCAGGCTCAAAGGCATCAAACATACCAATCCGATTGCGGTGGGCGACGAAGTGGAATTTAGTTTAGATAAAGACAATATTGCTTTTATAGAAAAAATTTACGAGCGCCATAATTACATTATTCGGCGCTCGGTAAATTTATCTAAGAAAACACATATTATCGCCTCAAACATAGATGTGGCAGTGATTCTCGCTACATTCAAAAATCCACGCACTTCTACGGGCTTTATCGACAGATTTCTGGTTACAGCCGAGGCATATCACATTCATCCCGTGATTTTGTTTAACAAAGTAGACGAAATCACGCCCGAGGAGCGCCCCGCACTGGAAGATTTAAAACAAATTTACACCCATATCGGCTACCAAGTTTTGGAAATTTCTGCCACGCAAAACATCGGGCTGCAACAGGTAAAAGAGTTGCTCAAAGGGCAGACCAGCGTGTTTATGGGGCATTCAGGAGTGGGCAAATCCACCTTGATTAATGCACTCAACCCTGCCTTGCATTTAAAAACCAAAACCGTATCCACCTTTAATCAAAAAGGCCAGCACACCACCACATTTGCACAAATGTACCCTTGGCCCTTTGGCGGCTACATTATCGACACCCCTGGCATCAAGGAATTTGGCTTAGCCGATTTTCAGGAAAACGAAATACAGGACTATTTTCCAGAAATTTTTAAGCTAAAACAAGATTGCAAGTTTCACAACTGCAAGCACCTCAACGAGCCTAAATGCGCCGTGAAGCAGGCCGCCGAGGCGGGCAAAATCGCACTGAGCCGCTTTGAAAGTTACCTAAATTTTATCGCAGAAAGCTATGAGAGTAATCATACAAAGAGTGAAACACGCAAAAGTTGAAGCCGCTGAACAATTAATCGGAAAGATTGGGCAGGGGCTGATGTTTCAACCTCTTCGAGTCTTACGAGAGAAGAGTTAGCCTTAGTTAAAGAGTTTAATAATTCTATGAGATTTGAAGCTGTAATTAAAATTCCAAAAGGAGAAGAATTAGCAGGTAAAGTTTTTGATAGATTCCAAGGTCCCGGTAGATTGAAAGGAGAATATGCAAGTCCTATTTTAAATAGTGATAAAGGAGTAGAAGATTTAATATTTACTTATGATTCGAGAGCTTTACAAAGTGAAATTAAAGAAGGTACAAATTATATCAAATTTAGATTTAAAAACAATTTACCTCAAAACTTGGAATTTGAATATAGTGAAATAGTTCCTTGGTTTGAAAGACAAGGATTAGGACAACAAGTAAAATCATCAATAAATTTTGAGAAACTAGATGATTATGTAGAAATTTTAGAACAATTACAATATACTAATGGAAAATGGAAGAAGATAAAATAATCATAATTGATGAAATCAAAAAATTCAAATTTATTAAGAGAGAATGGTATTCTGTTGAAGGCAAGTATAGTGTAGATTTGAAAGCGAATAAAATATATCATATGGATGCTCTAATTATTTTTTATAGTTCAAACGGAAAATATATAGAGCAAAATATTTATTGGAATTTATCTAAGGACACTAAAGTGGCAGATTTGATATCTAATAATTTCAGTACTAAATTTCTCAAAATTGTTGCTCTGAAATTTGATTTACCTTATACTAATGAAGCTGTAAAACTAAAAAATGGAGGAATTCCAGCTACTTTATCTGTGAAAAAAGAAGAAAAAAAATATTTTATGGCTATATATTCTTTTGATGATGGCGAGAGTCGGAGGGAGCCTAATCTTTATATTTATGGAATATGGGAAGTGAAACTCTCAAAAGAGTTTGAACAAGAGTTGTTTCATTCAGAAGATTAAAAAACTCCTAATAGGTATAGATTGAATATGGAGAAGCAATACCTTGGTTTAAACTACAAGGAACAGCAGATCAGATTAGGTCAAATAAAAAATTTTCAGAAATATCAGAATGTACGTCGTCAAACTAAAGTTTACTGAGGCTAATATAGTAAACAATTAAATAAGCCCAAAACAATAATTTAATTTTCTTTGATTTAAAGTATTTATTTTCACTTGTTTTCTTAGTTTTAAGATTCGGTCTTGTCTACCTAGGTAAACATCTTCAGGGGTTAAATTATTTAAAGCTTCGTGATATCTTTGCGAGTTGTAATATTGCACAAATTTATCAATAGCCCTTTCGAGTTGCTCGGGAGCATAATAATGGTGTAATTTGACTACATTTTTCATGGAACGATGATACCGCTCGATTTTCCCTTGTGTTTGCGGGTGCAATGGTTTTCCATGTATGTGTCTGATTCCATAAGTGTTCATTAAGTAATCTTTGAGCTCCTTAGTAATATAACAAGGTCCATTGTCGGAGAGCAACACTGGCGGTTGCCTTCCATCACGATTAAAATCTTTTGTTCTGCATTGTACACTTGGCGTGTATTACGGCGAACTTCCTTGATAAGCTTTTCGCTTTTTGTTTGTTTTTTTACCATGTTCTAAGTGGTTTTTGTAAAGTTAGTTTTTTCTTTTTTTAACTATACTATTTTTAACCTAAACTGGTAAACTTTTTGCTGACGATTTACATCTAAGTGTTAGGTTTTGACTGTCTTTTCTTACTGCTTGACCTAAAAATTCTAACCGTTCTCTCCAAAGATATAAATTTTTCCTTTTATTCATATCTTTGAACTTTATTTTTTGTATATTTGTAGGGCAATTAGGAGGGAGTTCGGCTCTGCTGAGGAGCAACCGAACAAGCGCCGAAATTGTGCAATAAACGCAAGTTTAGACCACCGCCCAATTCTGGGCGGTTTATAAAATTTTTATCTATGAAAACGATTACCAAACAAAAATCAAAATTTAAAGTAGGCGAGAGAGTTCTTATTTCTCCTGAAGTAACTCACAAGGAAAATTGGATTGAGGGGGTTGTTATCGATGTAGAAGATAATCCTTTTGTTGGGTTTGTAATTAGTGCTGAAACAAAGGATGAGAATATTTATTTTGAAAAAGAATATTTATTTAAAAAAATAAACGAATAAAAAACAAATATGTTTGCCATTACTTTTGATATGGAAGTCTCTGCCTTAAAAGAATATTACGGGGAGCCTTACCACAAAGCCTATTATGATATCCGAAAACTTCTAAAAAACTATGGTTTTAAATGGACACAAGGAAGTGTCTATTTATCAAGAACCGCTAGTATGGCAGATTTATTTGATGCAATAGATGCATTAACTGACATAGATTGGTTTTCTCTATCCGTGAGAGACATTCAAGGTTTTAAGGTTGAAGATTGGTCTGATTTTACAAATAGAGCAAAAAGAAAAGCTGAAATTTTTAGAAAAAATCGTTAGAGTTAAATATTTTTCACTCTATTTAAGCAATTTAAAAAACACCCCCAAAATGGGGGTGTTTTTTCTAAATAAAATATTCTCCTCTAAAAGTTAGCAAAATGTTAAAATTTGCGAGCTTTGAATAAAAAATCGTCCTTGCGGAATTGCCTTAATGCTTAAAAAACCTTCAAAAATCGAAATTTTTATGAGTTACCTATAAAGTCAATACTTACTAATGACTTACCGATTTTTTTTCAATCTCTGCAAACACTGATGTATAAAGGGATTGAAGTAGATTATATTTCTCTAAGTACGACAAATTTACTACTTTCTACGACAAATTTACTACTTTTTTATGCTTTAAGTACGACAAATTTACTACTTTCTACGAGTTGTAAAAACAGAACTCGTACTTAAAAGTACGAGTTTTTTACTACTTAATACGATTTACACTTTTACAAGTCTCACATATTTGTTACTTTTGCTTAAACGCTTCAAACACTATGAGTAAGGTTATTAATAAAGATTTAATCCAATCGTATGTTATTACTACTGCTAAATATGATTTTTCTTCATACGAAAAACGAATTCTATATAGAATAGTCGAAGTCCTACAAGCTAGAACAAGTGGCTTAAAATTAAAGTTTGACTATTCTATGCAAAAAGATTTATTTGGAAATACTGAATTTACGATGCCTATCGCTTGCTTTTCTTAGAGATGATAATGATTCTAACTATAAAGAGGTAAAAAAGCACTTAGAGATTTAAGGAATAAAGATTTTGAATATGAAGATGATGAGCACTGGGGCGTATATGGCATCATAGAATCTCCTAAGATTAGGAAATACGACTCCCATGTGAAATTTACTGTCACCCCCTTGCTTTTAGGGGCTTTTCTCAACTTCTCAAAAGGATATCGTAAATATGAATTGCATACAGCTATGAAATTTGAGAGCGTCTATTCTATGCGATTTTATGAACTTTTTTCAAATAAAGATACTCCAATCATTTATTCAATCGATGAATTAAAGAAAATGTTCAAGATTGAGAATAAATATTCAAGAATTGCTGATTTTCAGAGAAGCGTTTTAGAGGTTGCTAAAAAAGAAATGGATGAAAAATCTCCTTATTCTTTTGTTTATGAGTGTATAAAAAGTGGACGCAAAATCACTCATATCAAATTTAAACCTTATGCAATACCCAAAAATAGAGATGAAGAACTAGAAAAAAAATCATTAGACAAAAAAATATCTTTAGGTTGGGATTTCTCGAGAGATACTCAAAGAATTCTAAAAGAATACTTTGGTTTTACTGATAATGGAATTAAAAACAATAAAGATAAAACAGAGAAACTATATAGAAGCCAAGAAAAAGAATTTAGATTAATGTAAAAAACGATATGATTCTACACATTACTGGGATAATGCATGTAAAAGATTATGATTTTGAAGTTCAATAATGGAAAGATCGTTTATTTCAATTTTTCTATGCTTTTTAAATACAAAGCATTTGAAAAATTACGAGATATGAATAAATTCATGGATTTCAAAATAGAAAATGGCGTATTAGAATGGGGAATCGGTGTAGATATTGCTCCCGAGTTTATCTATGAGCATGGCATAGGTATCCACATAAGAAATGAATCTATCGATTAAATAACGCCCACAATTCTTCGATTTAAAAAACACGACAATTTTGTTCAAAATGCATTGACTTACGATACTATTGAATGGTATAATGTCCCCTCCTTTCCTCCAGAATTTCTTTATGAAAAAGAATTTATGTGATTACTGAAAAAATATTAACAAATATTTTTTTGTTTTTTGTTTATATTTCATAACTTTATGGGGTTAATTACAATTAATTTCTTATGAAAACAACAAAATTCCTATTAATTGCATTTGTCGCTGTGTTTTCAACGATAATGATGACTTCTTGCAATAATGATGACGATTCTAACAAAGAAATTTTACCAAATGAGACCTCCATAGGTGCTAATACATTTGGTTGCTTAATAGACGGTAAATTATTTTCTCCAAGATCATCTGGCGGTTATCTAAACTACAAACATGGTCTTACTTTTAATTTAGGATTTCCAAATTATAGTAATAATGATTTTAAAACTATTATTTTTCAAGTTCATAGCGGGGAAAGATATTTACATTTCAAGGTAATGAATCCCGAATTGAAAGTAGGAGAAAAAATTCCATTTTATGATAATAAAATATTAGAATTTAAAAGTTATATATGGTATGCAGACAGCTCTATAAAAACCCCTCTAGAGAATGTGGGTAATGATAATGGATACTTTGATAATTTAATATCAGGTAGCTGTACAATAACAAAAATAGACTACCCTATAATTTCTGGCGTATTTGAGGCCACCTTGAGCAATTATAAAGGAGACAAAATAAAAATTGAAAAAGGAAGATTTGACATTAACGCAAAAACTATAAAAAATGAAAACTTTGATTAAATCCTTACATGGGTTATAACAAATAGGTATCTTCGCTTTCTGAATTGGAAAAAACCACTCAACCCACAATTATTTTTCAGAGTCAGCAGGCAGGCCATTGCACACCGCCCTCATAACAGGCTTTGATTACCTTTTTTGCTACTTCAACATCTGTGTGATAGAATACAGGAACCATTCCTGTCTCTGCTACCTTGGTAAGGGTTTCTATTTTGCTAAACTTTGCCATATTATTTTTTTCCAAAGGTAAGGATTTTTTTATTCCCTTGTATAGGCTTTTGTGTTTTTCATACGCTTATTTTTATACGGCGGTGGCTTCTGCTTGCAACTCATCTGCTTAAAACGACGGCTCGGGAAATATTTTTGTGCTGTATTTTGGGGTTAATTTCATATTTGTTTTATAATTTTAAAACATCATTTAAGTATGAAAACATTTGTAAAACATTTTGCGATCGCCACTATCTTACTCATTGGCTTTGTACTTTTTTCCATTATTTTTCAGGGAGTTTCTCTAACACATATCCCTGCCAGCTATCTTGTACCGGTAATTTTATATTCAGCAGTTTACTGCTATTCGCTTTATTTCTTAAATTCTTATCTTCATCATCGAGCAAGATTGTTGTTGAAAAAAACAGAGATGAAGAGTTCTTTATTCTGGTTCTATTATTTGATATTTATTGTTGCTGTAAACTCCTTTGCTGTTTACCTAATTGCTCAAATATTAAGCGGAGGCACCAATGATTATTCTAGAATTTTAGCCATATCACTTACCATAGGCTTTTTGTTCTATTCCTATTACTACATCATCAATTTTTTTCAAAAAAAGAATAAAGCACAAGAGCTTTCCATTGCTAAAATCAGCCGTTCAGAAAGTGCAGCAAGAAGCCAAATCGGAGCGCATTTCCTTTTTAATTCTTTAAATATTTTAAACGGACTCATCGACGAAAACCCCAAAAAAGCGCAAAATTTCATAACTGATATGGCAGAAGTTTACCGCTACATTCTAGACGAATCTGAAAAAAACTGGACTCAATTGAAAGATGAAATTAAGTTTGCCGAAAAGTATTTAAATTTAATTCAAATCCGATTCGAAGGGGCGCTAAATATTCAAATAGACGCTCATTTGGAAAATTCTAACCTCTATCTAGCGCCCCTCACCCTGCAATTGCTATTAGAAAATATTATTAAACACAATGCCCTAAGCCACGAAAATAAAGTGAATATTGAGATTTACCAAGAGCAAGATTTTCTGGTGGTAAAGAATAATTTAAACCCTAAACGCAGCCTACAAAAACGCAAAGGCACAGGGCTGCAAAACATCATAACCCACTATGCTAATACAGGCAAAGGCGTAAAAATTCAAGAAAACGCAAGCCACTTTATTGTAAAAATTCCCTTACTAAAAACCACAGCTCTATGAATGCCATCATTATAGAAGATGAAGCGGTGGCCGCACGCCACCTGAAAAAGCTAGCAGAAAGACACGGCGCACACATTTTGTGTGCGCTACATTCCGTGAAAGAGGCCATTCAATGGCTGAGAGAAAACCGCGCCCCTGAGCTCATTTTCCTAGATGTGCAGCTAGGCGATGGGCTTAGCTTTGAGATTTTTGAGCATATTCAGCCTCAAAGCGCCATTATTTTTACAACGGCTTACAGCGAATATGCCCTCAGAGCTTTTAAACTAAATAGCATTGATTATTTACTAAAACCCATCAGCGAAAAGGAGCTTGCCTATGCCCTGAACAAGTATCGCCATCAGCAAAGGGAGGTATTTGATTTTAATGCTATTCAAGCATTTTTTCGGCAACACCAAAATTGCTATAAGGAGCGTTTTTTAATACAAATCGGGCAAGAGTTGAAAAGTTTTCTCACCGAGGAAATCGCTATGTTTTTCAGCGAGGAAAAAACCACATTTTTGGTTCACAAAAACCGAGAATACCCCATAGAATTCTCCCTCTCCGAGCTAGAAAAAATGCTTCCTCCACAAGCCTTTTTTAGAATTAGCAGGCAGGCAATTGTGCATCGCCAGTTTATAGAGAATATTTACAGCTACTCCGGCCACAGACTACGGCTGAAAATCAAACAAAACGCTCGCGACTGGGTGGTGAGCCGCGAGCGTGTTTTAGACTTTAAAGAATGGCTTGCTTGATTACTTCTTTTGCCAAAAGACCTTGTTTTCAAAACTACCATTCACAGGAATTTCAATCGTAATTTTATCCTCTGTTAGGTAGCCTAGCGTATGCTCGCCATTTTGTAGCTGAACGCGGTACACACCCGTTTTTGCCGAAGGGTGAAATATAGCAAACGCCTCGCTCTCACCTTTTTTAAGCAGAATAAAAGAGCCGCCTCCTATGCCAACTTGGCTTAGCTCTGCCTTGCCATCTGTAAAGAGAATACACTCCTCGCATTTTACACGGACTTGCTTAGTGCCGCTCTTGCCCGTGGCTTGTTTCTCGGTTGGGAGTAAATCGTTGTATGGGCTTTTTTCCACTTTTTTGGTTACAATTACAGTCTCCTCCGCCACATTGCTATAATTTTGGGCAGAATTCGGCACAAAGGCGGGCATACCTGCAAGCGCCTTATCCATTGCGTCGCGCAGCCCCTCGGAGAATTCCTTAATATTAGAGCTTCCTTTGTATTCCGCTACTATATTTTTTTTACAATCAGTAAAAAGGATTTTAATCTTATTGGTAAATATACTTGCCACATTTTCCGCATCGGAGATTAAGACTTTGCACGGGTTTTGTTTCAGCTCCATTGGCCATTCCAGTGGGTATTTCCAGATGGTTTTGTAGCCTAATTTTTTAAGTTTCCAGTTTAAAAAAGTATTTAACTGATATTGATTTTGCTCAAAACCGCTAAACTTTTTTGGCACATAAATATACTCATAGTCAGAAATTTGCTGCGCCTGCCCCACCAACATAAAAAGGGCTAGGATTAAAACAGAGAATCTTTTCATTTTTAATTATTTTTGCTCAAAGATACAGAAAAAGAAATTAATTTTTAAATTCGTGGCATGTTAAACAGCATAGGACAAATTTTTAAACTCACCACCTTTGGCGAAAGCCACGGCACTGCAATCGGTGGCATTATAGACGGCTGCCCTGCCAATGTAGCCCTAGATTTTGAAAAAATTCAGCAAGAGCTCAATCGCAGAAAACCTGGGCAATCCAAGATTGTAACACAGCGCAAAGAGCCCGATGAGGTGGAATTCCTCAGCGGCATATTTGAGGGCAAAACTACGGGCGTCCCCATTGGCTTTTTGATTAAAAACACCAATCAAAAGTCTAAAGATTATGGGCACAATCAAGATGTGTATCGCCCCTCGCACGCCGATTTTACCTATGATAAAAAATACGGCATCCGCGACCACCGAGGCGGCGGCCGCTCCTCGGCACGCGAAACGGCTAATTGGGTGGTGGCAGGCGCCATTGCGAAACAATTATTGCCCCAAATACAAATCCAAGCCTATGTGTCCTCGGTGGGCGAAATTGCTTTAAATAAAGATTACCAAGCCCTTGATTTAAGCCAAACGGAAAGCAACATTGCACGCTGCCCCGATGCTGAAATTGCCACGCAAATGATTGAAAAAATTCAAGCAGTGCGCAAAGCAGGCGACACGATTGGCGGCACCGTTTCGTGTGTGATAAAAAATGTACCGATAGGATTGGGAGAACCCGTTTTCGATAAATTGCACGCACGACTAGGACATGCCATGCTAAGCATTAATGCCGTGAAAGGGTTTGAATACGGAAGTGGTTTTGATGCGAGCAAAATGCTTGGCTCGGAACACAACGACCTTTTTACGCCAGACGGAAAAACGAAAACGAATTTTTCTGGTGGTATCCAGGGCGGAATTTCCAACGGAATGGATATTTACTTTAATGTAGCGTTTAAGCCCGTAGCAACTTTAATCCAAACACAACCAACTATAAATTCCAAAGGCGAAGAAGTGCTAATGATGGGCAAAGGACGCCACGACCCTTGCGTAGTGCCGCGTGCCGTGCCAATTGTAGAAGCACTTGCCGCGATAGTGATGCTCGATTCTGTCTTATTAAACAAAACCAGAACTTTATAAAAATTCATTTTTAAATTTGAATATCTTTGCGACATGAGTTATAAACACTTTTTTGCATTCCTACTCATTTTAGGGTTGGGAAGTTTTGATGCACCCGCATGGGGACAAATTTTGGAAGACCCTGTGAGTGCAGGTGCCGAGGGAGAGCAATGGCGACGCCCCAGTGCAATGGATAATGGATTTTCCGTGCCCGATTCCATGGGAATGGAGCAAAAAGACCGTCCGTCGGACTCGCTGAAAGTCTTTAACCCCACGATTAAAGATTATGTCTTTTGGCAGATTAATTCGCCTAAACAAGTGATGGATACTGCGCTAAGCATTCAGAGCTATTACAAACAAAATATTTATAATCGGGATTTATTTGGCTACCAAGTAGGCTCTAATTTAGGCTTACCGCTCAATCCGCTGGTGTATGATATAGACCACCCAAACCTAGGCATTTTGCCCGCTGGGAAGCGATACCTCTACCTTGCGCCTGAGCAAGTGGAATACTTTAATGTAAAAACTCCCACCACGCATTTTTCCTTTGAAAATGGGGTGAAGGAAGGGCAATTCTTGCAAACTCTTTTTACGCATAGCATACACGCCAACTTGAATTATGCACTACAATTCAATAGTTTAAACTCTCGTGGCGAATTCCAGAGACAAAATACAGATGATAAAAACTTCCGTATCTCGGTAAATTACAACACGCCCTCCCGCCGCTATCAACTCTATACCAATGTGATGAGCCAAAAGATGCAAAATGAAGAAAGTGGAGGCGTTACCCCTGAAAGCCTTATCGCCTTTAAGGATAATGATGAGCTTTTTAGCAATCGCCAGCGTATGGCCGTGAACTTGATGAGCAGCGCCTCGCAGTTTAAATCCAAAAGTTTTTATTTAAATCAAACCTTTGGGCTCTTTAAACACCGCCACGCGCAGGATAGCACGCAGCACATTTACCCTCTTAAACTAAAACATATCTTAAAAATAGAGGCACAAGAATTAGCCTTTAAGCAAAATGACCTAGAAGATTATTACCAAAACTGGGAACTCACCAATGCACAAAGCACGGAATACCTTGATAAAAAGAAATTTAGCACTATAAAGAATTATGCTGGCGTGCAGTACCAATGGAGCGAACGCTTGTGGCTCGATGCGGGGGCTGTATTTAAAACCCAAAATTTGAGATTTGAGAACCCAAATGGGCTTACTGATGATTCGTACACCAATCATCAGCTAGGCGTGGAGGGCTTATTGAAGTTTGAGCTCTCTGAACGCTTAAATTTAAATGCCAATGCTGAATTCCTGCAAGGTACTGCCTGGGGAACAGAATATAATCTTGATGCGCATTTGAAATTTGAGCCTCTTAAAAATTATGCCGTGGTGGCGGGCGCAAAAATTGGTTCAAGATACCCCTCTATCAACCTTTTGGCCAATCAGAGTTTTTATAAAGATTTAAATTTTAATCACTTTGATTTTAATAATGAAAATTACCAAAGCATTTACGGCAAATTAATCTTTGCCCCGCTAGATTTGGAAATTACGGCGCGCATTGCCAATATTTTAAACTTCACTTATATAGGTGCTGATTTTAATGTGGCTCAGAGTGCAAATGCCTTAAATTATTTTTCTGTAAATGCTAAAAAGCACCAGCAATTTCAGAAATTTCACCTAGATGCCCAAGTGCAATACCAAATGCTCACGGCTAATGAGGATAAATTGCCCCTGCCCAAAGTTTTGGCAAGAGCGGCCTTCTATTATCAAAACGATATTTTCCAGAAAAATGCACAAATTATGCTAGGCGCTTCGGCATACTATTACAGCCTATTCAATGCGCGAAACCTCCTCCCCAACCTAAATGAGTGGCAATTGCAAGACCAGCAAAGCATTGGTAATTACCCTTATGTAGACATCTTTGCCAATCTAAAAGTACGCCGTATGCGAATTTACCTCAGAGGCGAAAACATAGGCGCCTTTATACTCCCTGGCAAATACTTATACACCCCTAAGCAGCCAGCCAAGGATTTCAAAATTCAAATTGGCATTAATTGGTTTTTATTCTCCTAAGCCCCCTATTTTAATATTCAGTAAAAAAAGATAACTTTGCACCAAAGCTAAAATAAATTATGGTAAGAGTACGATTTGCCCCAAGCCCCACCGGGCCGCTCCATATGGGCGGTGTGAGAACAGCTCTGTTCAACTATCTATTTGCTAAAAAGCACAACGGCGAATTCATTTTAAGAATTGAAGATACAGACCAAAAAAGATTTGTTCCCCAAGCCGAAGAATACATTATAGAATCCCTTAAATGGACTGGCCTCTTGCCCGATGAAGGGCAAGGCTTTGGCGGAAAATATGGCCCCTATCGCCAATCCGAAAGAGCTGAAATTTACCAAGAATATATCCAAATCCTGCTAGATAATGGCAAGGCTTACTACGCTTTTGACACCCCAGAGGAACTCGAAAATCTAAGGAAGCAAGCCGAGCAGCGTGGCGAGGCATTTAGCTATAATCAAAAAACGCGAATGCAGCTAAACAACTCCCTTAACCTAAGCGCAGAGCAGGTGCAGCAATACCTCAGCGAGGGCAAAGAATATGTTATTCGATTTAAAATTCCCGCGAGCCAAGAGCTACATTTCAACGACATTATTCGTGGCAATCTGCATATAAACACTGAAACCTTGGACGACAAAGTTTTGTTCAAATCAGACGGCTTGCCCACTTACCATTTTGCCAACATTGTGGACGACCATTTAATGCTCATCACCCATGTAATTCGTGGCGAAGAATGGTTGCCATCTATGCCGTTGCACATTCTTTTATATCAAGCCTTTGATTGGGAAGCTCCAAAATTTGCACATTTGCCTTTGATTTTAAATCCTGAAGGAAAAGGAAAATTAAGCAAACGAGATGGCGACAAATTCGGGTTCCCTGTGTTTCCGCTCGAATGGAAAACCGAAAATGGAATCTCTATGGGCTATCGCGAAAACGGCTACTTGCCACAGGCTTTCGTGAACATGCTCGCACTACTGGGCTGGAACCCTGGCACCGAAGAAGAAATCTTCTCGCTAGAGGAATTATGCGAGAAATTTGATTTAAATAAAGTAAGCAAAAGTGGAGCTCGCTTTAATCCTGAAAAAGCCGTTTGGTTCAATCACCAATATTTGCAAAAAGAAAGCACCGAAAACTTGGTGAAGGCATTTCAAGCGATTTTGGCAGAGCACAATGTGGTTGCCAACGATGCGTTTGACACCAAAGTGGTGGAGCTACTAAAAGAACGCGCCAATTTTGTAAAAGATTTATGGGCGGCAGGAAGCTTCCTATACCAAGCTCCAGAAAGCTACGACGAAAAAGCACTAAAAAAAGTGTGGAAAGATGACACGGCAGAGATTTTAAACCAATTTTTAGCCCAAAACGAAAAAATTGAAAACTACAATGCAGAGGAAATTCACCATGCGGTGCAGGATTTTGTTGCGGCACACGGAATCGGTTTTGGCAAAATTATGATGCCACTCCGCCTTGCGCTCGTGGGCGCATTGCAGGGGCCAGATATTCCTGTGATTATGGAATTGCTGGGCAAAGACGAAGTACAAAAAAGAGTACAAAACTTTTTGCAAGCGCAAGGGTAAAAAAAGATTAGGCTGTCTGTTTAGACAGCCTATTTTTATTCATAATTCTTATTTTTTCCTTTCATATACTGTAGTCATAGTTGTTTTAAACTGCTTACCATCTTTAGGGTAGGTTGAAGCTATTACAATAATTAAACTTTTTTTAGATAATTGAATAATTTTCCCTGAATCTTTTTCTTTACCTGTTTTCAAGAAAAGATTGTCCCCTTCTATTCTGTATGTCCCAACTTCCACACTACCTTTCTTACATTCTTTAGTCTTCTCATCAACTTCTTTTTCGGTAAAAGCATAATCTCCCTTTTTACCAAACCATACTACACTCCTACAAGAGCCTTTAAAATCGTCTTCAAAATCTCGAGAACTATCCCCCTCATCTACATAACTCATATGAATCATCTCCCATTCTCCATAGATTTCATTTTTTTGCACATCTGAATTTCCTCCATCATCATCTTTACTACAAGAGATAAATAAAACAGCACTTAATGCCACTAAAACTAAACTCAAAAATTTAATCTTTTTCATATCAAATAAATTTTAAAAATTGCCTACTCTATAAGGTTTTCGGCTTCCCCTTTTTTATTATTTTAATTCCCTAACTATCGCTTCCCGAAAAACACGTGTCTTTTTTAAAAAAACACACTACATTTTTCCAAAAAACACACGTGTTTTTTTTCGGGCAGTGCTTAGAGCTTTTCGTAGGTTAGATTATTCAACATTTTTTTCAAATCCTTACCTGGCGTAAAAATCACTTTTGCACCCTTGATACTCGCCGCCGTTACCTCTTCCTCTTTGGATTTCCCCTCGCTGCTGATGCTCACACGCATACTGCCCAGCTCGCCAAGGCGAACGGCATTGCCCTCTTCTAGCGAGGTTTGCATTACATCTACCAATGCATACAGCACGGCACGGATATCGGCACCGCTCACAGTGCTGATTTTCTCTATTTCTTTAGTCAATCCTGCGAGCGTTTTCTCGCCCACCAAATTTGCAGAGGCATAATATTTCTTCTCTCCCCCGCCGGCAACGCCTGGTTGCCCTTTCTGAATTACTTTGTACTTAATTGGCATTTTTATTCATTTTTAATTGAAATTTTTAGATACAAAATAATCCCCTAAGCAAAATTTCATGAAATTTTGCTCAGGGGATTACGCTATTACTCTCTCGCAAAAATTACTTTTGCGATGCTTATATTTTTAAGGTTTAATTGTGTGTGTGTGTGTGTGTGTGTTTAATCATTTTCCTGAATATGACAAGTTTCCGAATGTTAATTTTCGCCAAATGTATAAAAAACTTCTTTCAAGTCCAAATTAGTTTTTATAATTAAATACATTTTGTACCTTTGAGACAAAGTATTTTCATTTAAAATCAAGAAAATTTAATAGCTATGAATCAAGAAATAAGAAATCTGGAGCCCAAAGCACTTTGGAACTTTTTTGCAGACCTAAACGCGGTGCCTCGTCCTTCTAAAAAAGAAGAAAAAGTGCGCCAATTTATGAAAGACTTCGGTCAGAAATTAGGCTTAGAAACCAAAGAAGACGCCATTGGGAATGTGGTGATTAAAAAACCTGCCACCCCAGGAATGGAAGACCGCAAAACTTTGATTTTGCAATCGCACTTAGACATGGTGCACCAGAAAAACAACGATACTGTTTTTGATTTTAACACGCAAGGCATCGAAATGGAAATCAAAGACGGCTGGGTGACAGCCAAAGGAACTACGCTTGGGGCAGATAACGGATTGGGAGTTGCAGCAATTATGGCGATTTTAGACTCAAAAGACATTGCACACCCTGCAATCGAAGCCCTTTTTACCATCGATGAAGAAACTGGAATGACGGGGGCAAAAAAATTAGACGGAAGTAATTTTGAAGGAAAAATCTTACTAAACCTTGACACCGAAGAAGACAACGAAATCGGAATCGGATGTGCTGGTGGCGTAGATGTTTCGGGCGAAGGTACTTATGATCTAACCCCTACTGTTTCAGAAGAAATGTCCCTTAAAATCTCTGTAAAAGGATTAAACGGTGGACACAGCGGAATGGAAATTCACAAAGGGCTAGGTAATGCCAATAAGATTTTAGCTAAATTAATCGCTGCGATCTCTGATGACTACAAAATCCACTCTATCGATGGTGGCGGTTTGAGAAACGCTATCCCGAGAGAGGCTACGGCTACTCTAGTAATGCTTGATGTTTCCAAAGCAGAAAGAGAAGTGGAAGATAAGGCATGGAAAATTAAAGAAAAACTTAGCCACATCGACCCAAATTTAACTGTGCTTATTGAAGCCGACGACAAAGAGCCTAGAGATTCTATGACAGTAGAGGATTCCAAAAAATTCATTAAAATGCTTAATGAATTGCACAATGGCGTATTCAAAATGAGCCAAGAAGTAGAAGGATTGGTAGAAGCATCAAACAATGTGGCGCGTGTAATCGTAGAAGAAGGAAAAGCAAGCGTATTCTGCCTTACAAGAAGCAGCGTAGAAGCGAGCAAAAAAGAAGTTGTAAAACAACTGACAAGCGCGCTTGAAAAAGCCGGAATGGATGTTACACTTGACGGAGATTATCCTGGCTGGGCTCCTAACCCAAGTTCAGAAATCTTGGCTGAATTGGTTGAGCAATACAAAAAATTATTCAACGAAGAGCCAAATGTAGCGGCTTGCCACGCTGGCCTTGAATGCGGAATCATCGCAGAACACATTCCAGGACTAGACATGGTAAGTTTTGGACCTACAATTTTAGGCGCACACTCACCAGAAGAAAAAGCAAATATCAAGAGTGTTCAAAAATTCTGGAAATTCTTGCTTGCGATTTTGAAAGACGCGCCAAAGAAATAGGGAAATACAGCTAAAACTAGAGCAAAAGAGGTTTGAAAATTTTCAAACCTCTTTTTTTATCTCAGAAAATATTTTTTAACATTAAATTAAAAGAAAAATATTAACACCAAAAAAAACACATATCTCTGAAAATCAAACTATATAAGGGTAAAAACTACACATTAAAAAATAATGACTTTATTCATATTTTAACAAAAATTTTTCTTTCTCTCTTTTCAATATGGCTAACAAACATTAAATTAGCAACCGATATTTAAAATATTCGTTAAATCAATTTAAAATCTAAATATAGTCAATAACATATCTAAAAGTTTCAGTTATGAAAAGAATATTACAATTCATCTTTTTGATACTGATAGGGATTATCGGTATTATTTCGTGTAAAGACAATGAAGAATCTCCAAGTTTAGCGCTTCTCACTGAGAATTTAAGCTTCCCAGTAGAAGGAGGAACTAAAACCGTAGAGGTGAAAACCAATGTGGGTAGTTGGCATTTTACATTACCAACTAGTTCTTGGGCGACATTTAAGAAGGGAACTAACACGATTGAAGTTACTGTTCCTGAGAATACGGAGAATAACGAGCGCTCGGTTGTTCTTAAAGTAAAAGCGGGCAATCTAGTTCGTAATTTAACCGTTCAGCAATTAGGTACAGGTGTTTCAATGCTCATTTCGAGTGCCGCTTTTTCTTTACCTGAAGAGGGTGGGAAAGTTGAGTTTGAAGTAACTTCTAATGTGCCTTATGATATCGTGATCCCAGAAGAAGCCAATTGGTTACGAAAAGAATCTGAAACCGAAGTAGAGGCAGGCAAAAAGAAATTTGTATATGCCGTTGATTGGAATACTACTGATAAAGGTAGAGAGGTGCAACTCCAAGTTACTGGAAAGGAAAAAGGACAAGGTACTGTGAAGCCCATTAGTGTAACTCAAAGAGGACAAGCAGGCTATCAATCCTTAGGCGAAAATACACTGAAAGAAGATGTGAAACTTACGGTAGCATCTGGTACAGCAAGCTCAGCTCAGCCAGGTTCAGGTATTGAAAAAAGTTTTGATGGAGACTACAACACCCTCTATCACTCGAATTGGAGTAATAGAGGAGCTAATTATTTCCCAATCGATTTGGAATATAATCTTGCTCAGCCAGTGGAACAGCTGGATTATATGATTTATTACCCAAGACAAAGTGGCTCAAATGGAATTTTTAAGAAAATAGAAATCTATGTAAAATCACAAGGTGGACAATATACAAAAGTGATTACCCAAGAGCTGAAGAAGAGCAACACACCAATCAAGTTTATTTTCCCAACTCCGGTGAAAAATCCAGAATCTGTGAAAGTTAAAGTGTTATCTGGTTATGGAGATGGCAATGGATTTGCCTCATGTGCTGAAATGGAATTCTATGCCTATGCTAAGGAAGGATTTGACGCTACTAAAATCTTTACAGATAATCTATTTACCAATGTGCGCCCAGAAATAACAGAGGAGGACATCGCTAAAATTCCAAATAACTTCTACCGAAATATGGCCTATTATATGAAAAAAGGTACCTACCCAAGAGAATTCAGAATTCAAGACTACAAGGCTTGGGGAGATGCCAATATCATGTCTAGCAGAGATAGAAGTAGTACTTATAGCCAATTAGATGGCGTAACAGGAATTTATGCAGACGAAGGAGAAAAATTAGTCGTATTTGTAGGAGATACTCATGGTCAGCAAATAGGTTTAAGATTTGTGAACCTTGATAAACCTGGAGGAGATGGCTATAACGACAGCAAAAATGTGTCACTCTCTCAAGGTAAAAACATTATCACAGCTCCTATGAAAGGTCTTATATACGTGATGTATAATACTCAAAATTACAAAGACCTACAACCTATCAAAATCCACTTTGCTTCAGGGAAAGTAAATGGATATTTTGATAGAACAAAGCATAATGAAAGCGATTGGGATAGAATCCTTGCCGCAGCAAAATATAAATACTTTGATGTAGTGGGCGAAAAAGCACACTTACTATTCGAAACAAATCAGTATAGACAATTCTGTGGATCAGCAAGTGGAGGTGTTAGCGTAATCACTCAATTTGATAAATTGGTAGATGATGAGCAAGAAATGATGGGTATGAAAAAATACAATAGAGTTCCTCATAACAGAGCACTATTCCATGTAATGTACCATTCTTATATGTATTCTACCTCTAATAGAACTGCCTACAACTCAGGAACAGTAGGCTCATTCCTAAAACCAGATGGATTGAAAACTAGCCCTTGGGGGCCTGCGCACGAGCTAGGACACACCCACCAAGTGAGACCCCTTGTAAGATGGATTGGAATGACAGAATGTACAGTAAACATTCCATCATTGTATATTCAAACTGGATGGGGCAATAAATCTCGTATACAATCAGAAGAAATAGGTGAAGGCTTTAATAATAGATACGAAAAAGCTTATCACGAATACTTTGTTAAAAAGAAAGGTCACTTTGAAGATGGTGATGTATTCTGTAAGCTAGTACCATTCTGGCAAATTAAATTGTACCTTGAAAATGTTAAAGGACAAACAGACTTCTACAAAGATGTATACGAAAGAGGTAGAACTGATGAAATTCCAGCTGGAGGAAATGGACCGATATCGCTGCATTTCACGAATATCGTAAGCGAAGTTTCAAAAATGGACTTCAGCGATTTCTATGAAAGTTGGGGTTACTACAATCCATTCGAAGGTGAAGTTGGCGATTATGGTAATGCACAAGTAAGTGTAACAAAACAAATGGTTGATAATACCAAAGCAAAAAACAAAGCATTTACTACCAAGCCGCCAAGAGCCGTTAGATACATCTCAGACGCCAACTGGCAATTGTATAAGCACAACGCTCCGATTGTAAAAGGAAGAGCTACACACGAAGGTAAAAGAGTTACCCTAGTGGGCTGGAAAAACGCAGTAGCCTATGAAGTTAGAAAAGGAAAAGAATTAGTTTTCGCTTCAAACTTTGATGCTTTCACAATGAAAGAAAACTTCAACCCAAGCACAATGAAAGTTTTTGCCATTGCGCCAGATGACACAGAAGTAGAAGTAACTTTCAATTAAACTTCAATTTCATATCAAAGAAGTAAGGAGAGCTGAAAAATGCTCTCCTTATTTTTTTATCTCATTTAGAAAACTCTTTCGCCCCACAGTCCGCGTGATGAGGTCCTTCTCCAAGCGCAAGCCACGAGCCGGCGAATACTCTCTGCCGTAATAAATGATTTGCAGATGCAGCTTATTCCACAAATCTTTGGGGAAAAGTTTCTTCGCATCCTTCTCCGTTTGCTCCACACTTTTGCCATTGCTCAGCCCCCAGCGATACATCAAGCGGTGAATATGCGTATCCACTGGAAAAGCCGGCACACCAAAAGCCTGCGACATCACCACCGAGGCAGTCTTATGCCCCACACCAGCCAAGGCTTCCAAATCCTTAAAATTATCCGGTACCACCCCTTGGTGGCGCTCCATAAGCTGCTGCGCCATCAATTGCAGATTTTTAGATTTCGTATTCGTGAGCCCAATTCCATTAATCAGCTCCTTGATGCGCTCAGGAGGGAGCTGCGCCATTTCGCGGGGCGTACTTGCCACGGCAAAAAGATTAGGCGTTACCTCATTCACCTTTTTATCAGTTGTTTGTGCCGAAAGTGCCACAGCCACCAAAAGCGTATACGCGTCGCTATGATTGAGCGCAATGGGCGGGTTGGGGTACAATTCCTCTAAGGTTTTGATGATAAAATCTACTTTCTCTTGCTTCGTCATTTTTAATTAAAAATATTCTTTAATTTTACGGCTAAAATCCTTAACCTTGATTCACCACAAATATATAGTTTTTAAGGAAGTAGCACTAAAAAAAAGTTTTAGTGCCGCTGCCCACGCTCTTCATTTATCCCAATCTGCGGTTTCCAAAAACATCAAAAATCTGGAATCCACACTCGGCACGCCTCTCTTTTTACGTGAGGGCAATAAAATCAAACTTACTCCCAAGGCGGAAAAACTATTAAAATATGTTTTTGAAATTGAAGAAATTGAGCTAAAGATAAACGATGAATTTTCAAACCAAAAAACTAAAATTACAGAATTAAAATTCGGGGCGAGTACCACGCTTGCCAATTACATCATTCCCTTTGTGTTTCAAGACTTAATAAAGTTTAAAAACATACAAAAAATCAATTTTTGCTCTGGAAACAGTAGCCAAATCGAAGCACAAGTGCTAGCCCACAAAATGGATTTTGCTTTGGTAGAAAACATAGGCAAAAACACGCAGTTGCAATACATTCCGTTTGTGGAAGATGAAATCGTTTTGGTATGCAGAAAAACGCTGAAAATCAAGGAAGAAATCGGACTTGAACAATTGCAGAAACTTCCTTTTATTTCTCGAGAATATGGCTCGGGCACACAAAAAGTAATCGAAACTGCATTGACTAAAAAAGGCATCAAAAACCTAAATACTGTTGCCATTTACGACTCTACCGAGGGAATCAAAACTATTTTAAAAAACAGCGATTATTTCGCATTTCTCTCCATTCATGCAGTGCGAGAAGAAGTTTTAAATCAGGAATTAAAAATCATTGAAATTCAAGATTTTTCGATCAACCGAATGTTTCATTTCATTCTACGACAAGGATTTAGCTCCCAACACCTAAATACTTTAATGCAAAAAATCAATCAAGCGTATTATAAAAATGCATAGGCTATCACTTTTATTCATAAAAAAGTGAAGGCTAAACGACCTAAATTTGCGCCAGATATTTAATTAAAATCATGACGCATAAAGTTTTATTCATCGTTTTAGCCATATTAAGCCTTAGTTTTTTAAGCAGTCCGCTCGCACTTTTGGCAGGATTTATTTTTGCTTTGTTTTTTGCCAATCCGTTTGAGAAGTTTACGCAATTAGGCATCAAATACATTTTAAAAATCGCCATTGTGGGGCTTGGTTTTTCGATTCACACTACCGAGCTCGAACAAGCGGGGCTAGAGGGATTGGGCTTTACCGCCATCAGCATTACTTTGATTTTAATCATGGGTTTTTATTTGGGCAAAAGATTAAAAATCGATAAAAAAATAAGTTTTTTGATTTCGTCGGGAACGGCGATTTGTGGCGGAAGTGCTATTGCTGCGGTTTCTTCGGTTATTAAGCCCAGATCGCACCAAATTTCGATTGCACTTGGTGCTGTTTTTATGCTGAACGCCCTAGCATTGTTTATTTTTCCGCCAATTGGGCATTTTCTGCACATGACGCAAGACCAATTCGGCATGTGGTGTGCCATTGCCATTCACGATACGAGCTCGGTGGTAGGTGCTGCGATGAGCTATGGAAACGAGGCTCTAAAAGTTGCCACCACAGTGAAATTGGCTCGAAGCCTTTGGATTATCCCAGTTTCGGTGTTGGCGGGCTATATTTTTAAATCAGACACGGGCAAAGGCAAGGTGCAAATCCCTTGGTTTATTGTGTTTTTTGTGCTGGCAATTTTCCTGAATTCCTATCTTGAAATTCCAGAAAATTTAATCCATGCGATTACTTTTTCCTCTAAAAAATTATTGATTTTTTGCCTTTTTTTAATTGGCTCAACGCTTACCATTCAACGATTGAAACAAGCAGGACACAAACCGCTAATTCTAGCGGTGAGCATCTGGATTTTTATCTCGATTTTTGCTTTAGCTATGATTGAATATCTTTAATTTAAGAAAAATCTTAATCCTAATTGCACCGAATATTTCTTCGGATTTTTGTAGTCGTTAAGGATTTCCTCATCAGTTTTCACTTGGGTGTGAATATGGCTAAAAGTTGTACGCCCAAGAACGCCAAATTCATCTGTTATTTTATACTCAATTTCTGGTGCCACCCAGTATTCTGTGCCATTGAAATTTTGTGAATAATCATTAAACTTATTTTTTAGTAAAAAATCTGAAATTCCAATCTTAGGCGTGAAGGAAAACCTTTTCTTTAAACGAAAGGAATAGGACGCAAAAACCCCAACTGAGTGCAATCTGGCACTGGAAAAGTTGCCAAAAAACTTGCCCGTTTTGGGAGAAGTGTAGGATTTATGGTAGAGAACTCCTATGGAAAGTTTTTCCCAAAAAGGCATTTCCATCTCTGCTTCTAGCCCCCAAGAGCCCAATCCTTCGTAAGTCTGGGAAAAAGCATTCCCTCCCACAAATTGCCCATAGCCTCCTAGGGCATTTATTTTAAAAGAATTGGTAGAAAGCCAATAAAACTGTGCCTTGCAAGTAGCCCCGATCAATAATAAAAAGCTAAAACATAAAATTTTATTTCTCATTTCTCTCCACTTTTAAATCCTTTAAATTAATCACATAACTGAAATTCCCTTTTTCATTTTTCGACTCTGGAATTTCATGCCATTGATATTTATAGGGCTTATTGTCGTGCATCTCCACAAAAGAAAATCCCTCTACCGTCAGCTCTGGATTCTAATATAATCCAGAAAAATTAACCACCTCTGTACTAGGATAAACAATATTGAAATAACCTTGCTCATCGCTCAATCCTTTGGCAATCACAACACCTTCTCTAAAGGCTAGCATCTTCAATTTAGCATTTGGCACCGCTTGCCCCTTGGTATCGATTAACCTCCCCTTCAGGACATGCAACTCATTGTCTCCAAATTGCTCACATGCCGAAAACGCAAACAGGAACATTAAAAGTAGAAGAATTTTATTTTTCATTTCTTAACTATTTTTAAAGACTTTCCGAAATTACAAATTTATCTGACATGATTAAAAAATTTAACGATTTTGTTTTTCGGATAAATTTGTCTTTTTTAAATTTTATTGTAAATTTGTCCTTCAATTAAATACTAAAAAATATATTTATATGGAAAATTTAAACCCAAAAACCATCGGAGAATTTGTAGCTGAAGATTTTAGAACAGCTGCAGTGTTCAAAAAATATAAAATCGATTTCTGCTGCCGTGGCGGGCGGGCTCTGCAAGAAGTTTGTGAGCAAAAAAATCTGAATTATGAGCAAATTTTAGAAGATTTAGCTAAGGCTAAACAGAAAAATGCAGAAGGAATTGATTTCAAAAGCTTTCCGCTCGATTTATTGGCAGATTATATCGAGAAAACACATCACCGCTATGTGGAAGATCGAGTACCTGTTTTATTACAATTCCTAAACAAACTCTGTCGCGTGCACGGTGAGCGTCATCCTGAATTGCTTGAAATTGACCAAGAGTTTAAACTGATTACTCAAGAGTTGGCAGAACATTTTATGAAAGAGGAGCAAGTGCTATTCCCATTCATTCGTCAAATGGTGGCTGTAGAAAGAAGCGGGGAAGAAATGCCACATTCACATTTCGGTACGGTAGAAAACCCAATTGCTATGATGAAACAAGACCACGAAAATGCAGGCGAGATCATGGCTAAAATTGCTACCTTGACAGATCAATATACGCCACCAGCCGATGCTTGCAGTACTTATAAAGTAACTTTTGCTATGCTACAGGAGTTTGAAGAGGATTTGCATAAGCACATTCATTTAGAAAATAATATTCTGTTTCCCTCAGCCATTAAATTAGAAAATAAATTAAGAAATTAATCTTTAAATTATGACACCTAAAAATCTTTGGAGATGGCTAGCTGCAGTCATCATTTGCTCATTTGCCGTATTGATTTTTTATGGAATAGAGATTTATCGTGAAGTTCCTCCCATTCCAGATAAAATCGTAAGTGTAGAAGGCGAAGTTTTAGCTACGGGACAAGATATTAGAGATGGACAAAATGTTTGGCAATCAATAGGAGGACAAACTGTTGGTAGTATTTGGGGGCATGGAGCTTATATTGCTCCTGATTGGACCGCAGATTATTTACATAGAGAATCTGTAATTCTTTTGAATTCCTTAGCTGAAAAAGATGGTAAGGATTATAATTCTTTAACGGAAGATGAACAAGCTAAATACAAAGTATTACTCAAAAAAGAAATTAGAGAAAACACCTTTAATCCTGATAAAAATGAGATTGTAATAAGCGTAGAAAGAGCTAAGGCACAAAAAGAGTTAGCTTCTTACTATGAAAATTTATTCATGGATGGAGTTGCTATGAATGAACTAAGAGAGCATTACGCAATTCCTAAAAACACCATTAAAGATCCTGAAAGAATGCAAAAAATGAATGCATTTTTTGCTTGGAGTACTTGGGTTTGTAGTACTAATAGACCCGGTGAACGAATAACATATACCAATAATTGGCCACATGAGCCACTTATAGGAAACGAACCTCCAACTTCTATCCATATGTGGTCAGGTTTCAGCGTTCTACTACTTTTAGTAGGTGTTGCTATATTAGTTTTTTACCATACAAAAAATAAAGATGAAGAGATTAATGAAGATTTACCTATAGAAGATCCTCTAAGGAATATGAAACCCACTCCTTCAATGAAAGCAACCTTGAAATATATATGGGTGGTCTCTTTACTGATCATAGTTCAAATGCTAGCTGGAGTAATTACGGCACATTATGGAGTTGAAGGGAATGCCTTTTATGGATTTCCTCTAGATGAATATTTACCACAATCCGTGTCTAGAAGCTGGCATGTTCAACTCGCTATTTTATGGATAGCTACCTCTTGGTTAGCTACAGGGCTTTATATTGCTCCTGCAGTTTCAAAACACGAGCCAAAATACCAAGCACTAGGTGTTAATATTTTGTTTGGAGCTTTACTTTTTATTGTTTTGGGATCATTAGCAGGGCAATGGTTTGGAGTTATGCAAAAATTGGGATTAGTAGACAACTTCCTATTTGGACATCAAGGCTATGAATATGTAGAGTTAGGTAGAGTTTGGCAAATACTCCTATTTATAGGACTATTCCTATGGTTATTTTTAATGGTTAGAGCTTTACTCCCTGCAATTAAAAGAAAAGGAGGAGACAGACATTTGATTATCCTATTTACTCTCTCTGCTGTAGCTATTGCTCTTTTTTACGGAGCTGGTCTAATGTATGGAAGACAAGCACATATGGCAGTTGCTGAATATTGGAGATGGTGGGTTGTCCACTTATGGGTTGAAGGCTTCTTTGAGGTTTTTGCTACAGTAGTCGCTGCTTTCCTTTTTACCCGATTAGGTTTATTAAGATTAAAATCTGCTACAGTTGCTGTATTATTTTCTACAATAATATTCCTTGCTGGAGGTATTCTCGGAACTTTTCACCACCTATATTTTAGTGCAACCCCTACCGCAGTATTAGCTTTAGGAGCAACCTTTAGTGCTTTAGAAATTGTTCCTTTGGTATTAATAGGTATTGAAGCTTATCAGAACTATCAACTCAGTAAAACTACAAAATGGATCCAAGCTTATAAATGGCCAATTTACTGCTTTATTGCAATGTGTTTTTGGAACTTCTTAGGTGCTGGAATTTTTGGTTTTGCTATTAATCCTCCTATCGCATTGTACTATTTACAAGGATTAAATACCACTGCAGTCCACGGGCACGCAGCCTTATTCGGAGTTTATGGAATTCTAGGAATTGGTCTTATGATGTTTGTTCTGAGAGGGCTTTATCCTGAAAGAAATTGGAACAACAAATTGTTAGGATGGTCTTTTTGGCTAATCAATATTGGCTTGTTCGTTATGGTTACAATAAGTATCTTGCCTATGGGTATTTTACAATCTATCGCGTCAATACAAGACGGCTATTGGTATGCCCGTTCAGCAGAATTTATGCAAAGTGATACAATGCAGACACTAAGATGGTTAAGAGTTCCTGGAGACATTATGTTAGCCTCAGGAGAGTTACTCTTAGTTATTTTTATCATTGGTTTAAAAACCGGCTGGTCTCTTACCGATAAGAGATAGTAAAATTTTAAACTTAAAATAGAAACAAAGGACCGACTCATTGATGAACCGGTCCTTTGTTATTTAAATATTTCAGTTATTATTCTATTCTGTGTCTTTTTGTCCCATAAACATTAAGTAAGACTTCAAGAAATCGTCAATGTTTCCGTTCATCACGCTATCTACATCAGAGGTTTCTTCGGCAGTGCGCACATCTTTCACCAGTTTGTAGGGGTGCATCACATAATTTCGGATTTGGCTCCCCCATTCGATGCTTTTCTTATTAGCCTCAATTTCATTGCGGGCTTCCATTCTTTTTTCTAGCTCAATTTTGTATAATTCAGATTTAAGCATTTGCATAGCGCGCTCACGGTTGGCAAGCTGAGAGCGTTCCACTTGGCACACTACCACAATTCCCGTAGGCTTGTGGGTTAATTGCACTTTGGTTTCTACTTTGTTTACATTTTGTCCACCAGCTCCACCAGAGCGAGAAGTTTGCATTTCCACATCGTTTGGGTTGATGTCGATTTCAATTGTGTCATCTACAAGCGGATACACATACACCGATACGAAACTTGTGTGGCGTTTGGCATTGGAATCAAACGGGGAAATCCTCACCAAACGGTGCACACCATTTTCTCCTTTTAGGTAGCCGAAGGCATATTCTCCTTCTATTTCGAGCGTTACTGTTTTTACGCCCGCCACATCGCCATCTTGGTAGTTCAGCTCTTTTACTTTGTAGCCGTTTTTTTCTGCCCACATTAGATACATACGCATTAGCATACTTGCCCAGTCGCAACTTTCTGTTCCGCCCGCACCTGCTGTGATTTGTAGCACAGCACTCATATCGTCGCCTTCCTCAGAAAGCATATTTCTAAATTCGATTTTTTCTAATTTTTCGAGTGCCTTGGCGTATTGCGCATCGATTTCTTCTTCAGAACCTTCGCCCAATTCTTTGTAAAATTCATACAAAACCTTCAAGTCGTTGGTAGCTTGCTCAATGGCTTGATAATCGTTTACCCAATTCTTTTTGGACTGCAATTGTTTTAAATGATTTTGTGCCGACTTAGGATCGTCCCAAAACTCGGGCGAAGCGGCTTTTTCCTCGTCATTTAAAATTTCGATTTTCTTTTTCTCTATTTCCAAATAGGTGTGCAGATTTTGCACGCGTTGTTCTAAATCCTGTAAAGTTTCGCTCTGAATCATGGCTGCAAAGATATTATTTTCTCAACGATTTTTAATTGAAAAGTTTTTTATCTAAATCTTGGCTCCAAACCATCGATGCGCTCGCCCGTTTGCCACTCTACAAACATGAAGAAGTTAAACAGCTTCCATTCAAAATTTAGCCCATAATTAATCTGCGGATTATAGTCAATATACACTTCGTAAATATTAGGATTGTACACGCGTGGCTGGCTATGGCGTGCATTCCAATTATTGACTAAAACTAAATTTCGCTGTTTTAAATACGATTCGGTAAAGTAACTTTCAGGAAAAGCCTTGGTGGCTAAAAAAGTATCATAACCAGAGTCTAGTACCTCAATGTCATACTCGCCTTCGTCGTTGGGCTCTATCTTAAGCTCTTTATGATTTGCTACGGGTTGTGTAGCACAACTCAAAAGAAAAAAACTGAATAATAAGGACACAAAAAATCTCATACACTACAATTTTATAGTATGCAATGTATGAGATTTTTTTAAATGTATAAAACGATTGGTCTTATTTTTTATATAAAACTTCTACCCCAGATTGCTCAGAAAGCAATTTTCTACGCACTTCGTCTGGGTCGCTATTTTTATTGATTTTTCCAAAACGCTCAGCAACGCCATAAGTTAACCAATACGGCACGATGCTTACCAAAAAAGTTAAACACCAAAAACCACACATTGCCATCGTTAAAAAGAATAAAAATCCTAAGAATTGTCCCATAATACTATGATTTATGGGCGTAAAAGTAAAGAATAAAATTCAGTTTATCAATAAAATTTTATATTTTTTTATCTAGCGAAAAAATTTTAGCGTAGAAATTTAAGTTTTTTTGTCCAAATGCATAAAAATTCCCTTACTTTGCAATCCGAATGAAGCTAGTTATTTTATCGCGAAGCGAGTATATTTATTCCACAGCGAGGCTTATAGAGGAAGCCGAAGAGAGAGGTCATGATATCGAAATGATTGATCCGTTGAATTGCAAACTTTTAATGCAAAAAAATTCGCCACAGATTCTAGTAGAGGGCGATGACATTGGGCAAGTAGATGCCATTATCCCCAGAATAGGGACAACCTTTACGCAATATGGTGCGGCGGTGATTCGCCAATATGAAATGATGAACATTTTTACCACCTTGCACAGCAATGCTCTACTCCGCTCGCGCGATAAACTCCGCAGTATGCAACTTCTTTCTCGCGAAGGAATTGATTTCCCCAAAACGCTGCATTTCTCCCCAGAAAACCAGTGGAATGTCGAGCAAATCGTAGACTACATGGGCGGGGCTCCTGTCGTAGTAAAAGTGCTTGAAGGCACTCAAGGTTTGGGCGTAATGCTTTTGGACTCTAAAATGTCTGCCGTGAGCACCATAGAGGCTTTGCAGAGTTTGGGCGCTAAATTTGTGGTGCAAGAATTTATAAAAGAAGCCAAGGGTGTAGATTTGCGCGTTTTTGTAATTAATGATCGCGTAGTGGCTTGTATGCGCCGCGAGGGGAAAACAGGCGATTTCCGTTCAAATATTCATCGTGGCGGCATGGGGACTCCTGCCCATTTAAGTCCTCAAGAAGAGAAAATAGCCATTAAAGCATGTAAAACCATGGGGCTTAAAATTGCAGGAGTGGATTTAATTCGCTCACGCAGAGGCCCGCTCATCTTGGAAGTTAATTCCTCCCCAGGACTAGAGGGGATTGAGGCCGCTACCGATATAAACATTGCCGAGGAAATGATAAAATATACCGAATGGGGCGTCAGCCGAAAATCATTGAAAATTGATAGAAATAATGGTTAAAAAATTCATTTTTTAGCTATTTTTCCATTGTTTTTTTAGTTCACGGATTTCATTTTGAAGGCTAAAATCAGTCGTGAAACTAAAAATAGTTAATCCGATATTTTCAATCTTTTGCCCGAGTGTGGCGTAAAAATGTGCCAAATTCGGATTTTTTTCTTTAAGCAAAATGGCTAATCTAAAGCATTCTTTGGCAAATTCTAGATGATTTTGTTCCACTTCGCGAGAGGACAAAAAGCGTTCTTGCATTTCGTGATTTTCAGCAAAAGCTGTTTGAAAATGCTGCAATCTTTCCTGCAAATCTTCAGTACCGAGCAAATCTTTTAATTCCAAATTGTCGTGCGTGAGCAACATTTGTAGCAAATCGATGAGTTTTTTTATCTCATATTCAAAAAAATCTTTGAAAGCCATAAGTTTTTAGTATTAAATTTTAGGTAAAAATACAAACTTATAAATTACAATCCTTATTTTTGTTGGATTAGAAATTGAAATATGCAAACTTTCATTGCCAAAACAGAAAATGATTTACCACAAATTGCGCAGGCAATCGTGGCTGAGCTAAACAAACCTGTGGTTTTGTTTCGTGGAGAAATGGGCGTAGGAAAAACAACGCTCATCACTGCGATGTTGCAAGCTATGCAATCAGAAGATGAGGCGAGCAGCCCTACTTATGCACTGGTAAACGAATACGAAACCGAAAAAGGAACCGTGTATCATTTTGATTTCTATCGCATCAATTCCGAAGAAGAAGCCTATGATATGGGCTGGGAGGAATACGCTTATTCGGGTGATTTTTGTTTTGTGGAATGGCCAGAAAAAATCGAAAACCTTTTGCCCGAAAATCACCACAGTATCAATATTGAAAACCACGATGGCGAACGCCACATAAGCTTTACATAATGGGAAAAATATACACACCTTTTTCTAAAGAAGATTTAATGCCAAAGGAAGAAATGCTTGCCGTTTCTACTCAAAAGGGCAAATTGCAAATCGGGATTCCTAAAGAATCACATTTCCAAGAACGCTGCGTGGCACTCACGCCAGATGCCGTGGAAGTTTTAGTCAAAAACGGACATCACATTTTGGTGGAAACAGGGGCAGGCGAAGGTGCTAATTTCACCGACAATCAATATTCTGAGGCGGGCGCAGAGATTGCTTACGACAGCAAGAAAGTTTTTGCACAACCTGTGGTGATTAAAATTATTCCACCTACCGAAAAGGAAATCGGGTTTATGCAACCACAGAGTATTTTGATTTCTAGCGTAATGCCCAATACACTCCAAAAAAGATATTTTGAAAAACTCGCTGCTAAAAAAATCACAGCCATAGGTGCTGAATTTTTGCAAGACGAGCACGGCACTTTCCCTGTAAAACGACTACTTTCTGAAATCACAGGCACCACCGCTGTTTTGCTTGCGGGCGAATTGCTCGCCACACCGAACAACGGCAACGGCACTATGCTTGGTGGAATTGCAGGCGTGAGACCTACTGAAATTGTGATTTTCGGTTCGGGTTCCATTGCAGAATACGCCGCTCGTGCCGCTACGGGATTGGGTGCTAGTGTGCGTATTTTTGATTCTGCAATCACCAATTTAAGACAATTGCAAATTGATTTGAATCAGCGCATTCCCACTAGCACGCTTGATCCAAAAGAAATCCGTAAAGCTCTGATGCGCTGCGATGTCGCCATCGGTGCGATAGAATGCGACAAAAGAACGCCGAGCATCGTCCCAGAAGAATTAGTTAGCCAAATGAAAGCGGGTGCCGTCATCATCGAATCCAACATGGGCAATGGCAGCTGTTTTGACTCCATGGAACTCACCACGCACGAGTCGCCTACTTTTACCAAATACGATGTCGTGCACTACGGCGTGGCAAACATCGCCTCTCGCTACGCACGCACCACGAGCAAGGCTCTGAGTAATTTCTTTATTGAATATTTAATTAAAATTGCCAAAGACGGCGGTTTTGAAAAATTGATTTCGCAACAACGCGGGGTGCAAAGTGCCATTTACTTATTCAAAGGGCGACACACACATCCAGAAATTGCCAAGCGGTTTGATTTTCCGTACACTAATCTAAGTCTATTTATCTTTTAAAACAAAGCTAAGTATGAGCGATTTGCAGAGAAGATTTAAGTTCTACGGGCTAGGAATATTGCTAGGGATTTTTGTAGTGATTTTAATGTTTGGCAAAAGGAATTCGTGCCGAAACTATATTTCCAATTATCTGCCCAATGGGCGAGTGCTGAGCGAAGTGGCTTTTTTGCCTAAAGAATACAGCTCACAAGCACAAGAGCAAATGCAAGCACTCGGGATAGATACAGCTTTCTTTAATCAAAAAATATTAAAAAACGGAATCATTGATTTCGACCGAAGTGCCCCACGGCAAGCGCCCTGCGGTGTCTACCTCTTGAATTACCAAGACCAAGAAAAAAACTTGGAAATCATTTTTAAAAAATGTAAAGATGAGGTGCTGATTGAGAGTTTTGAAAATAAAAAATAGCTTAAAAAGAAACGAGATGATTAAAGGTTTTTCCAAACTAAATAAAGACGAAAAAATTAAATGGCTCACTGAGAATTATTTTGCCCAACCCCACGAGGCGCAAGAAATCTTAGCCCAATACCAAAACCCCAATGCTAGCCTGCAAAAGCTCCACGATGAATTTTCTGAAAACACGCTCACCAATTATTATTTGCCCTTTGGCGTAGCGCCCAATTTCATCATTGATGGCGAGGAATACACACTCCCGATGGCTGTGGAGGAAAGTTCGGTAGTGGCGGCAGCGTCCAAAGCGGCTAAATTCTGGGGCGAGCGAGGGGGCTTTAAAACTCAGATTTTGGGCGTAAAAAAATTGGGACATGTCCATTTTATGTTTGAAGGAGATTTCTCTCATTTGCAGGCGCTATTTAATGAAAGCTTAGAGAAAAAACTCCGCATAGATACCGCTAATATTACCAAAAATATGGAAAAACGAGGTGGTGGAATCCTTTCGCTCGAATTGATTGACAAAACGGCTGATTTGCCAAATTATTATCAATTAAAGGCAAGTTTTAACACCAAAGATTCTATGGGTGCCAATTTCATCAATTCGTGTTTGGAACAGTTTGCACAAACGCTGGAACAATCGGTGCAAAACAGCGATAAATTTTCTGACCAAGAAAAGGATTCTTTGCAAATCGTAATGTCGATTTTGTCCAACTATACGCCTGAATGCATGGTGCGTGCCGAGGTGGAATGCCCCGTGGAGCAAATGGCCGAAAAGGACATTTATGCCACCGAATTTGTAGAAAAATTCAATCGTGCGGTGCGCATTGCCGAGATTGAGCCTTATCGCGCCACCACGCATAACAAGGGCATAATGAATGGTGTAGACGCCGTGGTCATCGCTACGGGAAACGACTTTAGAGCCGTAGAAGCTTGTGCACATGCCTACGCCTCGCACAACGGAAAATACAGTAGCCTAAGCCATTGCGAAGTAAAGGACGGAAAATTCCGTTTTTGGATAGATTTACCGATTGCCTTAGGCACCGTGGGAGGGCTCACTTCGCTTCACCCTTTGGTAAAATGGGCGTTGGAATTGCTTAAAAAGCCTACCGCCAAACAATTAATGCGCATTGTAGCCTGTGCGGGATTGGCTCAGAATTTTGCTGCCTTGCGCTCGCTGGTAACAACGGGTATCCAAAAAGGGCATATGAAAATGCATTTGCAAAACATTTTAAACCAATTGGGTGCAACGCCAAAGGAACGCACCACCATTACCGAGCACTTTAAAGACCAAACGCTCTCGCATAGTGCTGTGGTTGATTTATTTAATAAGATTAGAACTGAAAAATAATAGATTGAAAAAAGGGCACCAAGATTCGGTGCCCTTTTAAAATTATAAAAAATTCTATTTTTGATTGAATTCATACAAAATGCACAAACCTTTTAGCGTATGCAATTTATCGTCTATGTTTATTTTTTGGGTTAAGGGCTGATAAATATGTCCTAAACCACCTGTGGAAATCACAGTTGTATCATCGCCGATGCTGGCATTGATTCTATTGATTAAGCCTTCGACCATGGCAACATAGCCATACACCATTCCGCTCTGCATACAGGTTTCTGTATCTCTCCCAAGCACTGATTTGGGTTCGGAGAGTTCAATATCTGGGAGCTGGGCGGTGTTGCCTACTAAGGCATTGAGTGAGGTGATGACGCCAGGCGCAATGATGACGCCGAGCAGTTCTCCTTTTTCATCTATCCCCGTGAGGGTGAGGGCTGTCCCGAAATCCACCACAATTTTTTTGCCTTGGTATAGTGCGTGCGCCGCCACGGCATTGGCATAGAGGTCTGTTCCCATTTGATTGGAGTGGTGCACCACGGGCGAGGGGGTGTTCCTATCTACAATGGTGGGGGCAATGTGGTGTATGCGTTCTAGGGCCTTTGCCACGAGGCGAGTTTGGTGAGGCACTACGGAGCCAATGACTATTCCGGTGATGTTTTTGGCTTTAATTCGGTATAATTTATACGAACTTTTGATGAGCAAAAAAATCTCATCAGTCGTTTTATAGGGCTTGGTATTAATTGTCCACGAGGCGGTGATTTTGCCCTCGTTTTCAATGCCGAAACGAATGTTGGAGTTTCCGATATTTACAGCTAAAAGCATTTGCTTGGGGTTAAATTATTTAGTCCAAGTATTGTCGGCCCAATCCACATCAGCTAAGCGTTGAGTGGGGTCGATTTCTACTTTTTGAATTTCTTTTTCAGCCGTGAAATGGTAAGTGGGCTTTGTCCAGTTCCAGTCCTTTAATTGAGTGAATGTAGCCTTAGGGTAATATTCTTTTTCAAAGGGCTTGGCGCCGCGCATAGCGTTCAGCGGAATGTAAAATAATTCTTGCGAACCATCTGTATAAGTGACTAAAACATCTAGCGGCATGGCAAAATTTGATTTATTGATTAATTTCACCTCTTTGCCCTCGGCTGCCACGGCGTAATCTATCACGCGAATGGTGTTCACCATCATATTGCTGTACCATTTAAGGTTAATGCCCGAGAGGTCTTCGGCCGTTTTTACAAAATCTTTGTACGATGGGTGATCCAAGTTCCAACGGCGATAAAATTCTTTAAATGTTTTTCTAAGGTTTTCTTCCCCGATGACATAGCCCAATTGCGCTACAAACACTTGTCCTTTGTAATAAGCAGAAATTCCATAAGCATAATTGGTATCGTAGTAATCTGCCAAAGTGCTAAGCGGCTCTTGCATGCCAGATCGCACCAAATTGTAATAGCCCGCATAGGCATCTTGCGTTACTCCTACTCCGTCTGGGTTTCCTTTATCAAATACTTTTTTGAAAGCTAAAGTTTCTGCATAGCTAGTAAATCCCTCATCGAACCACTCTTGCTCTGTCTCATTAATTCCAAATAAGTGCTGAAACCAAGAGTGCGCCCCCTCGTGGAAAATCACGCCCACAAGGCTTTCCAGTGAGCGCTGCCCTGTGATGGCAGTTGCAGCGCCGTATTCCATACCGCCGTCGCCCGCCTGAATGATGGTGTAGGTATCCCACGGGTATTGGCCAAAGCGTTCGTTCATAAAGGCAAAGAAGCCTGGTACATAGTGTTGTGCTTTTTCCCAATTTTTTAAATATTCTGGCGCTAAATCTTCACTATAAAAATAGTAAACGGTGGGGGCATTATTTAATTTCTGCTTTACAATTGTATACGAGGGGTCTGCCGCCCACATAAAGTCGTGAATATCATTGATGGCGTAGTGCCAAGTTTTATATTTTTGAGCGGTGGGGCTTAGCACTTCTTTTTCATTTATTAGCGTGCCAGAGGCGCCTACTGTGTACTCAGAGGGCAGGGTGATTTTTACATCAAAGTTGGCAAATGGGGCATAAAACTCGCGCCCGATGTACTCTTGCAGGTTCCAGCCATTTTGGTCGTACATAGCAAATTTGGGGTACCACTGCGTCATAGTATAATCGATGCCCTCGGAGGATTGGCGCCCCCTCTGCGTATGATTTTGGGGATTTGCGCTGTCCATTCAAGGTTTAGGCTTTGAGAGCTTTTGGGCAAAATGGGATTTTTTAGGTGAACTTTTAAGATAGTCCCATAAGTGGTAAAATCAAGGTTTTTGCCATTTTCCGTAATGCTCTTTATCTTTTGAAAGCCAATCTCATTTTCCTTTAATTGAGAGATGCCGCTCACCCAATTAGGGCTATCTTCGGTGCCGATATTTTTAAGCATTCTCCTATCTGGATCGGCAATGTTTTCCAAACGATCTGCCATTAAGCTCCCTGGCTGAAACGCATTATAATACAAATGAAAATACACAGCTCGCAGCGTATCGGGTGAATTGTTGATGTACTTCACCTCCATTTTGCCATCGTATTGGTGTTTTTCTGTATTTAGCTTAATGTCCATCTTGTAATCAGCTTTTTGCTGCCACGGCGATTGCGCCCACAGGGCAAGGCTCCACGAGAATAGTAAAATTGCACAAATCTTCTTCATATTTAAAATTTCTTTGTCTAAAAGTTTGCCACAAAGGTAAGAGAAATTCTCCATTGTAGCCCCCGATTACTTTCAGATTTTAAGCTTAAAAAAGCCACTTTGCCCAAATTTAATTTATAATTATACCTTTATCTTAATATAAAAAGTTTACTTTTGCGCCGTCAAAATTTAATTATGCAAAATATACGAAATATCGCAATTATTGCACACGTAGACCACGGAAAAACTACGCTGGTAGACAAAATAATGCACCACTGCGCCATTTTTAGAGACAATCAAGAAACAGGCGAACTGATTTTAGACAACAACGACTTGGAACGAGAAAGAGGGATTACCATCGTTTCTAAGAATGTTTCTGTAAACTATAAAGGGACTAAAATCAACATTATAGACACTCCTGGCCACGCCGATTTTGGTGGAGAGGTGGAACGCGTGCTTAATATGGCTGATGGCGTTTTGCTCCTAGTAGACGCCTTTGAAGGCCCTATGCCACAGACTCGCTTTGTGCTGCAAAAAGCCATTGATATGAAGCTTAAACCCATCGTGGTGGTAAACAAAGTAGATAAGGAAAACTGCACCCCAGAGGAAGTCCACGAAAAAGTTTTTGACTTAATGTTTGAGCTTGGTGCCGAAGAATGGCAGCTCGATTTCCCTACCGTGTACGGCTCTGCAAAACAAAACTGGATGAGCGAGGATTATACCAAGCCCACCAACAGCATAGAACCACTCCTTGATGCCGTAGTGGAGCATATACCCGCCCCAAAAGTAGACCTCACCGGCACACCGCAAATGCTCATCACTTCGCTAGATTTCTCCACCTTCACAGGGCGTATTGCCATCGGGCGACTATCTCGCGGCATACTAAGAGAGGGAATGAATGTAACCTTGGTTAAAAGAGATGGCCGATTGGTGAAATCTAAAATCAAAGAACTCCACACCTTCACTGGCTTAGGGCGAGCCAAAGTAGAAGAAGTGCAGGCAGGCGACATCTGTGCCGTGGTAGGGCTTGATGGATTTGAAATTGGCGACACCATCGCAGATTTTGAAAATCCTGAAGGACTTGAAACCATCGCCATCGATGAGCCTACAATGAGCATGCTTTTCACCATCAACGATTCACCATTCTTCGGGAAAGAAGGAAAGTATGTAACCTCCCGCCACATTAAGGAAAGATTAGAAAAAGAATTAGAGAAAAACCTCGCTATGCGCGTAGAGCAGACAGATTCTGCCGATAAATTCATCGTCTATGGCCGTGGCGTAATGCACCTTTCCGTCCTAATTGAAACAATGAGAAGAGAGGGCTACGAATTACAAATCGGGCAGCCCCAAGTAATCATCAGAGAAATCGATGGTGTGAAATGCGAGCCTGTGGAGGAGCTCACTATCGACTTGCCAGAAGAAGTTTCGGGGAAAGCCGTAGAATTTGTAACCTTGAGAAAAGGAGAACTTCTTTCAATGGAAAGCAAAGGAGAAAGAATGATTTGTGAGTTTTTGATTCCGTCTCGTGGCATCATAGGCCTTAGAAATCAACTCCTCACCGCCACCGCAGGCGAGGCAATTATGGCACACCGCTTTAAAGAATATCAGCCTATGAAAGGCGATATTCCAGAACGCCAAAATGGCTCATTGATTTCTATGGAAACAGGCGAAGCCATCCCTTACTCCCTAGATAAATTGCAGGACAGAGGCACTTTCTTTGTAGAGCCAGGCGAGAAAATTTACGAAGGCCAAGTAATCGGCGAAAACACGCGTGCCGATGATATGGTGGTAAACATTACTAAAACTAAAAAACTGACCAACATTCGTTCGGCAGGGGCTGATGATAAAGCGAAAATCGCTCCAGCTAAAAAATTCTCGCTGGAAGAAGCTTTGGAATATATCCAAAAAGATGAATATGTGGAGGTAACGCCAAATTCATTGAGAATTAGAAAAATACTCCTTACCGAAAGCGATAGAAAAAGAGCAGCAAACCCTGCTTTTAATACTGGAAAATAATTTCGATTTAAAGTTTAATTTTACAGAAGGCTGTCTCAAAATAAGGCAGCCTTTTTTTATAATGCACTACGGGTTACATTAGCTACGATAAATTTTAGTTTGACGACATACACTTTGTGCCAAATCATTATCAGGACACAAATCTGGGCTGTTTCCTTCCTTGATTTTCTGAATTTGTGCATTGGCAAAGATAGGTTTCCCTCCTGCATTAATGTTTATCTCATTAGACAATGAAGCAAATTCTAACGCATTCAACTTCTGAAGCAGGTTGATGGCAGCCTGCATTCCATAATAGCCGTTACACAAAATGCTTGCTTTTCCTCCTTTGCTAAGCTCTATTTCAAAAAACATACGCTATCTTTGTAACAAACACTATCTCACATGATTGTAGCCAAATTAGAAAAAGCAGGCAAAGAATACAAAAGTGGCGATACCACAATCGTTGCTTTGCAGCCTACGAATTTAGAAATCAACAAAGGTGAGCTCACGCTTATTCTTGGCCCCTCGGGCTCTGGAAAAACCACCTTGCTCTCTATGATTGGCTGTGTGATTTACCCCAGCTACGGCAATATTTATTTGGACGGACAGCAAGTCAATAATTTAAAAGAAGACAAACTCTCCGAAATTCGATTGCACAAAATCGGCTTTGTATTTCAAAGTTTCAACCTTATTCAGCCATTAAATGCTTTGGAAAATGTGATGCAACCTCTGCTTTTGATGAAAATGGATAAAAAAACGGCTCGCGAAAAAGCAACCGAAGCACTCACCAAATTAGGCATAGCCGAAAGAATGTTCTCGCTCCCTAAGAATTTAAGCGGGGGGCAACAGCAGCGAGTTGCCATTGCGCGTGCATTGGTAACCAATCCTTCTATTATATTATGTGATGAACCCACCGCCTCGCTCGACGCCAAAAGTATCGGCGTGGTGATGGAAGAGCTTAAAGAATTATCCAAAGAAGGCAAAGCGGTGATTATCGTAACACACGATCACCGACTCAAGAAATTTGCCGACCGCACGATTTTCGTGTCAGACGGGCGTGCGTATGATTACGATCCCGAAGCCGAAGATTTTTAAACCTAAAAAATTCCCGACAATGAAAAAAAATACCAAAAATCGATTTTTTCTGATTTTCTTTTCAAGCTTAATGATTTTTACCGCTTGCCAAAAGAAAGAAGACAACACGCCACCCCCGCCACCTACTGTGCCTACCGAGATTTCTCAGGTGCAAGCAACGGGCGAAATTCTACCTAAAGATGGAATTTCCAATATCGCGTCCGAAGTTGGAGGCATAGTCCAAGAGCTTCGCGTGGCAGAAGGAGACCAAGTGGAAAAGGGACAAATCATCGCAGTGCTTTCTACACAAAACGCACAATTGAACGAACAAGAGATTAAAACCAAAATCGCTACACAAGAAGCGCAAATTCAAGCCAATATCAATAACAATCAGCAATATTTAATTAATATTAAAGACCAAGAGCAAAATTTAGCCACAAGCCAAAAACTGCTGGCAGAAGGTGCCGAAACGCAACAAAATGTAACCAATCAAGCCAATCAATTGGCGTTGCAAAAGGCAGCTTTAGCTCAAAACAAAAAGAATATTGCGGTGAGCCAGAAACAATTAGCCGAGCTAAAAGTTCAATTACAGCAAAGTCAAAATTCGATAAACACCCTTTATTTAAAGGCTCCAGAAAGTGGCACTTTAAAGTCGCTCAACATTCAAGTAGGAGACGCCGTGACGCCCAATGGGCAATATGCAGAGCTTATCCCTAATGGGGATTTAATCGCTCAGGCAGAAGTAGACGAACTATTTGCCAATCGTGTAAAAATAGGACAACCCGTGAGCATTGAACGCATTGGCTACCCTGAGGTTTTAGCCACTGGAAAAGTGATTCAAGCAGATAATTTTTTAGGCGAAAAAACCTTATTTACCAATCAACAAAACGACCGCACCGATACGCGCGTGAGAAAAGTAAAAATCTTAATCGAAAACAACGCCAAAGGTGTTTTGATTGGCTCAAAGGTAAATTGTTTGATTAAAATTAAAAATTAATGTTTAAAACGGCCTATAAATTCATTCGATTTGACCGAGCCAAAAGTATCGGAATCATCACGGGAATTGTGATTTCGGTGTTTTTGATTGGTCAGCAATTGGGCACGCTGGGCTACTTGAGTGGGCTCATGAGCGGAATTGTGCGAAATTCAAACACACAAATCGCCAAAATCTGGGTGGTGGATCGCCGTGTGAATAATGCCAATGCACTCAACACAATTAATTACTCGCTAGTCAATGAGCTCAAGAGCATCCCAGGGGTGCAAGAGACCTATCCGATTTTGGTCATCAATGCCGAAGCCAAATTTGCAGCAGGCAATGTGGCACCCGTCACTTTGCTCGGTAGTTCTGCGCCCGCCTTTATCCTTGGGCCACCCCAACATTTAATTGTAAAAGGAAATTTGCACGATTTGATGCAAAGCGGGAGTGTTTCGGCAGATTATTTTGATAAAAAAAATTATAAAAAACCCGTTCAATTGGGCGAAATGCTCGAAATCAACGGCAAGCAAGCCATCATTAATCTAGAAACCAAAAGCGCGCAAGGCTTTGGTACCTCGTTTATGTTCACGAGTTTAGAAAATGCTCGCTATTTCTCTGACTCGCCATCGCAAAACATAAGTGCAGTGCTCGTGCAGCCCAATGCTGGCACCGTAACCGATAGCCTTGTTAACGCCATCAACAGCCATTTTTCGCATGTCAAAGCTTGGAAAGCTACCGATTTGCAAGAATCTTCGGTAAGTGTGATTTTAAAAGAATCGAGCATGGGAATCAGCTTTGGCTCTTTGATTGGATTTGCCGTTATCAGTGGATTTTTCATCATTGGGCTATTGCTCTACTCCTCTGCTTTTGACAGGATTAAAGATTACGGAACGCTTAAAGCCATCGGGGCCAATAACCGATATGTGAGCAAATTAATCATCTGCCAAGCCATTATTTATGCCTTCATTGGATTTTTAATCGCTGTGATTCTTTTATATTTAATGAAATGGGGCATGGCATCTTCGGGACTTATTCTTGTGATTACACCGATAATGCTTTTGGAACTGCTCGCGATGACGCTTTTTATTTGCATCGGCGGTTCGCTCTTTGCGCTACAAAAAATTAAAAAATTAGAACCCGCATCGGTTTTTAGATAAATTTAAAACCCTAAAAAATGAATACATTTCGCTCTATATTTCTCTGGATTCTTGGACTAAGTTTCACCGCTTTTGGACAAAAAATCCCTCAAAATTTAAGTTTAACCGAGGCGCAAACCATCGGGCTCGAAAACAATGCACAACAGCATTTAAACCAAGTAAATCTCGAAATTGCCAAAGCGCAAACAGCCAGCGCTCGCACAGGGCGTATTCCTACCATCACGGGGAGTGCTAATTTTCAGCGTAATTTGATAATCCCTGCGACGCCTGTGCCAGCCAAAGCCTTTAACCCGCAAGCCAAAGAAGGCGAAATCGATTATATGAAATTTGCTACACCTTGGGCACTTACGGCGGGCGTAAAAATGGAATATCCACTGTTTGACCCTACGACTAAAAACTTGATTTACAAAGCAGAGAAAAAGGAAAAACTATCTGAAATCGATAATCAGATTGAAAGCATAAAGCTGAAAGGGAATATTGCGCAAAACTATATTGAAACAGCCATTGCACAAAAACAATGGGAGCTCGCGCAAGAAAACATAACACAGGAAAATGAAAATTTGCGAATTACCTTAGCCCGATTTAAAGCGGGGCACGCAACCGATTACGATAAAAATTCGGCTAAAATGCAAGTAAACAACGCCGAGGCACAAGCCATACAGGCGCAAAATATTTTAAATAAAGCTAAATTAAAACTACTGGCAAGCATGGGTGTTTTGGCGGAAAATAGTGGTGTAGAAAATCTGAATTTAACCGATTCTTTGGAAGATTTAATGCAAAATGCTACCATTCAAAACAATGGACTTGTTGCACAAAAGGAGGAAACTTCTCGTTTAAGTATTCAGAAAAATCAATTAAATCAAGAAATTGTACGATCTGATGTAAAGAAAACCAAAGCCGATTATTTGCCTCGTTTGTCGCTCAATGCTTTTCTTGGCACCAATCATTACAGCGAAAATTTAAACATTTTTGAAAACAAACATTGGCGCGGCAATAGCTATATAGCTCTCGGGCTAAATGTACCTATCTCTGAGGCTTATGCTACAAGCAAAAAACTAGAAGAACTGAATTGGCAAGCTCAACAATTGGAAAAACAATTGCTACTTGACTCGCAAAACCGTATTGAAAATTTGACTACCGCTCAGCAAGAAATGAATGCTAAAAAGACCATTCTTGAGAAAAAGCGTGAAAATATAAATTTAGCCAAAGCACTCTACGAAAACAAACTCAAACTTTACAATGCAGGGCGTTTGCTTTCAAATGATTTGGCACAAACCAAATATCTGTACCAGCAGGCACAAACCGAGTACTTGCAAAGCGTGTACGACTACTTATCTGCCGTGAATCAATTTAACACAGATTGGGAGGTGTTGTAGAGTTACAACTGCTCAATTTCGATGTTGGAACCTTGTGTAGTGTCTACTTTTTCGCCGTAGAATTTAGGCGTGCGATTGATTAAACAATCAAAAAAGGCTTTTATGCTAGCACCCCATTCTCTTGGAAAATATTTCATCTCGTTTCGTAGCACTTTGCTTGCAAAACCTTCTGCGTTGATGCCTTTTTCTCGGGCAATATACACCGAACGCTTTAAATGAAAATCTTGCGTTACGATGATGGCATCTCTTACATCAAAAATTTTATCGGCACGCTCCATACTCGAGTAAGTATCAAATCCTGCATAATCACCAAAAATGATATTTTGCGGGATTCCTTTTTGGAGCAAATAATTGTTCATTGCCGAGATTTCATCATGATTCTCGGAGCTATTATCTCCAGAAATTAGGATTTTTTGGATTTTTCCCGCTTGGTATAGCTTTACCGCATCGTCCAAACGATTGCGAAGATAATATCCTGGTTTTCCGCCATTTTTAAGTCCAGCACCAAGCACAATGGCAAAAGTTCGTGGCGAGAGTTCGCTTACTTTATTTTTCACATAAGGCGACGCTTGGTAGTTGGTATAGAACGGAATACACAACACCGCCAAGCAAATCAGCCCAATAGGAAAAATCAGTTTTTTGAACATTTATTTATATAAATTAAATATTTCCAACGAATTTTTAGTCGTAGTTTCTTCGATTTCTTTTAAACTCACGCCGTACACATCCACCAATTTTTGCGCAATCAGCGGAATGTATTTACTCTCGTTTCGTTTGCCTCGATGTGGCGTAGGTGCCAAATACGGCGAATCGGTTTCGAGCACGATATGCTCCAATGGAATTTGATTTAAAAATTGGTCGATTTTGCCATTTTTAAAAGTAACAACACCACCAATTCCCAACTTCAAACCATAGGAAATCGCTTTTTCTGCTTGGTCTAAAGTCCCCGTAAAACAATGGAAAATCCCGAATAATTTTTCGTCCTTATTCTGCTCCAGAACTTCGAACACCTCATCAAAAGCCTCACGACAATGAATCACAATCGGGAGATTATATTTTTTGGCTAAATGAATTTGATGTGCAAAAGCCTCTTGCTGAATGCCCAGCGTGCTTTGTTCCCAATACAAATCTATCCCGATTTCGCCCACAGCAGCAAATGCTCTCTTTGCCAAATACTCCTCTACGGTTGTCAATTCTTGCTTATACGATTCTGGTTTCACATCCACGGGGTGCAGCCCCATCATACTATACATTTGCTTGGGATATCGCTCCTCTAGCGACAACATAGCCTCGTGCGTATTGGAATCCACCGCGGGCAAGAAAAATCTTTCCACGCCTTGCGAAATGGCTTGTTCCACCACTTGGTCTACATCGTTTTCAAATGCTTCGGAATATAAATGGGTGTGAGAATCAATATACATGCTGAATTTGGTATTTTATTTTATCTATTTCTTGTTTAAAGGTATCTGGCGGAAACGAAAGTGCCAGCTGGTCGATGTTTTTAAGCGTGTCGTACAAAAATTTACGATGTTCTATCGCATACGGGTTCATTGGGCGATGTGCCACCGCTGCGTTGATTTTGCCCACTTCTTTGTTAAGCTCTTGTGTTTTTTGGCTAAAGAAAGTATCGGCAAATCGTTCCCAAATGTATTCTACCGCCAATTGATTAGGGTGCAACATATCCCTGTCATAAAAACGATAATCGCGCAATTCATCGAGCACAATTTCATACGAAGGAAAATAATACACACCAGGCGTTTCATCGCTTAAAACATGATTTATGGCTAAATGTAGCGTGCCCTTGCTTAAATTATTTTCTCTAAAACCATCTTTGGCGTGGCGCACAGGACTGATGGTAAAAATCACTTTAGCCTCTGGGTTAATGTCCTTGCAAAGTGCAATGATGTTTCTCAACGATTGAATGACCTGCGTTGGGGTAAGCAAAATTTTATCAAACTGAGATTGGGGTATTTTATGGCAATTAGCCACAAAGAAATTGCCTTTTTTTAAATGATAAGCCCAAGCTGTGCCCAAAGTAAAAATAAAGACTTGCGCATGATTGGTAAACAAATGTGCTTGTTCTATATTTTGATTGATTTTCTCAAGCGTATCATCTACTTTGTTGGTCGAAAATTTAGTGCTATGATCCCAGCTAAAGAATAAATCGTTGTAATGAAAAATCTCCTTTGGCGTGTAAAATTGTTGCGAATAAATACGCATCAAAGCGTTTTCTATCGCCAGCGGATGAAACAATGTCCCAAACGGATTGCACATCGCAGGAAATTTAAACTCAGATAATTTATTATAAATATTTTCGGCAAAGCAAGAACCCATAGAAAATAGCGGCTCCTGATGCTGAATATTGAAATCTGGATTTTCTATTTTTATTTTGGTACTAAATTCCATAGTGAAAGATTAAAAAGTACGCCCAATTAATTTTTGTGCAAATTGTGCCAAATCTTCTTTTGTATTTACATTTCCTTGAATGGCATTGAGCGACTCAATGGCTTTGCACGTGTATTCGTTAATCATATCGCCCACTTCCAAATCGATATTTAGCACTTTAAATATTTTTTCTACGGCGTAAATTTTATCGATATTTTCGGTTTTGATTTCGTACCAATATTCCAATTCATCACGCTGGCGCTCGTCGGCTTTTTCCAAAGCTTTGATGTAAAGAATCGTTTTTTTGTTTTCAAAAATATCGCCCGCGTGTTGTTTTCCAAAGGCATCGTTATCGCCAAAAACATCGAGCAAATCATCTTTTAACTGAAAGGCAATGCCAAGATATTTTCCAAAGTCATACAAATGATTGGCATCTTCCTCAGACGCTCCCGCAATCATTGCCCCCACTTTGAGTGCGCAGGCTGTGAGCACACCCGTTTTACCAGTAATCATTTTTTCATATTCGGCAAAAGAAACTTCTTTTTGGTTTTCAAAATTCATATCGTATTGCTGACCTTCGCAAAGTTCAATGGCCATTTGGCTAAAGTGCGTTACCACTTTTTTGAAAACTTCGGGTTTTAAATCATTAAATAATTGGTAGGATTTAATCATAAGAGCATCTCCCGAAAGCAATGCCGTGTTGATATCGTATTTCTCATGCACAGTGGCTTTTCCTCTACGAATCGGCGCATCGTCCATAATGTCGTCGTGCATCAAGGTAAAGTTGTGAAAATATTCCATGGCTAAACTTGGCTTTAAAGCCTCGTTTATATCGCCACCAAACAATTCGCAGCCCATTAAACAAAGGGTAGGACGCAAACGCTTTCCTCCCAATTGCAAGATATATTCCATAGGCTCGTACAATGCTTCGGGTTGCTTAATCAGTGAATTTTGCGTTAAAGCTTGCTGAATTAATTCTTGGTATTGGGCTATTTTTGTCATGATTAAAAATTTTAAGTGTGATAAAGATAATGTGCTTTGTCTTTTTGTGCAAAAGATTTCTTTGTTAAATTAAAGTCTGATTGTTCTCGTAATTTAATTTTAAAAATATAAAAAGCATAAACATAAATCCCCATAGCGAGCTACCGCCATAGCTTAAAAACGGCAACGGGATTCCCACCGTAGGAAACAATCCGATTACCATTCCGATGTTGATGAAAAAGTGCAACAACAAAATGGAAGCAACACTGTAACCAAAAAATCGTGCAAAAGTGGTTTTTTGGGATTCGGCGAGATAATACAATCGTGCAATAAGGCATGCATAGAGCAATACCAAGGCGGAGCTACCCACAAAGCCCCACTCCTCGCCCACGGTGCAGAAAATATAATCGGTCCACTGCTCGGGCACGAAACGCCCATCGGTAATGGTTCCTTTGTTCCAGCCCGTGCCCCACAATTCGCCTGAGCCTATCGCCGTTTTGGAATACAATAAGTTATACCCCGAAGTATCTCGATACTTGCCTTCGCCCTCAAAAAGTACCATAATTCGCTCGCGCTGGTGTTTTGGTAATTTTTCAAGAATTTTGCCTGCATTAAAGCTAATGGCCATCACAATTCCCATAGAGAAAATTACTAATAAAGCAAATGACAAGAATTGACGCGTATGGCTGGCTTTGATTTTCACAAATTGCGAAATTCCTGTATCATAATCACGATTGCTTAAATAAATCCCCAAACAAGTGATAAAGCAAATAATTGCCATGAGTAGAGACGAAATATTTACCATGATTTCGGTTTTTCTTGAAATAATGCTTTCTATGCCTAAGTCTTGCAAAAAGAATTTAGTGAAAATCGTATTTAGTATAAAAAATAAGCCTAAGCCAAAATACAAGCCCATCAGTGCATACATGCCTCGAAATGAAAGTTTGTTTCGCCCAGAAAACAGTGTGAAAAGTGTAATAATCAGCCAAAATAAAAATCCTATTCCTGCGATGAGCAAGCTGCTATCCCATACAACGGACATTAAGAAAACTCCGCCTAACCCAATCGGGATTAATAAGAAAAATGGAGACATGCCCTCGCGATACATGGCTAAGAAAAAGGATCCAAATACGAATAACGACCCCACATCTGGCTGCAATAAAATCAGCACGGCAGGAATGGCGATAAAGCCCATACACATTAAAAAAGTTTTGGGCTCGCGTATATCATTAGACGGTATGTTGAGTATGTGTGCAATCATCAATCCCGTGGCAATTTTCATCAGCTCCACGGGCTGAATCCCCACGCCCCCAATGGAATACCACGCTTTTGCCCCGTTGATTTCTTTTCCCACAAAGAGCACACCCACAAGTGATAGCACGCCTGCTATGTAAAAGAGGAAAGCATAAATATCAAAAAAGTTTTTGGTAAAGGAGGTGATAATCATAAAAAAGAAAATCATTCCAAAACCTAATCCTATACGCACGATTTGCTTGACACCATAGTCTGGGTCTACACTATAAATGTTTGCCACACCAAATGCCATAATTACCAGCACCATCAAAATCACTGGCCAATCTATTCCGTTATAAAATCTACTTGACTGCAAGGCTATCTACTTTTGGAGGTTCTACATACCAGCCCAATCTTTTTAGGCGATCTATTTCCATCTTACGATAAGTAGGAGTTAAATCTCCTTTTATCATTCTATTTTCTAAGGATTTTCTACTTCCTTTCTCTACTTCGCCAAAGAGGTATTTCTCTGCCACCAAACTCGCAATTGGTGCCGCCCAACGGGCACCCCAAACTCCGTTTTCCACCACTACGGCAACCACGATTTTAGGATTATCCACGGGAGCTATAATTGTGAATAGCGAGTGGTCGGGGCCTTGTGAAACTTGGGAAGTTCCTGTTTTCCCAGCTTGGGTAAATCTTTTAGAATAATATGCTCTTGCCGTTCCTGCTCGGCTAAACACATATTCCATGCCCTTTAGGAAGGGAGGGAAAAGTTTAGGATCTACTTTTACATAATGTTTCTTGGTATAAAGCGTGTCGTGCAATGGCTCGCCGTCTATTTTTTTGACGATATGTGGCGTATAATAATAGCCTTTATTCGCTACCGCAGCGGCAAAATTCGCCATTTGAATTGGGGTTAAAAGAATTTCGCCCTGCCCAATCCCGTTGGAAACAACGCTATACGGATTCCATTTGCCTTTACCCAAAAATCGGTTATAGTATTTTGAAGTAGGTATATTCCCTTTGCTCCCCACTGGCATGTCGGTACCGAGGAATTTACCTAATCCAAAGCTGTGCATAATATCTGCCCAGTCATCAATACTGTGTTCTATATTAATGGAGTCTTTTTTAAGAATATCTATCCAAGCCTTGGAGAAATAGGAGTTACACGAACGCTCTATGGCGGTTTCTATTTTTAAAGCTCCTCTACCGCAATGGCAATTCATGTGGGATCTACCATAATAAAAACCGTGATGACAGGTATATACTTTGGCAGAATCTGCCACGCCTAGCTGAAAGGCAGAAAGCCCTGTCAGGATTTTGAAAGGCGAACCTGGCGGATAGGCTGCTTGCAATGCTCTATCATACATGATTTTGTTGATGGAATCTCGCATCATTCTTGAGATTTCCCCAGGCACATTATAGCGTCTCGGGTCGATAGAAGGAGACGATGCCAAGGCTAAAATTTCGCCTGTTTTGGGCTCTATGGCTACTACAGCACCTCGCTTGTTTTGCAACAAAGACTCTGCGTATTCTTGCAGGTCATAATCTATACTTAGATTGAGCACCTTTCCGTTTTCTACTTGAACATCTTTATCGCCATTTTCATATGCTCCAATGGTGCGCAGGCGAATATCTTTTTTTAAATATTTGAAGCCTTTTTTTCCTCTCAATACTTTTTCATAAGACTTCTCTACGCCAGACATTCCTGCCAAATCCCCTGGGTCGTAATAAGAAGAGTCTTTTTTAATGTAACTAGGGCTCACCTCTTGAATGTAGCCCAAAACATTTCCTCCGCCCGAAACGCGGTATTCTCGTTTAGGCTTTTGCACCACATCAATGGCGGGATACTTATACATTTGCTCCTGAAAGCGTGTAAAATCCTCTCGATTAATTCCTTTGATAAATGTAAAAGTTCCTACTTTGGTGTATCCTTTGATGGCTTTGATTTCAGCCATTTTTTGGTCAAATTCTTCTCGGGAGATTCCTATCAGTTTACAAAACTGAATCGTGTCAAATCCCTTTTCTAGCAAGAGAGGGGTAATTTGTAACTCATAATCCCAGCTATTGGTTACGAGTAATTTCCCATTCCGATCAAGAATGTCTCCTCTTTTGGGATAAATAATTTCTCTTTTGATCGAGGTGTTGAATGCATTGAGAATATAGCGATCGGTAAAAAGCTGAAGATATGCCAAGCGTGCTATGAAGCTGAGGCTGATTGCTATGATTAAAAAATAAAAAAGGGCTGTTCTTTTCATTTATATTTCGCTCTGTCTTTTAGGAGGAAAAGATAAAATATAAATTGCCGAAAGTATTATGCTTATTAAGGTTCCGATAAGGCTACGCTCTACAATTAGCCAGAAATTATGCCACTGCAAACTTTCAATTAAATCAATGCTTAAATGCTGAATCAATATCAGCACAACGATGTAAACGCTCCATTGCAAAAAGGAGAAATTAGCAAATTTGGAGGTTCCCAGTTCGTCTACATTTTGATTGGATAAAAGATTAATCAATGGATTTCTGAGATAGGCTACCAAAACCGTAGCAAAGGCATTCACACCGCCTGTATGCTCAAAAACATCTATGGCAAAACCTATGGCAAAGGCATAGAGCAAGAGGGCATAGCGATTGGTGCTAGAAGGAAGCGTTAATATAAACAATATATAAATGTAAGGATTGGCATAGCCCCAAAAATTTATATTATTAAAAATTAGGACTTGCAGCAGTATGAAAAATATCATTTTCCCTACATTGGCTAAACTACTCTGTACCATTGGCTAACTCCTCTTCTTTAGCTTTTGCTTGTTGAATATCTGGTCTTTCTAAATCCTCTACTACATATACATTTTTAACTCTGGCTAAATCGTTGAATGTAGTAACCTCTATATTGTAATCTCCCGTTTGTGGATTGGGGCTTAGTTTTGAAACTCTACCGATGAGCTCTCCTTCTGGATACACTGCAGATGCTCCTGCGGTAACGACGGTGTCTCCCTCCTTTACATTCAAATATTTGGGAATTTCTGTGAGCTGAAGGATCCTGTGATCTTCGCCTGGCCATTGAATAATCCCAAAATAATCTAAGTTTTTTACTTTAGCCTTGATATTGGTCTTGGAATGCAGGATAGACAATACCGATGCATAGTGCTTAGAGGTTGAAAACACTACGCCTACAAGCCCATCGGGCGAAAGCACTGCCATGTCTTCTTTTATGCCATCTTCCGCGCCTTTGTTAATCAAGAAATAATTATCTCTCTTTCTTAAAGAATAATCCACCACCTGCGCAGGAAGGTATTTAAACGGACGCAATAGCGTAGAATCCTTTAGGCTTACCCCCTGTGTAGGGCTAGATTGTAAATTTTTGAGAGACTGTCTCAACAAAGCGTTTTCTTGTGCTAGGGCTTCGTTTTCCTCTGGCAAATCAAAGAAATGCGAAACTTTTGCTATTTTTCCTGAAACATAGCCATCTACGCTCATCATTTTCTCTCCTATTGCCCCTTTGTGGTATCCGCTCTGTGTAAACATAAGAAACACTGCCACTCCCTCCAGCAGGAGAAAGAGCACAAAAACACCTATTTTTGAGAGTAGATTGACTAAAAACTGCATTCCGACGAGAACTCTATATATCTATCGCTCTAAGAAAGTGAATTTATCCATATTTTTCAAAGCGATACCTGTTCCTTTCACTACAGCGCGCAAAGGATCTTCTGCTAAGAATACTGGTAACCCTGTTTTTTTAGAAATTCGCTGATCTAGCCCGCGAAGCATTGAGCCTCCGCCCGCCATATAAACTCCCGTGTTGTGAATATCTGCCGCCAACTCTGGTGGTGTCTTGGACAAAGTTTCCATCACAGCATCCTCGATACGAGAAATGGAGTTGTCCAAAGCTCGTGCTACTTCTTTATAGTTCACCACTACTTCTTTAGGCTTACCTGTAATCAAGTCTCGACCTTGCACATAGATATCATCTGGCTCGTGCTCTAATTCTTCTAAGGCCGAACCGATTTCGATTTTGATTCTTTCCGCAGTACGCTCTCCCACATATAGGTTGTGGTGCGTTCTTAAATGGTAAGCTATATCATTAGTAAAGATATCTCCTGCAATTTTCACCGATTGGTCTACCACGATACCTCCCAGCGAAATCACCGCGATTTCTGTGGTACCACCTCCTATATCGATAATCATGTTTCCTTCTGGTTGCTGAATATCTATCCCTACTCCAATAGCGGCTGCCATAGGCTCATAAATAAGGCGTATATCCTTGGCATTTACATGCAAAGCCGAATCTTTTACCGCTCTACGCTCCACTTGCGTGATGCCCGAAGGGATACAGATTACCATTCTAAGTGCTGGTGCAAACATTCCACCTTTTAAGCCTGGAATCATAGAGATAAATTCTCTAATCATTTTCTCAGACGCCTCAAAATCAGCGATTACCCCATCTTTCAAAGGACGCACGATCTTGATGTCATCATGTGTTTTCCCTTGCATTCTTTTAGCCTCGTGCCCCACGGCGATTAATTTCCCTGATTGGCGATCGATGGCTACAATGGACGGATGATCTACTACTACTTTATTATTATGAATGATTAAGGTATTTGCAGTACCTAAGTCTATTGCGATATCTTTTGTAAAGAAATTGAATAAGCCCATGCTTCTATTATACAGTATTTTTGATGTTAATTATTTTCTCTCTGCAAAATTAATATTTCTACCTAAATATCATGCTATTATAAATGCAAAAGTTTCTATTAATTTTCTCAGATTTATTTCTAGATAAAAAAACGCTTTTAACTTAAAGTCAAAAACGCTAAATATCAATTATTTGAAAAACCACATTTGAAGTTTTCAACAATATATTTTTACTAAAATTTTAAAGGACTAAACGATTTGCGCTTTTAGATAAAGCCCCATCACAATCCCCACCAAGCTACCTCCTATGTGGGCTGCGTGCCCTAGATTGCCTAAATTTCTTTTCATTCCAAATGCGGAATAAGCTAAATAAATCACCCCAAATAGCCACGCAGGAAATTTAACAAATGGGAAAAAGACAATCTGCAAGGGCTTCTGCGGAAATAGCACTATGCCCGCAAACACAATTCCCGCAACGCCCCCAGAGGCACCCACCGCCGTGTACCAGCGCTCTTTGCGATGGACTAAAATGGTGAGCAAATTCCCGCTTAATATGGCTAAAATGTATATAAAAAGCGTATCTCTCACACTGAACATATACAACACCTGAGGCATAAAGACATACAGCGTAAACATATTAAAAATCAAATGCATACCATCTGCATGAACAAAGCCTGAGGTGAGAATACGGCTATACTGCTTCTGCTCTAAAATGGCAGCCATTTGGAATTTCAAGCGATTAAATAGCTCGGGGCGCTCCCAAGCTTGCCAACTGATGAAAACCGTAATTCCTATTACGATATAAGTTATATTTTCCGCCATCAAACTCTACTCTTCTTAATCAAAAAGTGAGGCCTGCTTTGGCTCTGAATCAAAGGAATCCTCTTCTTCCTCGGTATCTTCTTGCGTCTCCTCCTCTGGCTCTTGGTACGGAATTGGCTCAAGCGGCACAATTTTCTTAACATCATAGGTTGTGAGCTGGTTGCCCATCGCAGTAATTCCTTTTACGGCGATAAATTCCTCCAAATTCACAATTTCTGGCTCGCGCTCGTTGCCGTTTACTTTTTTGAAAACAATCTCAATCTGCGGGATTCTATCCACAGAAATAAATTCTATGAAAGATTTATTGTCTTCTAAGAAATAGAATGGTTGCTCTTTTAAGCTATCTTCTAGCACAAAGCGTTTCACATAATAACGCTCGCGCTCGCTATCGTAGTAAATGCAGGAAATGGGCTTTTCGGGAATCCATTTTTCTATAAATAGGAGCTTATCTTCGTAATGATTGGCTAGGTCGAAATTTGTGAGCTGCGCCACGCCCTCCTCATTGATTGTTAGAATCTTATCCTCCCCACGGAATGCACCAAGGTATTTTCCACGCCCTTCGACATTGAGCCTCTTCACTGCCTCGTCAAACCAAATTTTTCTCGGTGCCAAAGTGGACACGCCGTGCTCTTTAAGCTCTATTTTCTTAATGGGCTGTTTAGAAACTAAATTTCCCTTTGCGAGCATACTGCGCACGGCTAAATCGGCAAAATCTATCTCAAATTTTAATTTTTTAAGCCTTGCTCTCTGATTTAGCAATACTTGCACCACTTCTGCCTCTCCATTGGGATTGGCCGAAAAGTATAAAATTTGCGAGCCTTCAAGGTCGCTAGCAATGGGGTATTCTTTGTCGCGAATGATGCTAGTTACCGAGAATCTTTTTTGGTAATAAGGACCTGTTTTGCCCATACGATAAATGACATTGTAAATCGTGCGCTTGTCTTTCTTCTTCCAAACGGCGCAGTGGATGATATCTTTCCCCACGAATGTTTTATCGTCCACCTTAGTAATCATCATACTACCATTTCGGCGGAAGGTGATGATGTCGTCAAGGTCTGAACACTCAAACAGAAACTCATCTTTGCGCATAGCACTCCCCGTGCCAATGAAGCCCTCTGCAAAGTTGCCATATAGGCGCACATTCGCGGCGGCAACCTTGGTAGCATCTATATCCTCAAATGGGCGAATTTCAGTGAGACGGGGCTTATCTTTCCCATATCTTTCTTTGAGGCGCTTAAAATAATCTATTGCATACGCTATTAAATGCTCTAAATGATTCTTAACGGCGACGATTTGCTCCTCCAAGGAGTCTATATATTGCTGTGCTTTATCTAAATCGAATTTGGAAATGCGCTTAATGCGAATTTCGGTGAGTTTTATAATATCCTCTTCGGTAACTGGGCGGCGCAGGTGAGCGATGTGCGGTTTTAGCCCCTCATCAATGGCTCGGATTACGCCTTCCCAAGTCTCTTCCTCCTCAATGTCGTGATAAATTCTATTTTCAATAAAAATTCGCTCCAAGGAAGAGAAGTGCCACTTATACTCCAATTCATCTAGCTCAATTTCTAACTCGCGCTTAAGTAGCTGAAGGGTGTTTTCGGTATTAATTTTTAAAATCTCTGAGACTGAGAGAAACTCTGGGCGCTTATCTACAATCACACAAGCATTTGGCGAGAGCGAGACTTCGCAACTGGTGAAGGCATACAGCGCATCAATCATTTTGTCTGGCGAAACATTGTTGTTCAAATGCACTAAAATCTCTACCTTCTCAGCCGTATTATCCTCCACCTTTCGGATTTTAATCTTTCCTTTCTCGTTGGCACTTAATATGCTTGAAATCACGGAAGAGGTAGTCTGCCCATAAGGGATTTCAGAGATTTTAAGCGTAGATTTATCTTCCTGCGTAATTTTCGCTCGGATTCTAACGCGTCCGCCGCGCTCGCCATCATTATAGTCTGAGACATCAATCATACCGCCCGTTTGGAAATCTGGGAATAGCTCAAACTTTTTACCCTTTAAATGCTTAATTGAGGCATCGATTAATTCATTAAAATTATGAGGCAAAATCTGTGTCGAAAGCCCCACCGCAATACCCTCCACGCCCTGCGCCAATAGTAATGGGAATTTTATAGGCAAATTCACGGGCTCTTTATTTCGGCCATCGTAGGAGTTTTGCCACTCGGTGGTTTTAGGGTTAAAAACTACTTCTAGCGCAAACTTCGTGAGCCTCGCCTCGATGTAACGGGAGGCTGCCGCCACATCTCCTGTAAAGATATTCCCCCAGTTTCCTTGCTTATCAATGAGCAAATTCTTTTGCCCCATTTGCACCAGCGCACCACCGATTGAGGAGTCTCCGTGCGGGTGATATTTCATTGTATTCCCCACAATGTTTGCCACCTTGTTGTATCGGCCATCTTCCATCTCGCGCATAGAGTGCAAAATACGACGCTGCACGGGCTTAAGCCCATCATAAATAGAGGGAATGGCTCGTGATAAAATCACATAAGAGGAATAGTCCAAAAACCATTCTCTGAACATTCCCGAGACCTTCTTGGTCGATTCTCCATTTTTGTTTTGGGGGGTTAAATCCATCATTTAATTTAGAATTAGGCTAGCATTTTTGAGGTACAAATATACGGTTTTTTATTCAGTTTTCTGCACTACGGCTTACGGCTACTCCTGCATCTGAGTCTGCTGCGTGTACATTTCGCTATAAATTCCGCCTAAATCCATTAAATCTTGGTGCGTTCCGCGCTCAATGATTTCTCCACTATCCAAGACGATGATTTGGTGTGCATGCTTAGCCGAAGAAACTCGGTGCGTGATGATAATCGTAGTCTTGCCCTCGGATTCTTGTTTAATATTATTTAAAATCTTGGTTTCCGTCTCGGTATCCACTGCCGAGAGGCTATCATCAAAAATAAGAATTTTCGGCTTTTTAATCAGCGCCCTAGAAATTGAGAGGCGTTGCTTTTGTCCGCCCGAGAGCGTAACGCCACGCTCTCCCACTACTGTATCATACCCCTCTCTAAAGCACGCTATATTCTCGTGCAAATCAGCTTTTTGGGCATACTCTTGTGCCAACTCTAAGCTATCTTGGTCGGCGCCAAAATTTAAATTTTCCCTCAAACTTGTAGAGAATAAAAAGGCCTCTTGTGGCACCACCCCGATTTGGTCTCTCAACGCGAATAAATCATACATTTTCAAGTCTCTATCATCAATTTTCACCACGCCACTCGTAGGGTCATAGAGGCGAGAGATTAGCTCGGCAATGGTAGTTTTGCCCGAGCCTGTTTTTCCTAAGATTGCAAGCGTTTCACCCGCTGGCACCTCAAAGCTCACATTCTTCAAAGCCTGAATCCCCGTATTTTCATAAGTAAAATTCACTCTTTCAAAGCTGATTTTCCCTTGAATTTTAGCCTTAATTACACCTGTATTTTTCACCATCGGATCAGTGTTTAAAAACTCGTTGATGCGCTTCATAGAGCTTGATGCGCGCTGCACCACCATCGAGACCCAACCCAGCGAGGTGAATGGCCAAATGAGCATATTTAAGTACATAAAAAACTGCGCTAGTGTCCCAATTTCGTGGATTTGCCCATTGATGTAGCGCATACCGCCTACATATAAAATCACGATTTGGCTCACGCCGATAATCACTACCACGAGGGGCGAAAAAAATGCATCAATATTGGCTAATTCTATGGCTTTATACTTGTATTTTTTGACATTTTGGACATATTTCGCCTTAACGCTTTTTTCTTTGCTAAATGATTTTATAACTCTAATGCCCGAAAACATATCTTGCACAAAGGCTGATAAATTAGACTGCTCGGCTTGTAATTCGCGGCTTTTTCTGTTGATTTTACTACTCAGAAAGTAGACTAGAACTGATAAAAATGGCAAGGGCAGGAGCGTGAAAAAGGTCATTGTTTTATCAATTGAAAGCATCTCAACCACGAGAATAACTGACATTGCGAGCAAATTGATGGGGTACATAATCCCTGGCCCTAGATACATACGAACATAGCCCACATCTTCGCTTATGCGGTTCATTAAGTCGCCGATTCGGTTATTTTTATAAAATGCTGTATCTAGCTCTTGATAATGCTCATAAATAACATTTTTCAAATCATACTCCATATGGCGAGATGCCACAATGATGGTTTGACGCATCAAAAATTGGAGAAGCACCGCAACCAAAGGCAATAAAATAATCAACGCACCATAGTACCACAATTGGCTGATCTGCTCGGTTTCGCCACTATTTAGAGAGGCTTTGATGAAGTTTACCGCCTTGCCCACATATCTGATTTTATATACCATAAAGAAGTTTAGCCCTATGATGAACAATGTCCCAAGGAATAAGCGGCCACGGTATTTGTATAAATATTTATTTAAACTTAAAAGCTCTTTCATACTTCGATTTAGCTAGCAAAATTAATTAAAATAAAACTCTTAGAATAGAGTTTTAGCGTTTAATTTAGAAATGTCAAATTTTCAAAAAGCATAAAAGGTCGCCAATAAGGCGACCTTTTATGCTAATAAAAGTTATGTAAGTTACAATGATTATTGTTTTACGAAAACTACTCGTCTGTTTGCGTGGTTCATCCACTCTGGACATTTAGTAGCTGGTTTACATTGAGGGAATCTCAAATCTTTCTCACCCATTGCTACAACATTTAATTGTCCTGCTGGAACTCCGTGTTTTTGAACTAAGTAATCTTTAACGGCTTGTGCTCTTCTTCTTGACAAGTTCATGTTATAAGCCTCAGAAGCTCTTGTATCTGTATGCCCTACTACATTGTAAACATCATCTTTGTAATACTTCAAGTACTCTGCTGCTTTGTCGAGTAATGGGTAGTAAGATGGAGAAATTACATCTGAATCCAATGCAAACTCTAAGTTAGAAATTGCTAAGTTGATTGCAGCTTCAACATCTTTGTGTAACGGACAACCATCATTATCTGCTGGGCCAGGCAATGTAACGCACTTGTCATACAAGTCGATTACACCATCTAAATCAGTATCTAATGCACGGCCTGCACCATCTACTCTAGCACCTTGTGGAGTATTTAGCTCGCGGTCCCAATCATCACAAACGCCATCATCATCGTTATCACCTTGCGCACAAACTACCAACATAGATTGTAACTCTTCAGGTGAAGGGCCTGGATAAATATCTGCTAATGGGTCTGCCCATGATAGGTGCTCATGGTGTTTTCCTAACTTAAATAAAGCACCCACGCTGAATGTAAACAATCCATCATCTTTACCTTCCTCTAAGTGAGCGATATCGGCAATTGATGTTCCATCTTGGAATTTTGGATTATCGTATTGTTTTTCGCCTTGAGTAGAGCCATCAAACTCCTCATCACCAGTGAAGTAGTACATAGCCTTAGCTTCGATATCAAGTCTTTGACTTACTTTATATCTTAAACCACCACCACCATTGATGTAGATAGAACCTGAACCTGCAACTTCTGCTGTTTGGAAATCTGGCCCACCATTTTTGTTGATGTAAGAATCATATTGCAAAGTACCGATTCCTCCGTACCCGTGTAATGCCCAAGCATAGCGAGATTTGTTATCAACTCTTCTAAATAAGTTACTGAAATTGATATCCCCTTGCAATGACCACATCCAGTAATCTGTATGTCCTTGGAACTCATCACCCCCGACGAATGCTTGTTGCTTAGTTTTACCATAGTTAAATTGCAAACCTAGACCAAATGCGTGCGTAATTTGCTTTGTCAATACGGCTTGTACATCATACCCCCACTTAATTCCGTGGTTTGAGACAGCTGTATTTAAGTCTGCTCCTTGAATGAATGGCACACCTCCATAAACGGCGATGCTCCAATCGTTGAATTTCTTCTGGTCAGAAGTGAATTTCACATAATCACGGTTTTGCCCGTAGAACTTACTTTGATAAGTCTCCTGAGGAGCTGCCTCCTCCAACACTACTACCTCAGTTGCCTCTTGCGCCATCAATGGGAAAGCACAAAGAGCTAACGAAGATAATGTAAATAGTTTTAAATACTTCATAAGTTTAATTTATTTATTCATCAGTTTTATTCCGTGGCAAATTTAAGACATCTAAATTCTTAAACAAATATTTTTTGTGTTAAATTCTATTTTTTATCATATTAAGGCACTATTTCCCCAACAATTCACGCACGAAATCCCTTGATTCTACCTGATGATGGGGTACTTTCAACACTTTGGAGAAAAATTTCACTTCCTCATAAAACAAAATATCTATATCTATAATTCTAGAAACATATTTTTCGCCAGCAAGCGGCTTAGTGTAAATTCTACCCATTTTTTTCTCAATGCTCTTAATGGACTTCAATAGCGAAATTGGCGAGAGTGGCGTGCTGAAATACAATACTTGGTTCAGAAAATCTTGCTCTGCGGTGAAGCCTACGGGCTGCGTCTCCATTATAGGCGTTTCCGCTTTGATGGTTCCAATTTCGGACAAATGCGCTTTGGCTTGTGCTAAATTCCGTGCGCGGTCGCCCAAATTGCTCCCTAAAAGGAGCGTTACCTCACTCTTCATCATAATACTGAAACAGGAAATTATTGTATGGGTAGCGCTGTGTATGGATTTTCTTCACCTCCTCATAGAGCGTTTTCTTAAAGGCAACGATATTCTTTTTCTTTTTAGCTGAAATAAATAATGTAGGGAATTCTGATTTTGCCACCCACATTTTCTCCCATTCATCGAGGCTTATATTTTCTCGCGTAGGCTGGCTTAAATCATCTTCTGCCTTGGGAATAAATCGGAATTTATCTATTTTATTAAAGACCATTAGCGTAGGCTTATCCACCACGTCTATCTCTTTTAAAATCTCATTCACTGAACGGATATGGTCCTCAAAACTCTCGTGCGAAATATCCACCACATGCAGAATCAAATCTGCCTCGCGCACCTCGTCTAAGGTAGATTTAAAGGATTCCACCAACTGGGTTGGCAGTTTTCTGATGAAGCCCACGGTGTCGCTAAGCAAGAACGGCAAATTCCCAATCACCACCTTTCGCACCGTGGTGTCTAGGGTAGCAAATAGCTTGTCCTCGGCAAATACATTAGACTTGCTAATTAAATTCATTAAAGTAGATTTCCCCACATTGGTATACCCCACGAGCGCTACGCGAATGAGTGATCCGCGATTTTTTCGCTGAGTGGCCATTTGCTTATCTATGGTTTCAAGCTTCTTTTTGAGTAGCGCAATTCTATCGCGAATGATTCTCCTATCCGTCTGAATCTGCGTTTCCCCAGGGCCGCGTAGCCCAATTCCACCTCGCTGGCGCTCCAAGTGTGTCCACATTCGGGTGAGCCTTGGTAATATATATTCATATTGTGCAAGCTCCACTTGGGTGCGGGCGTATGAGGTTTCGGCTCTTTGAGCAAATATGTCTAAAATCAAATTTGTTCTATCAATGATTTTGCGATCTAAAACACGCTCAATATTTTTAAGCTGAGAAGGTGAAAGCTCATCATCAAAAACTACGGTATCAATATCGTTTTCTTCTACAAATTCCTTAATCTCCTCTAACTTTCCACTCCCTACAAAATATTTAGAATCCGGCTGTTGCAGTTTTTGCGTAAATCGAGCCACGGTTTCCGCTCCAGCGGTATAGGCTAGAAACGCAAGCTCATCCATATATTCGCTCAGCTTTTCTTCGCTTTGGTTTTGAGTAATAACTCCTACTAAAATTACACGCTCATAGCGCGCCTCTTTTTTTTCTAACATAATTAATTTTCAAAAAATCTAAGATTAAAAAAACCACTTAAATTATTTAAAAAATGGATTTTCTAAATTATTAAAATTTAAATTTTTAGCTATTTTTCTAACAAAACCCAAAGGTATGAATTAAAGCTCATTCCTGCAAATCTGAGCGTATAAAGTTTAAGCGCCAGAATTTTAACATAAAAAAACACTTAAAAAATTGAAACTTAATCCGAAATGATAGAAATTTGCAAAGTATTTTTTGGCTAAAATTTAAGTATTAAAAAATGTATAAACATTTCTTTAAACGATGCATAGATTTCATCGCAAGTCTTTTAGGGCTTATTATTCTAAGTCCAGTATTACTAGTTTGCATAATATTTCTCTCCATAGCTAATCATGGGAGCCCATTCTTCTTTCAAAGAAGACCTGGACTGAATGAAAAAATCTTTTCGATTGTAAAGTTCAAAACGATGAATGACAAAAAAGATGCGAAAGGGAATCTCCTGCCTGATGCGGATCGTTTGACTTCTGTAGGAAAATTCGTGAGAAAAACTTCGTTAGATGAAATTCCTCAGCTCATTAATGTACTAAAAGGCGACATGAGTTTAATCGGGCCTCGCCCCCTCCTTCCAGAATACCTACCTCTCTATAACGAAGAACAGAAAAAAAGACACTCTGTCCGTCCTGGAATCACTGGGTGGGCTCAGGTGAATGGGCGAAATGCAATTTCTTGGGAGGAAAAGTTTAGGCACGATGTTTGGTATGTTAAAAATTTAAGCCTAACTTTAGACGCTAGAATACTATTTTTAACAATAAAAAAAGTATTTAAGTCAGAAGGAATAAACAAAGAGGGGCAGGCTACAACTTATAAATTTGACGGCTCTAATTAAGAAAAAGACATGGTTATATTTGGTGCAAGCGGACACGGAAAAGCAATACTTGATATTTTACAATCCTCTGGAGAGTTTTCTGTGGAAAAATTTCTAGATGACAATCCTTCTGCTGAAAATTTCTGCAACCTCCCTCTCAATTTACCATCTGAAAAGGATTCTGATGAGGAGATAATTATTGCCATAGGCAACAATCAAATTAGAAAAAATGTCGCTACTAAGTTTCATAACTATGTAAACGCCATTCACCCGTTCTCTTTCATTTCCCGAAAAACTAAAATGGGAAAAGGAAATGCGATTATGCCTGGAGTCGTGGTAAACCATTCAACGCAAATTGGAAACCACTGCATATTAAATACAAATTGTAGCATAGACCACGATTGCTTAATAGAAGACTTTGTCCACATATCGCCCAATGTAGCGTTAGCCGGCAATGTAACAGTAGGGGAATGCACTCACATAGGCATTGGAGCTTGCATTATCCAAGGAATAAAAATTGGCAAGAATGTAACCATCGGCGCAGGGAGCGTCATCATAAAAGACATCCCAGACAACAGTGTAGTTGTCGGAAATCCTGGAAGAATAATTAAAATTAAAAACATATGAAACCTAAAATTTGGCTATCATCACCTCATATGGGTGGAAATGAACAGAAATACATTAATGAAGCTTTTGAGCAAAATTGGGTCGCACCATTAGGGCCTAATGTGAATGGCTTTGAAGAAGATTTAAGAAACTTCTTCGGAGGAAAAGTGCATGTTGCAGGGCTTAGTGCAGGAACAGCTGCCTTGCATTTGGGGTTAATTTTATTGGGTGTAGAAGCTGGGGATGAAGTAATTTGTCAAAGTATGACTTTTGCTGCATCGGCTAATCCAATTAAATACTTAGGTGCAAAACCTGTCTTTGTAGACAGCGAAGCTGAAACGCTAAACATTTGCCCCAAAGCACTTGAAGAGGCTATCCAAAACAGAATAAAAAATGGATCGAAGCCTAAAGCCATCGTTGCCGTACACTTATACGGTATGCCATATAAACACCGAGAGATTCGTTCAATTGCTGATAAATACGAAATCCCTATCTTAGAAGATGCCGCCGAAGCTTTAGGCAGCACTTACTATGGCGAAAATTGTGGCACTTTAGGAGATATTTCCATTTTAAGTTTTAATGGCAATAAAATCATTACCACCTCTGGAGGAGGAGCGCTTGTTTGCAAAGATGAAGCCATCAAACAAAAAGCGGTATTTCTAGCCACTCAGGCGAGAGATGACGCCCCTCACTACCAGCACTCACAAATTGGTTATAATTACCGCTTAAGCAATATTTGTGCAGGCATCGGTAGAGGACAAATGGAAGTCTTGGCAGAAAGAGTCAATCAGCGTAGAGCCATGCACGCATTTTACCAAGAGCTTTTCAAAAACTTCAAAGACATTCAATTATTAACTGAAAGTAACAAAACCCTATTTTCAAATCATTGGCTTTCTGTAATTTTGCTAAAAGATTACGAGCACAGAGAAAAACTAAGACTTGCACTAGCAGAAGAAAATATTGAATCTAGGCCGCTGTGGAAGCCTATGCACATGCAACCCGTCTTTAGTAACACTATGTATTTTGGAGGAAAAGTATCCGAAGATGCATTTAACAGAGGATTATGTTTGCCCTCTGGCTCCAACTTAACCGATGAGGATAGAGATAGAATAAAAAGTTGTATATTGCACGCCCTAAAGTAATGGAAAACAAGAGAAGAAAAATCGGATTTTTTGCAAACTTAGCTGAAAAGTTAAGCAATATTAAACATTTGCCACGCTGGGTGATATTCACTATTGATACGGGGATAGTGCTATTTTCTCTATTAGTAACTCATTACTTAATGAGTGCTTGGGGGGTACCAACCTTTGGAGAAGTAAGTAATCATACAAGTTTTCTTGTGATGTTTAGCGTTTCGGTTTTGTCTCTCATCGTTTTTCGTGTGTCCTATGGAGTTGTGCGCCACTCATCAATCAGAGATATTACCAAAATTTCACTTTCAACTTTTGCTTCATTAATAGCCCTATTTATCATTGGCAAACTATGGAAATGGAAAATGGGTAGCGAATTATACTTTGATTTTTGCTTAATATTTTTCATTCTCACATTATTTCTTACGCTTTCGCTTTTCAGATTTTATGTTAAGCTTGCTTTTGCCTTATTCATAAGATTCAGAGACATGCCAGAAACGCGCAATATTGTGATTTACGGAACAGGCTCACAGGCCGTGGGATTCGGTAGTGCTGTAACAGAAAACCCAGACAGCAAATTTAATTTATTAGGGTTCATAGAAGAAAACCCAGGCGTGGGAAAAGGTAGAATTTTAGGTAAAAGAATATACTCTTTTGATCAAATTTCCAAACTGAAAGAAAAGAATAATCTAAAAGGGATTATTTTTTCCGAAGATAATATTAAAGCTGAGGAATTTCAGCCAATTATGGAGGATTTAATTAAACAAAAAATAAGGATTTATCATCTTCCCGTTAAACTTTTAGAGCAAGAAAAAGGTGAACAAAATGCTAAAATTGCACCAAATATTAAAACCTTACAGATTGAAGATCTACTCTATCGTAAAGAAATCAAAATTGAAAATAGCGAAATCAGTAGGCGACATTTAGGAAAAGTTGTTCTAGTAACGGGGGGGGCTGGATCAATTGGGAGTGAAATAATTAGGAAAGTATCCTCTTATCATCCAAGCAAAGTAATAGTTGTAGATCAAGCGGAAACACCACTTAACGACATTAAGCTTGAAATGCAAGAAAAATTCCCGCACATTGACTACCTATTTTACTTAGCCGATGTGAGCAACAAGCACCGCATTGAAAAAATATTCAAGGAAAATAACATTTCAATGGTTTATCACGCTGCTGCTTACAAACATGTACCTGTAATTGAAGACAACCCTATTGAAGCCATTAATGTAAATATTTGGGGATCAAGAGTTTTAGCTGATTTAGCTAGCAAATACAAAGTCAATCGTTTTGTAATGATTTCGACTGACAAAGCCGTAAACCCAACCAATGTAATGGGAGCGTCTAAACGCGTGGCAGAGCTTTATGTTCAATCATTACAAGAGCTTCCAGGGAATACTACTAAATTCATTACAACTCGTTTTGGGAATGTTTTGGGGTCCAATGGCTCCGTAATCCCATTGTTTAGAAAACAAATTGAAGAAGGTGGCCCCGTAACGGTAACGCACGAAGAAATTACACGCTTCTTTATGACAATACCTGAAGCTTGCGAACTTGTATTGCAAGCTGGTGTTATGGGGCAAGGTGGAGAAATTTATGTATTCGACATGGGGGAACCTGTGAAAATCATAGATTTAGCAAGAAAAATGATTCAATTGAGCGGCTTAACACCCGGCAAAGACATTGAAATCAAAGTGACTGGGCTAAGACCTGGTGAAAAATTATACGAAGAGCTTTTAAGCGATAAAACCACTACGCTCCCAACTCACCATGAGAAAATTATGCGTTCAAAAGATGAACGCGTGCCATATGAAATCATAGAAAAGCAAGTCACCCATATCGCAAGAAGAGCTTTGGTTTCAGGAAGAGTTGAGATCGTAAAATTGATTAAAGAAATCGTTCCTGAGTACAAAAGTAAAAACTCTCAATTTGAATTTTTGGACAATAAATAATTATGAAAAAAATAGCCTATTTCCTTTTAGCCTTAGTGCTACTGCAATCTTGTAGAACACAACGAGATGTTTTATATTTTCAAAATATTGATCAAGTAAATCTAAATCAAGCTGGCTTAACTGGGATAAATGAGTATCAACTACAAGCTGGCGATGATTTGAGCATCAATGTGTCTGTGGACGACAAAGAGCTATTAGCTCCATTCACTTTAAATTTAAGCTCCTCCACCTCAGGCAGTAATACATCAAATTTACAAGGAATCACCACCTATACCATTGACAGCGAGGGGAATATAAACTTCCCGCAGATTGGAAAAATTCACCTTTTAGGCAAAACTAGAACTGAGGCTATTGCGGAATTAACGGCGCAATTTAGCCGCTATTTGAAAAATCCTGTGGTAAATCTAAAAGTGAATAATTTCAGGGTAGTCGTTTTAGGAGATTCTGGCGGACGCGTGGTGAATATTAAAAATGAAAATGCTAATATCCTAGAAGTTTTGGCCGAAAGTGGCGACCTCAAAAAAACTTCGGATATCGATAATCTATTGCTAGTGAGAACGGAAAATAATAAACGCACAAAGTATACCGTTAATCTAAAAGATGCGAACCTCTTTAATGAGCCATATTTTTATGTAAAGCAAAACGACATTATTTACATTAAGCCTAGCAAAGCTAGCACTTTAAGCTTTAACAATACGCCATTTGCGGCTATTTCTACGATTCTTTCCTTGGGAGTAACCATTTACGCACTTTTTATTAAATAATTATGACTGAGAATCAAAAAGATAACAGTTTAGAAATTAAGGAAATCATCGCCCCGTATCTGCGCTATTGGTACATTTATGCCATTTGCGCGATTTTGGCCGTAGTTGGGGTTAAATTATACACACGGTACATCGTGCCAGAATACAGCACTTATGCCACTGTATTGATAAAAACAGGCAATAATAACGGCGGACAAGGTGGCGCCCTATCGGCAATTCAAGAAGTAAACGGAATGCGCTCCGAAGGGATTGATAATGAGCTGCTATCTCTCCGCTCTAAAAGATTATTAAAAAAAGTAATCGAAAACTTAAACCTCTACACCACCCTCACAAGAAAGGGAAAAGTACTTGAAACAGAAGTGTATGGCAAGGAATCGCCCTTAAAAATCATCGTTCAGCCCAAAGATAGCATCGCTCGCTTCTCTGAAAACTTTGCGCTCACCTATGATGACAAGAATGTCTACCTCACGCAAGGAGGTAAAGTGGGCAAATATGCATACGACCTGCCTATTATTTTCGACTTTGGGAGCATTACTTTTAAAAAGAAATCGGCTAAAATCGGCACCGGAGAGATGCAAATGAACATCTCTGATGCACAAACCGTTACCGACCGATTGAGAGGGCGAATTGATGCTAATCGTTTTCAGAATTATCAATCAGCCATTATTCTCTCAATGACGAATTCTGAACCCGAAAAGGCTAAGGACATTATACTGAACTTAATTGAGGTCTTTAACGAGGATGCCGTAGATGATAAAAATATGGAGGCTCGAAAAACCGCCGCTTTTGTAAACGAAAGAATTAAAATCATCAACGATGAGCTAGGAGGCGTAGAGGGCGAAATTGAAAACTTTAAGGAAGATAACCAAATTGTAGACCCCATCTCGGGCGCTAGCGAAAGCCTAACGGAAATGAAGGCTTTAAGCAAGGAGCTTCTAGACTTAAACACCAAAGAGGAGTTTACTAATATCTATAAAAATCAAATAAGAAATGCCCCAATTGATGAAATATTACCAAGCAATATTTTGTCTCAAAATGCGGAGCTTTCTTCTTATGTTTCAGAGTATAATAAAATCGTGATTGAACGCAATGTTCAAAAGCAAGCTGGAACCGACCTCAACCCTGTAATCAAAGGCAAAACCGAACAGCTTCATCAATTGAAAGATGCCATTATCAGCTCTATTCAGAAAGAGGCTAATTTGCTGAAAACACAAAAAGATTTAATTAATAATAAGCTTAAAAAATACCAAACAGCGTTTAACCGATTCCCTGCACAGGAAAGGATTCTACGCTCTATCAACAGGCAGCAAAGCATTAAGGAAAATCTGTATTTGCTACTCTTGCAAAAGAGAGAGGAAAATGCCATAGCTCTTGCGACATCTGCTGATAAGGCTAAATTAATTGATGCGCCGGAAAGTTCTGGCCCCATAAATTTAAACTTCTCTACTTACTACCTAGGCGCTCTCCTGCTGGGGCTACTAATCCCCATCGGGCTGGTATACCTAAGCACCCTGCTGGATACTAAGATTAAGGGACGAAAAGAGCTTAGCCGACTGGTGGGCGACTACCCTATTTTGGGCGAGCTGCCATCGCTCAAAAAAGAGGAGGCAAACGATGTGGTAACGGAAGACCTTTCAAGCCTAGCAGAATCATTCCGTGTGCTGCGTACCAACCTGCAATTTATGTTGGGGGCTAGCACCAATAATGAGGGGAAAACAATTCTTGTTACCTCCACCATCAAGGGCGAGGGGAAAACATTTGTTTCCATAAACTTAGCACACATTTTAAGTCAGCTAAAAGATAAAAAAACCGTAATCATAGGGGCAGATATTCGAAACCCTCAGTTACAGCGGTATTTCCACGGTTCTAGAAAAAATATAGGGCTCACGGAATATTTATATGATAAAAATGTGAGCATCGGCGATATTTTAATAAAATCATCTTATGATAATAAAACGGCGATGATTTTATCGGGAGCCATTCCCCCCAACCCAACTGAATTAATTATGAGTGAGCGTTTAGGGGAATTAATCCAAGATTTAAAACAAGAATTTGATTTTATAATCATAGATTCGGCACCATTGTTGCTAGTATCCGACACTTACCACATCAGCCATTATGCAGATGTTTGTATGATTGTAGTGCGCTCAGGCTTTACGGACAAGCAGTTGCTAGAACACCCACTAAAAGCAGTGGAAGACCATAAAATTAAGCACGCCTCTTTTGTGCTAAATGATGTGAATTCTAGAAATTCCGGCTATGGATATGGCTACAACTATGGGTATGGCTACGGCTACCATAGTAAAAAGAAAAAAAGCTGGTATAAGAAATTACTTAGTAAAATAACAAAAAAATGAAAAAAATATTAATAACTGGAGGCGCAGGGTTCATTGGGTCAAACCTAACAGAATATTTTTTAAATGAGGGATATTTTGTAAGATGTCTAGACAACTTTTCTACAGGAAAAAGAGAAAATATTGAACCATTTCTATTGAACAAATCCTACGAACTAATTGAAGGAGATATCCGTGATTTCGAAACTTGCATAAATAGTACAGAAGGGATGGACTACGTCTTACATCAAGCAGCTTTAGGCTCTGTTCCTAGGTCAATTAAAGATCCGATTACAACAAATGATGTTAATATATCTGGTTTTTTGAATATGTTGGTGGCGGCAAGGGATAACAAGATTAAAAGATTCGTTTATGCTGCGAGCTCATCAACATATGGTGATTCTAAAACGCTACCGAAAGTTGAAGATAAAATTGGCAGACCTTTATCACCCTACGCAATTACTAAATATGTAGACGAATTGTATGCTGATGTTTTTTCAAGGACATATGGAATCGAATGTATTGGGCTGAGATATTTCAATGTTTTCGGACGAAGACAAGATACAGAAAGTACATATGCAGCAGTTATCCCTTTGTTTGTAAAGAAATTTTTAAATCACGAATCACCTACTGTAAATGGAGATGGTCAATTTAGTCGAGACTTCACATACATTGATAATGTAATTCAGATGAATCATTTAGCAATGGAGACAACTAATCCAGAAGCTATTAATCAAGTATACAATACTGCATATGGTGAGAACACAACACTGAACGAGCTTATAGAACAATTAAAAGAGAATCTTTCAGAATTTGATAATGAAATAAAAAACATTGAAGTCATCCACGGTTCTGAAAGATTAGGAGATATTCCACATTCACTAGCTAGCGTTGACAAAGCAAAAAAACTTTTAAATTATAATCCCAAATACTCTTTGAAAGAAGGATTGAAAATAGCCACCAAATGGTATTGGAAAAACTTAAAATAATAAAATTATGAATAAAGATTTAAAAATAGCAATCATAGGCCTAGGGTATGTAGGGCTTCCTTTAGCCAGATTATTTGCTACTAAGTATCCTGTTGTCGGGTTTGACATTGATCAAAATAGAGTAAAAAAATTGAATAATGGAATAGATGACACTTTGGAAGTGAATGAAACTCTTTTAAAAAGTGTTCTAAAAAATGAATCGCCAATTGAAAATGGTGAAAATGGATTATTTTGCTCTGCTGATCTTAAAGACATCAAAAATGCAAATGTCTATATCGTAACGGTACCAACCCCTGTAGACAAAAACAATAGACCTGTCTTAGCGCCACTTATAAAGGCAAGTGAAACCGTAGGAAAAGTATTAGATAAAAATGACATTGTTGTTTATGAGTCTACTGTGTATCCAGGTTGTACAGAAGATGATTGTGTTCCTATATTAGAAAGAACATCTGGATTAAAATTTAATGCGGATTTCTTCGTTGGATATTCACCAGAGAGAATCAATCCTGGAGATAAAGAGCATACCGTTGAAAAAATATTAAAAGTTACATCAGGCTCAAATGCTGAAATTGGTAAAATTGTAGATGGACTTTATAGTTCTGTTATTACTGCAGGAACTCACCTAGCTTCATCAATCAAAGTGGCAGAAGCTGCCAAAGTCATTGAAAACACACAAAGAGATATCAATATAGCTTTTGTCAACGAGCTCTCAAAGATTTTTTCTTTGATGAAAATAGATACCCTATCTGTATTAGAAGCTGCTGGAACAAAATGGAACTTTTTACCATTTAAACCAGGATTAGTTGGTGGGCATTGTATAGGTGTAGACCCTTATTATTTAGCTCAAAAAGCAGAAGAATTCGGGTATCATCCAGAAGTAATTCTTGCTGGTAGGAGAATCAATGATTCAATGGGTAAATATGTAGCGGAAAAAATTGTCAAATTAATGATAAAAAAAGACATCAAAATCAATGGTTCTAAAGTTTTGGTGCTCGGCTTTACATTTAAAGAAAATTGTCCAGATATTAGAAATACAAAAATTATTGATGTTGTTACTAGCTTAAATGATTTTGGCGTAGAAGTTACTACTTATGATCCTTGGGCATCTGCTGATGAAATAAAACATGAGTATGGCGTAGATTGTGAATCTGATTTACCAAACGAGAAATTTGATGCAGTAATTCTGGGAGTATCTCATAAACAATTCAAAGAAATTGACATTAAAAACTTGTCTAAAGAAAATTCAGTTATTTTTGATGTTAAAGGATTCTTAGACAAAGAAGAAATAGACGGTAGACTTTAGTGGTATGATAAAAATTAAAAGCTTTTCCTTAGAATTTTTAGGCTACATTAAAAAACATGTAGGGATACATTTATACCTTTTCATCTTAATGAACGCGTTTGTGGGGCTGCTAGATGGTTTAGGAATTGCCATGTTTATACCATTGTTGTCTGTAACGGGTGGCGGAGATAATAATTTTGATTCCTTAGGGAAATTAAAATATTTTATAGATAGTTTACAAAATGCTGGTATACAATTAAACTTTGAGAATGTACTAATCGTTATGATTGTACTTTTTATCTTAAAAGGAATACTTACATTTCTCAGATATATCTATAGTGCTAGAATTAGATTATTTGTCATCAAGCGGATGCGTTTTACATTAATTAGTAAATTAAAAAAGGTATCATACAACGGCTATACGCAATATGATCCAGGCAAAATACAAAATGCATTAACTGTTCAAGTTGAGAGAATGGTGCAAGCAATGAACTTCTGCTTTCAAGCTATACAAAGTGGCGTGATGTTGATTACTTATGTTGTTTTAGCTTTTCTATCTAATTGGCAATTTGCCATATTGGTAGCAATAGGAGGTCTTGTTTCAAACTTTGTCTACAAATACATTAATAAGGCAACAAAACAAGCGGCGAGAAAACTCACTTTGACAGGAAACACTTTTAATAGCTATATTATACAAATTTTAAGTAATTTCAAGTATTTAAAGGCTACGAACTATATATCTAAATATGATAAAAAGGTTGAAAAAAATATTCTAGAAACACAAGGCTTGGAATTTAGAATTCAGAAATTAAATGCTATTGCAGAATCTGCACGGGAACCCGTTACCGTATTGATTATCGTTGCAGTAATATTTATACAAGTGAGTCTTAGACAAACTCCATTTGTAAGTATCATGGTCAGTTTGGTATACTTCTACAGAGCTTTAGTTTACTTAACCTCAGCTCAAGGATTTGGAAATTTATTTATCAACAATTCTGCGGGGTATGAAGCTATAATGACAGTTTTTTCTGAGTTTGATAAAGATAGTGAAACTAAACAAGAAAACACTAAAATTGAAACAATCAAAGAAATAACATTGAAAAACATTGATTTATCTTATGGCGAAAAACATGTTTTAAATGATATTTCTCTTCAAATCCAAGAGAAAGAAACTATCGCCTTGGTAGGAGAAAGTGGTGCAGGGAAAACAACGCTAGCCAATGTAATCTGTGGTTTGACGAAACCAGATAGCGGAAACATTTATTTGGGACAAGAAAAATTGGAAGAAAAGCATCTAAATGTATTTAGAAAAAAAGTAGGCTACATTACACAAGATCCCGTTATTTTTGATGATACTATTTTCAATAATGTCACATTTTGGGACGAGAAAACACCTAAGAATATTGAACGATTTTGGAAATGTATAGAGCTTGTTGCACTTACCAATTTCATGAATGATTTAGACAAGAAGGAAGACTCACCTTTGGGAAGTAATGGGGTTTTGGTGTCTGGTGGACAAAAACAGAGAATTTCAATTGCAAGAGAGCTATACAAGGATGTTGAATTACTTATCATGGATGAAGCGACATCAGCTTTAGACTCTGAAACAGAAAATTACATCAAAGAAAATATTGAAAGACTCCAAGGCAAATACACCATGGTAATTATTGCACATAGATTGTCTACCATAAAACATGCTGATACTATTTATGTGATGGATAAGGGAAATATCATTGAAAAAGGAAACTACCATGAGCTTTACCAACAAAATGGCAGATTCAAACAAATGGTAGATTTGCAAGATTTAAATCAAAAAAATTAATTCTATGAAAAATATAGTAGTTATACCAGCGAGAGGTGGCTCAAAAAGACTTCCTGAAAAAAACATCAAAATGTTGGGGGGAAAACCACTACTGACACATAGTATAGATTATGCTAAAACTTTTGATTTTATAGATGATATTGTAGTTTCTACCGATTGTAATAATATAAAAGAGGTGGCTAAGCAATCAAGCGTTAGGATAATTGATCGTCCAGCAGAATTAGCAGGAGACTTCACATCGACCGTTGAAGTTTTGCAACATGCAGTTACAACTCTTAACCTAGATAAGGACGATAACATTATCTTATTGCAAGCTACTAACCCTTTAAGACCAAAAAAATTACTTGAAGAAGCGATGAAAATTTACACAACAAATAGCTACAATAGCCTTTTTACCGTAAGTAGAGATACCCATAAATTAGGAAAAATTAAAGGTGATAAATTTATCCCATTTAACTACGAATTTGGCATGAGAAGCCAAGACATGGAACCGCTCTACTACGAGAATGGACTATTATACATCACAAAAAAACATTTAATAGACCAAGGTATAATTATGAACGAAGAATCTTATCCTTTATTTGTTGAGGGGCATTTAGGCAATGTAGATATTGATGACCAATATGATTTTGACTTTGCTGAATTTGTTTTAAAAAAAACACTAAGAAATGAAAGTTAAAATAATTGTAATTTGTATTGACCCTTACCAAAAACCCGTTGTAAACGACTTATTTTTTCAAGACAAATTTCTAATGGCAGGATGTGATTTTGAATATTGGTCGTTAAGTGACTATTTTGGATGCAACTATATTAATGAAGTTGATTATTTTGATCATAAAGTTAGATATTTTAATTCAATTGATGATGTAGTTAATGCTCTACTCCGTGAACAAGACTTTTATTGCGATCTTCAAATCCCGATAAATAAAAAAACTTATATAATTTATGAAACAGCAGTCAAACAATCTATTAAATCGTATCGAATCAATTATTTAGTGGGATCTCTTGAAGTTATGTTAAATAAGAAAAGTTTATTTCAAAAAATTTTATATTATATTAATCCAATTAAATTTTACAGAGATTTAATGCATAAATTATTCCTTGAAAAATTTAAAAATTCCTCTACAAATAAAAATCTAATAAAATTTACAGCACCAAATAAAAGAAATGATAGTGATAATATAATTAATCACATAGATTATGAAAAAAATTTAAAAATAAAAAAATACGAGACTTCAACAGATTACTTTTTGTTTATCGATCAATTTCTTGTTGGACATCCAGATTTTGCTCTAAGAGGATATAAAAACATTGATAGAAAACATTACTTAGAATGTATGAATAAATTTTTCAATCAATTGGAAAAAAAATTTAATAAGGAAGTGATAATCTCAGCCCATCCCAAATCAGATTATAATGAATACGATTTTAATAATAGAAAAATTATAAAATTCAAAACTCCAGAACTATCTAAAAACGCATTAGCTGTTATGACACATTTTTCTACAGCATTTAATTTCTCTATTCTTAATTACAAACCTCTATTTTTATTAACTATGAATGAGTTTTATAATAAAGAAAACAAAACAAATTTGAATGAATATTCTAAAATAGCATATAACATTGCTAAATATTTTGACTCCCCAATCATAAATGTAAATAATGACATTGAAAAAATCACCTCCGACTCTTTTAAAATAAAAAAGCACATTTATGACAAATACATATCCGAATACCTTCATTCGAGAAATGACAATCTAACAAACTTTGAAATCATTACTAAAAAATTAAACATTAATGAAACTTTCAATTGTCATCCCCGTATATAATTGTCAAGATTTTTTAAATGATACATTTAAAAACTTAGAACCTTTATTTGAAAAACTACCTAAGCAAGATTTTGAAATCGTTTTTATCAATGATGGTTCAACAGACGACAGTCTTAATGTTTTAAATGAATATTCAACAAGTAAACCGAATGTATTTGTTTTCTCTCAAGAAAACAAAGGATTATCTGGAGCAAGAAATACAGGAATTGGTTTGGCAAAGGGTGAATATCTACAATTTTTAGATGCAGATGATTACAATGATTTTGATAATGTAATAAAATTATTGAATTTTTCTATTGATAATGAAATTGACGCTACATCTTTTGCAATTAGAAATGTAGATGAACACGGAAAAGATTTAGGTGGACAAATCAACCATACATTGGAATTTAATAGAATAATGAGTGGTCCAGATGCTCTAATTAATGGATATACGCCATCATCTATGTGTTGTTTCTTATTCAGACGAGATTTTTTGCTCGAACAAAACTTACTTTTCACATTAGGATTAACCCATCAAGATATGGAATTTTCCATGAGAATGTTCTTAAAAGCTAAGAAAGTCTTTTTTTCTGATTTAATTGGATACAACTACTTACAGAGATTGGGGTCAATTTCAAAGCCCAAAACGCAAGAGAAATACGAAAAATATTTATTTGATGAAGTTGTAATTAGCAACTTATTTAAGCTAAATAAAAATAAATCCTATTCTAAAAATTTGAATAATGCTATCACTAAAAACTATAACTCAATGGTCTGGAATTTACTTTGGAAATTTCACAAGAATCCTGAGTCAACATCATTGGAATTTAAACAAAAATGCATCAACGATTTGAAAGAAAAAAAACTATATCCCATTAAAGGGCCTTTAAAGACCAAGTTTCAAAGTTTAACTAAGCTGTTTATGAATAATTCTTTTATTCTTAATAAGCTTGTAATGAGAAAATAAAATATGCGAATCCCTATATTTTACAATCCTATTTCTAAGAGCAAAAAATTTCTGCACATTGATCGTAACTTTAATTATGAAAAAACAATTATACCTATTGGCAGTGACTGCCATACTGCACATGTAATAGAAGTTTTACATTTAAGGGATTTTAGTTTACCATTTGATTATATGGGTAGTGGAACTGTTCATTCAATAAATTTTGTTTGCGAAAATATTAATAACAATTTTAAGTATTTTATTGATGAACTCACTTTAAACGAGAGAAACATTGTTACTTCTAAAGTTTATCCCGAAGTCACATTTATGCATTTTCCTAAAATTATAGAAAATGAAAAGCTGAGAGAAACTTTTAGAAGGAGAATAAAAAGATTTTATAAAGTAATTAATGACAATCAAGTACACTTTATTAATGGTGTTCCTTCAAATAAAATTTATTCCTACGAAAGAGCAGATATTTATTTTAATGGAATCATCAGATTTATGAATCACCATTTAAAACAAAATGATAAGTTGAGTGCCTTCATAAGATATGATGAAAATAAAGAGTTTACAGGGTATCTCGCAAAGAAACTTGAAAATTTAGTGAAAGAAAAAGAATCGGTTTTTTATTTTTGTAAATATATTCGACAAACGAGTAAATATCCTACATGGGGAAACCCTAAATATTATCCAAAACTTTTAAAAGACCTAGGTTTTAACATTAAAGAAACTCTACCTAAAATATATATAAAATGATAAAAATACTCTCACTATTCGGAACTAGACCAGAAGCCATCAAAATGGCACCACTAGTTAAAGCATTAAATAATGAATCAGCATTTGATGCAAAAGTTTGTGTTACTGCTCAACATCGTGAAATGCTTGATCAAGTTTTGGACTTTTTTAGTATTACACCTGATTATGACTTAAACTTAATGCGCCCAAATCAAAACTTATATACTCTAACCGCGGACATTATTACATCGCTCAAGCCAATTCTTGAAGAATTCAAGCCAGATTATGTTCTAGTTCACGGTGACACAACTACATCTATGGCAGGTGCATTAGCTGCATTTTATGCTGGCTCAAAAGTATGCCATATAGAAGCGGGATTGAGAACACATAATATAAATTCTCCTTTTCCTGAAGAACTGAATCGACAAATCACGGGTAGAATTTCAACATATCATTTCGCTCCTACAGAATTTTCAAAAGAGAATCTCATAAAAGAAAATGTAAAGAATGAAAATATTATTGTCACAGGGAATACAGTAATTGATGCTTTATTTGAAGGGCGAGAGATTCTAAAAAATTATTCTAACTCTGAAATTGAAGAACTAAAGTCAAAATTAAATCTAAATAAAAAAATAATTCTTGTTACAGGGCATAGAAGAGAGAATCACGGACAAGGTATTATCGATATCTGCAAGGCATTAAAAAATATAGCTGAAAAGTATAAAGATGATGTAGAGATTGTATATCCTGTGCATTTGAACCCAAATATTTTAAATACAGTAAATGATTTATTACGTGGAATTTCAAATATTAAATTGGTTTCACCATTATCCTACCCTTCTTTTGTTTGGTTAATGAATCAAAGCTACTTTATTTTAACTGATAGCGGAGGAATACAAGAAGAGGCTCCAAGTTTAGGTAAACCCGTGCTAGTTATGAGAGGTAATACTGAAAGACCTGAGGCTGTAGATGCTGGCACCGTAAAATTGGTAGGTACTGATATTGATAAAATTATGTCAAACAGCAGTCAATTACTTGATGACTCTGCTTATTACGCAAGTATTCAATCAATACAAAATCCTTACGGAGATGGTAAAGCTTCTGAAAGAATTATCAACTTTTTAAAAAATAAAAATGGCTAATTACAGCAAACATATTTTGATATCGGATGATGATATTGTAAGATATCCACCGATACTAAGTGTTTTAAAAATTTTAGCTCAATTGAATTGTCATGTGACAATGCTTGGCTATTGTAGTTCCAAAGAGTTAATTGAAGAACTGCAGAAAATGAACATTCATTATGAAGAGGTTGTTGTTGACAAAGTTCAAACGAACCCAGTAAAAAAATTTCAGTCGATGTTCAAAAACAAATCTCAGGTAGAACAATTCATCAAAAGAAATTATGACGATGATACTGTGGTTTGGGTGTTTGGAAACGAAAATGGATGGAGGATGAATTCTATTATTAAAAATTATAGAACAATTCTATATTTATTTGAAATGCCATTTTTCAAAGTCCCAATGAAATACAGATTGGTAGTTCCCAATTTAGATTTAAAACAAAATGTAAAATCAGCCTGGAGAGTAGTTTGTTGTGAATACAATAGGGCTAAAATAACGCAGGCAGTTTTTGGTTTGAAGAAAACACCATATATCATTCCAAATAAGCCATTGTTATCCTTAGAGAATCTCTCATACGATTTATCACATTTTGTTGATGAAAAGTTGATTGATACGCTTAAAGAAAAAAAAACATTACTATACCAAGGAGCCATAGACAATGAGAAAAGACGCATAGATTACATATGCGATTCCTTAAATCATTTGGGGCCTGACTACGCTGTCTGTATTATGGCTGCAGATTCTACTGACAAGGATTTTTTGAAACAGAAATACAAAGATAAAGATGTATACTTTTTACCATTCATCCCGCCACCATATCACTTACTTGTGACAAAAATGGCTTATATTGGATTTTTAACATATAACACATCCGAGAATTCAAATGTAGAAGAAAGTTTAAATTTGCTATATTGTGCTCCAAATAAAATATACGAATATAGTATGTTTAATAAACCTATGATAGGAAACGATGTACCAGCCTTAAAACAAGCACTAGAAAATAACCAAGCCGGAATTTCAACTGATGAATGGAATGTAGAAAATATTGTAAAAGCCATCAAAAAAATTGAAAATAATTACCCTGAATATACAGCGGGATCAAAACAATTATATGAAAACTGTGATTCTGTAAATTTAATTGATACATTGATAAAAAAATGATTCCATACCTACTCATATTTGCATTAGCCATTATGGTATATCTGAGCAACCCAATGAAAAACAAAACATTAGTTTATTTCTTCTTGGTTTGCCTAATGCTAATTACTGGCTTACGAGATATGATTGGGGGGTATGATGTATACATTTATGCGGAAGTTTTTGAAGTATTAAAAGGCAAACAACTATATATTTACAACTCTTTTGAAAAAGGATTTTTAACCTATTATTACATTCTGCAACAAGTCAGCACTAAACGAGAGTTCCTATTTTTCGCCTCTGCGCTCATCATGTATAGCATGCACTTTTATGTTATTAAAAAAAACACAGAAAATATCAGCATTTCTCTTTTCGTTTATTTTTGTAAGTTTTTTATATACTCATTTGTCTATTTAAGACAAGGGCTAGCAATGTCCATCATTTGGCTATCGATTAGCATGATAATTAATAAAAGATATTTTTATGCTTTATTAATTATTGCTCTTGCGTTTACATTTCATAAAAGTTCAATCATATTTTTGCCATACATTTTAGTTGCTAACCGAAAATTCAATAATTACCAACTAGTATTGGGTGGTTTTATTATTTTATTTCTATCGTTCACTCCTCTTGGGGATGTATTAAAAGAAAGTACCATAGAGAGTACTGGGATAGAAAAAGCTTCAACCTATGTAGGGCGTGATTCTGGTGTCAATATCTTTTATCTTATTGAAGCTTTAGTTTTATTTATTTTAGGGTTAAATTTTAGAAATTACTTTTATCAAACCAAAAAAGGTATTGCTATTTTTAACGGTTTTGCGCTTTATGTATTCTTCACCTTGGCAACCCTCACTAATGCCTCGTTTTTAAGACTAACTTGGTACTATTTTATCTTCTTGGTTTTAGCCATTCCGTATATGTATAATGCGATTAAAGATATAAAATTACGAAACTTTTTTAAACTTTGCATAGGAGTCTATTTTAGCGCAGTTTTCATTCGCCTACTCATCTTGTGGGACGGCGGAGATTTAATGCCATACAAAAGCATCTTCCAAGATTTCGAAAGAAATGGGCGATTTGAAGAAATGGAATACCGCCAAAATTATAATTTTTTAAATGATTAATTTATGCCAAGAATAAGCATTATTACTCCTACCTATAATAGAGCTAATTTATTAAAAAGAGCCTTTGATTCTCTACAAAATCAAGAATCTAAAGATTTTGAATGGATTGTGATAGACGACGGTAGCACTGATAATACAGATGAACTAATTAAAACCTTTTCTCCTAATGGCTTTGATTTGTCCTATTACAAAAAAACTAATGGGGGAAAACATACCGCTTTAAATTTTGGTGTTCAAAAAGCAAAAGGTGATTTTACTTTAATATTAGACACTGACGACCACTTGACGCCAACAGCGATTGAGCAACTAAAAGAGAATATCCAAAAAATAAATGATATGTCTGTTGTAGCCGTAGCAACGCGAAGAATATCAAGTGATGGAAAGATTGTAGGTCGTGGTAACTTTGATAAAATCACAAGTAACTCACTAGACATTCGATACAAACATAACATTACGGGTGACTTGGTTGAAGTATTTAAAACAGATATACTTCAAGAGTATACATTTCCTGAGATTGAAGGTGAAAAATTCTGTCCAGAAGCATTAATATGGAATAGAATTGCCCAGAAATATAAAATTGATTTTTACAACTATGGTTTTTATGTTACTGAATATTTACCTGGTGGACTAACTGATAAAATTGTAAAAATCCGAATGAACTCGCCTAAAGCTTCTATGATTCATTACAGCGAATTGGCTTCTTACAATATTCCATTGAAAGAAAAAATCAAAGCGACTATCAATTTTTGGCGTTTCAGTTTTAATGACAAAGATTGGGGCTTTAAAAATAAATTATCTCGTGTAAATTTCCTATATTCACTCGTAGGTTTCCCTTTGGGATTTGCCATGTATTTAAACGATCGTAGAAAAAACAAATAATGAAGATTTTACAAGTTATAGACAGCCTAAACATGGGAGGTGCAGAAAAACTCCTACTCGACTCTATCCCGTTGTATGTGGAGCGTGGAATCAGCATGGATATTGCCCTCTTAACAGACAATGATTACCCTTTCACCAAGGCTTTGGAAGCTAAAAATTGTTCAAAAATTTTTAGATTAAGCCAAGGTTCTGTCTATAATCCTGCACTTATTTTTAAACTCCAAAAATTATTAAAAAACTACGACATTGCGCATGTGCACCTCTTCCCTGCGCAGTACTGGGCAGTTTTTGCTAATCTGCTTAATGGAAGTAAAACTAAACTAATCTTTACAGAACATAGCACCTCCAACCGAAGAATTAGAAATAAACTATTCACACCCATTGAAAAATTTGTTTATAAAAAATATAATAAAACCGTATGCATCACCCCTAGCGTTCAGGAAATAATAAAAAACCACACAGGCATAAACATTGAAAATCTGCCCATTATAGAAAACGGCGTAAACATTGAAAATGTGATAAATGCCACCGCTTTAAGAAAGGAAGAAATAGCGACTAACCTACTGCCCACGGATAAAGTCATTATGCAAGTCTCATCTATGCACGAACCAAAAGACCAAAAAACTTTGATTAAAGCCCTGCACTATCTACCCGAAAATTTCAAAATAATACTACTAGGCGATGGCGTGTTAAGGCAAGATTTAGAAGACTTTACAAAATCTGAAAAGCTATCAAATCGTGTATATTTTTTAGGAAGAAAAACAAATGTATACGAGCATCTAAAATCCGCCGACTATATCGTTCTCTCCTCCAAATATGAGGGGCTTTCCCTTTCCAGCATTGAGGGTATGGCGAGCGGCAAACCCTTTATTGCCTCGGAAGTTCCTGGGCTAAAAGAAATCGTGGGGGGCTATGGCGTTTTATTTCCGCAAGGAGATGCCCAAACTTTAGCCAAAAAAATCCTATCTTTGGAAAACAATCCCGCACTATACCAAGAAACCGTGCAAAAATGCCAAGCGCGTGCAAAGGAATTTGACATTCATCGTATGGTTGATAAATATATCCAATTGTATGAAACACTCCCAAATTAAACTTTTCAGGACTGCTACCGTCCCGATTTCGCTTGATATATTACTGAGAGGGCAACTTAAATTTCTCAATCAGTTTTACCAAGTTACGGCCGTCTCTGGAAAAGGTAAAAATTTAGAAGCGGTACATCAACGAGAAGGCGTAAAAACCATGCAAGTGGAAATGCAACGCCAAATTTCACCCTTTAAAGATTTGGTCTCTCTGATTAAAATGTACCGATTGCTGAAAAAAGAGAAGCCCACCATTATACACTCTATCACACCAAAGGCAGGGCTTTTGAGTATGGTTGCGGGGAAAATAGCGGGCGTTCCAATTCGTATTCATACTTTTACGGGATTAATTTTCCCTTATCGCACAGGTTTTTTACAAAAAATTTTAATTTTAATGGATAAAATCCTTTGCGCTTGCGCTACCCATATTTTCCCAGAAGGCGAGGGCGTTAAACATGATTTGCAGCGTTATGGAATTACCAGTAAGCCACTCGAAATCATCGCCAATGGCAATGTAAATGGTATTGACACAAATTATTTCTCTAAAGACCAAATCAGTGAAGACTGCCTTGAATCGCTTCGCAAGCAGTATAACATTTTGCACGACGACTTTGTGTTTTGTTTTGTAGGGCGTTTAATCAAAGACAAAGGAATCGTTGAATTAATCAATGCTTTTACTGAGCTTAACAACCCTAAAACTAAATTAATTTTAGTGGGAAAAGAAGAGCCCAAATTAGATCCTCTTCCCGCTGAAACCATTCAAAAAATGAACGAAAATCCAAACATCATCCGTACGGGATTTCAATCAGATATTCGTCCATTTTTAGCATTAAGCCATGCTTTTGTATTCCCTAGTTACCGCGAAGGCTTCCCTAATGTAGTGCTCCAAGCACAATCCATGGAATTGCCTTGCATCGTAACAGACATTAGCGGATCCAATGAGATTATCGAAAACAATATCAACGGAACCATAATTCCAAAACAAGACACGGCCGCACTAGCAAAAACAATGCGCGACTATCAAAACAACCGTGCAGCGCTATCCATTTTGCAAGCCAATACACGCAAAAACATCATTGCCAAGTATACCCAACAGCATGTTTGGGAGCGTTTGCACGAAAAATATGAGCAAATTCTTTCTGAAAAAGGTTTCCTTCAGAATTAAAATTTTAAGTATCTTCGCTAAGTAATGAAAAAATCAATATTAATTACAGGCGGAGCAGGGTTTATCGGCTCGCATGTTGTCCGTTTATTTGTGCAAAAATATCCTAACTACAAGATTTTTAATCTTGATTCACTCACTTATGCGGGCAACCTCGAAAACCTAAAAGATATTGAAAATCAACCCAATTACACTTTCTTAAAGGGAGACATTACTCACGAGGAATACATTGCAGCACTCTTTAAGCAATATCAATTTGATGCCGTGATTCACTTAGCAGCAGAATCTCATGTAGATCGCTCTATCAAAGATCCTTTAGCCTTTGCTCGCACCAATATTTTAGGCACTATGGCTTTGCTAAACGCTGCTAAAAATGCTTGGAATAACGATTTTGAGGATAAAAGATTTTACCACATCAGCACCGACGAAGTTTATGGCACTTTGGGCGAGACTGGCTTATTCAAAGAAACTATGCCCTACGACCCTAATTCGCCTTACGCAGCGTCTAAGGCATCTTCCGATCATTTCGTTCGTGCTTATGGCGAGACCTTCAAACTTCCTTTTGTAATTTCAAATTGTTCTAACAACTATGGACCTAATCAATTTCCAGAAAAGCTGATTCCGCTATGTATTCACAATATTTTGAATAAAAAACCGCTGCCCATCTATGGAGATGGCAAGTACACGAGAGATTGGCTCTTTGTCATAGACCACGCTCGCGCGATAGATGTAATTTTTCACCAAGCGGAGAATAAAAAGACTTACAATATTGGGGGCTTTAATGAATGGCAAAACATTGATTTAGTCAAAGAACTTTGCAAGCAAATTGACCAAAAAATAGGGAACCCCGCGGGGACTTCTGAGCAATTAATCACCTTTGTAAAAGACCGCCCTGGGCACGATTTGCGCTATGCCATTGATGCCACTAAACTCAAAGATGAATTAGGCTGGCAACCCAGTGTAACTTTTGAGGAGGGCTTATCGCACACCATTGATTGGTATTTAAACAATTCCGCGTGGCTGGAAAATGTAATCAACGGCGAGTATCAAGAGTATTACCAAAAAATGTATCAGTAAAACCCTAAGGAAAAATGACTGTAACTACTACCGAAATCCAAGATTGTTTCATTATACAGCCACAAATCTTTGGGGATGAGCGAGGCTACTTTTTTGAAAGCTATAACGAGGAAAAATTTAACCAAGCAACAGGGCTAAACACCCAATTCGTGCAGGACAATCAGTCCTATTCCACACAAGGCGTAATCCGCGGGCTACACATTCAGCTGGGGCAATATGCGCAAGCCAAGCTCGTGCGCGTACTGCAAGGCAAGGTGTTAGATGTCGCCGTAGATGCACGCAAAAACTCCCCTACCTTTGGCAAGATTATATGCATTGAACTCTCCGCTGAAAATCAAACTCAGCTATTTATCCCGCGCGGCTGTCTGCACGGCTTCTCCGTTTTGTCCGAGAATGCCATTTTTCAATACAAATGTGATAATTATTATAACAAAGCCTCAGAATCAGGCGTAATTTTTAATGACCGCGATTTAAATATTGATTGGAAAATTCCCCCAGAAAAAGCGGCTATATCCGAAAAAGACCGCGTACTTAATTCATGGAAAAACTTCGTAAATAAGCTATAAAAATATTCAGGTGATATGAAAGGAATTATTTTAGCAGGAGGCTCAGGCACAAGACTCCACCCACTGACAATGGCTGTTTCTAAGCAATTGCTCCCGATAAATGACAAACCGATGATTTATTATCCGCTTTCGGTGTTAATGCTTTCGGGAATTCGAGAAATTTTAATCATCTCCACGCCACACGATTTGCCTAACTTCCAAAAGCTACTGGGCGACGGCGCACAAATTGGGCTAAAAATATCCTATGCTGAACAGCCCTCCCCCGATGGCTTAGCACAGGCCTTCATCATTGGTGAAAAATTCATAGGCAATGATGATGTGTGCCTAATCCTTGGCGACAATATATTCTATGGCGCAGGGCTTTCTCAAAAATTACAAAAGGCTGTGGAATGTGTAAAAACTGAGCAAAAAGCCGTAATCTTTGGCTATAATGTAAAAGACCCCGAGCGCTATGGCGTAGCTGAATTTGATGAAAATGGGAATGTTTTAAACATCGAAGAAAAACCCAAAAATCCGAAATCAAATTATGCCGTGGTAGGCTTATACTACTACCCAAACTCCGTCATTGACATTGCCAAAAACACCAAGCCCTCAGCCCGTGGAGAATTGGAAATCACCAGCGTAAACGAGACTTACTTAAAAAATAACAAATTAAAATTAGAAGTTTTAAGCCGAGGCTTCGCGTGGCTAGACACTGGCACCCACGAATCTCTGGTAGAAGCTACCGAATTTGTAAAAGCCGTGGAAAACCGAACTGGGCTTAAAATTGGTGCCATTGAGGAAATTGCTTATAAACTAGGCTTCATCAATGAAAATCAATTGATGGACAATGCCAAAAAATTAGAAAAAAGCACGTATGGGCAATATCTGCTCAGCCTATTGGAAAAAAGATAATTTTTTAAATCCCCTTTTTTCCTTAACTTGCATAGCCAAAATTTAAAATTTCGCGTATGAAGATTGCAGTTATCGGCACTGGCTATGTAGGCCTAGTAACTGGTGCTTGCCTTGCAGATGTGGGAATGCAAGTAACTTGTGTAGACATAGATGAAACCAAAATTGAAAACCTAAAAAAAGGCATTTTACCCATCTATGAACCTGGCTTAAAAGACATTGTACACCGTAATTATGAACAAAAAAGGCTCAATTTCACTACCTCTCTAAAAGAAAGCTTAGAAGGGAGCGATGCTGTGTTTATCGCCGTGGGCACTCCCCCAGGGGAAGATGGCAGCGCAGACTTGCAGTATGTAAAAGCCGTTGCCTCTGAAATTGGGCAGCATATGACCGATTACCTCGTGGTGGTAACTAAAAGCACGGTGCCTGTGGGGACTTCACACATCGTAAAATCCTGTGTACAAAGTGAATTATATAAGCGAAATTTAGCCCTAACCTTTGATGTCGCCTCGAACCCTGAATTCCTGAAAGAAGGGGCTGCCATCAAGGATTTTATGAGCCCAGACCGTGTCGTTATAGGCGTGGAAAATGAGCGTGCTAAAAAGATTTTAGAAAAAATCTACAAACCATTCTTACTAAACGGGTTCCGTGTAATTTATATGAGTATCACCTCCGCTGAGATGACAAAATATACCGCCAATGCAATGCTCGCTACGCGCATCAGCTTTATGAATGATATTGCCAATCTCTGCGACAAGGTGGGCGCCAATATCAACGACATTCGTGCGGGAATCGGTGCAGACCCCCGCATTGGTAAAAAATTCCTATACGCGGGCGTGGGTTACGGTGGCTCTTGCTTTCCAAAAGACATCAAAGCTTTGGCTAAAACGGCACGAGATTTAGGGCACGAGCTCCAAATTCTAGATGCCGTAGAGGAGGTAAATAATCGCCAAAAATTAATCCTTGCACAAAAGATATTAGCGCATTTTAATCACGATTTATCAGGCAAAACCATCGCTGTGTGGGGGCTTGCCTTTAAACCCAATACTGACGATATGCGCGAAGCGCCTGCCATTTATATCATAGATGAGCTACTAAAACACGGCGCAAAAATTAAAGCTATAGACCCCGTGGCCACACACGAAGCCCAAAAAATACTTGGCAATCGCATTTCCTATCACGAAAATGTTTACGAAACCACCCAAGGGGCAGATGCCATTGCACTCATCACAGAATGGAACGAGTTCCGCTTCCCAGATTGGGATAAAATATTAACAAATTTAAACACTCCTTTAATCTTTGACGGGAGAAACATTTATGAAAGAAATTTCCTAGAAGAAAAAGGGTTCACTTATTATGGAATCGGTGTTTAGTGTACAAAATACACTTATTTCTAAATCCCACTCATAGCGTGGGATTTATTTTTTAGCCAAAAATTTAATGATTGTATAGTTGGAAATGATGGCGTTTTTTTTTACTTTTGTCTTAAACTCATTAACACTCATAGAATTATAATAAAATGGCTGAGAATAGTTTTTACGGAAACGATGAGAATGATGAAATCTTCTCTAAAACACTAAGAGCCGGCAGAAGAACTTACTTCTTCGATGTGAGGGAAACCAAAGCAGGCGATTACTACTTGACTATCACCGAAAGCAAAAAAAATGCAAACCCCGATGGTTCATTTTATTTCAAAAAACATAAGATTTACTTGTACAAAGAAGACTTTGAAAATTTTCAAGAAAACTTAAAGGAATGTGCAGATTTCGTAATCGCCCAAAAAGGGGACGAAGTAATTTCTGAAAGACATCAACATTCTTACGAAGAAAATCACCTCCCTACAGAGAAAAAACAAGAAAATGAAACTGATTTAGATAAATTCACTGATTTGAAATTTGAAGATATCTAAATTTTTATCTTCAGCCCATCATAAGCCAAATGCATATGAGGTGGCAGTATTTTTTCCACCTCTTCGTAAAACCCCATTTCGTGCCCGATGTGTGTAAAATAGGTTGTCTGAGCCCCTATTTCGTGAGCCAATTCAATGGCTTGATCAAGCAACAAATGTGAGTGATGTGGCTTGCTTTGTCTTAAAGCACCAATCACTACCACGGTTAGGTCTTTTAATTTCCTTTTCGTCTCTTCATGTACCGCATACACATCTGTTAAGTAGGCAAAATCTCCTATCCTATACCCCAAAATAGGCAATTTACCGTGCAATATTGGCAGAGGCTGTACCTCTACACCTTGAATATTTATTGGCTGTATTGAGTATTCAATTGGCTGTAAATCAAATTTTGGCAAGCCTGGGTATTCGTGCGGAATAAATGCATACGGGAATCGCTCCTTCACGGAATCCACTACGCGCTGCAAGGCATAAATAGGCATATCCTTATTGTGCAAATAATTAATTGGGCGCACATCGTCAAGACCTATAATGTGGTCGTTGTGCTCATGCGTGAGCAAAATAAAATCTATATCATCTAAATTCTCGCGCAACATTTGCATCCTAAAATCAGGACCGCAATCGATTAAAATCTTTTTTCCTTGATATTCTATAAATACCGATGAGCGAAGTCTTTTATCCTTGGGATTAGTCGATAAACTCACGGGATCTTTAGCCCCGATGATAGGTATGCCTTGAGAGGTTCCCGTGCCTAAAAATATTACCGTTTGGTTGTTTTCCTTCATAATATTCGCTAAATTTACCTCAAATAAATTTTAGTACAAAAAATTATGCCTACAAATTCACGCCCTCTTACCCCAAACCAAAAAGCATTAGAAATCAATCTCAATCGTGGCATTTATGGCTCCTTTGCCGAAATTGGTGCAGGACAAGAAACCGTTCGCTTTTTTTACCGTGCAGGAGGAGCCTCTGGAACACTTGCCAAAGCCATGTCTGCCTATGATAAAAATTTCAGCGATGCCATCTATGGGCGCGAAAATGATGGGCGCTATGTAACTCAAAAGAGATTGCGCCGAATGCTCAATCACGAAATCCAATTGCTTGAACAGCGTTTGGAGAGCGACCAACGCCAAGAGCAATGCTACTTTAGCTATGCCAATACCGTAACCACCATCGATTATGCCAAGAAATATAAAGGTCACGGCTGGGTGGGACTTAAATTTCAAGTGAAACCCAAGGGTGAATACAATGAGATTATTCTGCATGTGCGCTTTAAAGAAAATGCCGCACATTTGCAGCAAGAGACTTTAGGTGTTTTAGGCGTAAATTTAATTTATGGGGCTTTCCATTTGTATCAAAATCCACGGAAATTACTGGAATCTCTCTATGATTCGCTGCACAAAGACCAGTTGGAAATTGATATGATTAATTTCTCTGGCGAAGCCTTCCGATATGTAGACAATCGCTTGATGAGCCTGCAATTAGTCAAAAATGGAATGACGGAGGCTGTGATGTTTGGGCCCGATGGCATCAATATCCTGCCCGCCGATGTTTTATACAAAAAGAATATCTATGCCCTGCGTGGGAGCTTTCGCCCTGTAACCAATGTCCATATTGATATGCTGAACAAAGGCATTGAAATGTTTAAAAACGAAAATCCTGATATCTGCCCCGAGAATCTGGAAGTACTCTTTGAAATCACACTTGCCAATCTCACCCAAGAAGGCGAACTCGATGAGCGAGACTTCCTTTACCGCGCTGATATCCTGTGCCAATTAGGCTACAATGTGCTTATCTCCAATTTTCAAGAATACTACAAGCTCATAAACTACTTTACCGAATACACCCGAAACCGCACCCAAATCGGGATTTCTATGGGCGTGAACAATCTCCTTTCCATCTTTGATGAGCGCTACTACAACAATCTAAGCGGTGGCATTTTAGAAGCTTTTGGGCGCCTATTCAAGCGCTTTGTAACGCTGTACCTCTACCCCTACCTCAACGAGGATACTGGCGAGCTGATGACCTCCGAAAACATTCGCGTGGCGGAACATTTAAAAGAGCTTTATAAGTACTTTAAACAAAATGATAGGATTAAAGACATTAAAGACTTTAACCAAGCCTATTTAAGCATTTATTCCAAAGAGATTCTGCAACAAATCATCTCCTGCCAAACGGGCTGGGAACAGCACCTGCCAGGCGAAGTGGCGGAACTCATAAAACGCGACTGCCTTTTTGGTTATGATAAAGATAAATGTAGCTTTCTCTACGAAAATTAAACTTGAATCACCCCGAGATTAAAGCGCTCAGTAATGGGTGCGTGGTTCGCTGCCTCAATCCCTAGGCTTATCCATTTTCGCGTTTCTGCTGGGGGAATGATTTCATCTATCCATAAGCGTGCCGCGGCATATTCGGGCTGTGTTTGCTTATCGTATTTTTGCGTAATTTCTTGTAGCAACTCATTTTTCTGTGCCTCGCTTAGTGGCTCTTTGCTTTGAGAGGCCTGAATTTGTAGCAAAACTTTGGCCGCCTGTGCGCCGCCCATCACCGCCATTTTTGCACTATGCCAAGCGAATATCAATCGCGGGTCATAGGCCTTTCCGCACATAGCATAGTTTCCTGCGCCGTAGGAATTTCCTATGATTACCGAGAATTTAGGCACCACGGAATTGGCCACGGCATTCACCATTTTGGCCCCATCTTTTATGATGCCGCCGTGCTCGGATTTAGAGCCTACCATAAAGCCTGTAACATCCGTTAGAAAGACGAGCGGAATTTTCTTTTGGTTACAATTTGCGATAAAACGCGTTGCCTTGTCTGCCGAGTCTGAATAAATCACGCCCCCGAACTGCATTTCGCCCTGTTTTGATTTCACAATCTTTCGCTGATTGGCTACGATGCCCACCGCCCAGCCCTCAATGCGCGCATAGCCGCAAATGATGCTTTGCCCATAGCCCGCTTTATATTCATCAAAAGAATCGGCATCAATCACTCGGTCGATGATTTCGTACATATCATATTGCTCCGTGCGAGAGCTTGGCAAAATACCGAGAATCTCCTCTGGATTTTTGGCGGGCGCTTGGGCTTGGGTGCGATTAAAGCCCGCCTTAGGCTCATCGCCTATTTTTGCCATAATGGATTTAATTCTATCCAGTGCCTCTTTGTCATCTTTTGCCTTAAAATCAGTTACCCCACTGATTTCGCATTGTGTGGTAGCGCCGCCGAGGGTTTCAATATCCACCTCCTCGCCTATGGCTGCTTTTACCAAGTACGGCCCTGCGAGGAAGATACTCCCCGTTTTGTCCACAATCATTGCCTCATCGCTCATAATGGGCAGATAGGCGCCCCCGCGACACAACTGCCCATAATGGCTGCAATCTGCGTGATGCCCTTAGCGCTCATCTTGGCATTGTTTCTAAAAATTCGCCCAAAATGCTCTTTATCTGGGAAAATCTCATCTTGCAAGGGCAAGTACACGCCTGCGCTATCGACTAGGTAAATAATCGGCAGGCGATTTTCCATTGCAATTTCTTGGGCACGTAAATTCTTCTTCCCCGTGATGGGAAACCACGCGCCCGCCTTCACCGTAGCATCATTTGCCACCACCACACATTGCTTGCCAGAGACATAGCCCACCTTTACCACCACGCCCCCCGCAGGGCAGCCGCCGTGCTCGGGATACATCTCGTAGCCTGCAAAAGTGCCGATTTCTATGCTTTCGGCATCATCGTCGAGCAAATAATCGATGCGTTCGCGGGCAGTGAGCTTGCCTTTGGCATGTAGTTTTTCAATCTTCTTTTCGCCACCGCCTTGGTGAATTTGGGCAATTTTTCTTTTTAAATCGCTTAGGGCTAATTTATTCTCGTCTTCTCTTTTATTGAAGTTTAAATCCATGTTGTGTGGTTATAAAACTTTACAAAATTAAGTTTCTTATTTTAAACTTTCAATGATTTGGGTGGATTACTCAAATTTTTGATCAAAAGAGCGAAATTTTTAGACAACCCACCTAAAATTTCACCCTTGGCATATAAATTTTTTGGGCTCTTTGCCTAAATTTTTGAACAACCTGACTAAAATTTTCGCTTTGGTAATGAAAATTTTCTCTTCCTTGCCCAAAAATTTCTCTTCAGGAGACAAAAATACTATTTCGCTATCCAAATTTTTCTGTTTATTGATTAAAAATTCCGTTCAAACAGACTTTTTTTGGGGGCGATATAAAAAAGGGAGTTTTTATCATAAAAACTCCCTGTTAACTTTTCAATGGAATTACTTAAAAATGTTCTAGTATGAATTTTATGATTTTATCCTTTCGCTTAGTTATTTTCTGCTTTTTTTCGAATAAAAAATGTCCAAAATAGTAGGGAGAAAGAGCATGACTTTTCACATAATCTTGCAAATCAGCTAAAAATGTATTTACTTCTCCCGTTTTTTGGTTCCAGAAACAATAAAGTTTCTCAGGTTTTCAAACTACAAGATAAGCATAACGCTTCTTCCTTATTTATATTTTTGAGGAAAGAGACAGAGCTCATTTCTAGTAGCTAAATTACAAAAGATTTCGAATAGTTATTAATGATTTTTATCATTTTGTATTCGAAATATTTATCTTAACATCGCGAGAATAAAATAACAAATTTAAATAAAATGAAAAAACTTTTTTTAGTAGGGGTTTTGGCTCTATTGGGAATAGCAAATGCTCAACAAAACTCAGTTAAGGTAGCTCCGTTCTCCCTCCTTTTATTTGGGAAAGACATGGTGACTTATGAACGAGCTGTAGGGGAAAAATCATCTGTCGGATTAGGAGCTGGATTAGGGGTTTTAAAGGCTGGTGACTTTCGTATAACAATGTAGGGGGAACCATGTTCTATAGATACTATTTCAAAGAGGTATTAAAAGGCTGGTACGGAATGGGGGCTATTGCTTACGGTGGTGGAACTGTAAAAAATACAGAAGATTCTGATATAGAAAAAGTCAAATTCAATTCGTTTAACGGAAAAATTAAGGCTGGCTATCAATGGTTATGGAATAGTGGTTTCACTTTAGACATAAATGGTGGATTCGGCTACAATTCTTTCAATTATAACACAAATACCCAAGACATATCCGATTTAAAAGCTAGTGGAATACTTCCTGCTTTTGGTCTTGCATTGGGATATTCCTTTTAATAGAATTTTCTAAGTCAAAAAGCCCAGCTTGTGTACAAGCTGGGCTTTTTTTATTATTTCTTTCTGTTAAAAAATTAATTGAATTTTATCATATAATGGGGATTTATATTCAAAAATCAACAGTACTAAAAGTTTAACACGACAATAACACAATTTACCAATTAATTCGGCCGATTGATAAAAGAGTTTCTTAAATTTGAGGGCGAGTATAAAATGGCCTATTTCTTGCGTTAACATTTGAGCAAATGGGCGTTTTATTTCCCCAAAAATAATTCAATTCTATGCGAAAAAATACGATTATTGCAGCGCTTTTACTTGGTGGCTCTTCTTTGGCTTTTGCACAGACCACGCAGTTTTGGTTTGGCGACAATGCCACCTACCGAAAAGCGAAAACGCTTTTCTTTACCGAGACCTTTTTGGCGGCAAATTATGAATTTGAGAATGCCTTGGAAAAGGGCGGGCTGAACCTTGCTAATGAGGAGGCGGCTACTTATTATGCGGCACTCACAAGCTTGATTAATGATACTCCTGGGGCGGAGGAGCAGTTTCTGGCGTTTCAAAATAAATACCCCAAAAGTGTGTACACCGAAAACGGAAGCTGGGAGCTGGGTAGTTTTTATTTAAAAAAGGGGGATTTTGATAAGGCATACAAGTATTTAAGCCAAAAAAATGTGTATGACCTGCCCGAGAGAAAGCGCCGCGAATATGCGTTTAAGCTGGGCTATGTGTGCCTAATGAAGGGCTATAACGAGCAGGCGCTGGAATATTTGGAGCCGCTCACCCACAGTGGAAATTACCAAAAGGAGGCTAATTTCTATGTGGGGCATATTTACTACGAGCGTAGGGAGTTTGCCAAGGCACTCACTTATTTCAACGCCTTGCAAGGCGACCCAATGTATGAGCAAAAGATTTTGCCATATCGTGTGCAAATCGAGTTCAACGAAGGGCAATATGACAAGGCCATTGATGAGGGGAAAATCCTTTTGGCACAAAATCGCTCTGGCTTCTTGCAATCCGAAATATCTAAAATCGTGGGCGAAAGCTATTTTAAACAAAAAAATTACGCAGCCGCCATTCCTTATCTTGAAAAATACCAAGGCCAAATGGGCAATGCGGATTATTACCAACTGGGCTATGCTTATTATGAACAGGCACAGTACCCAAAAGCCATTTCGTATTTTAATAAAATTATAGCGCAAAAAAGCCCTTGGGCACAAACGGCTTATTATCAATTAGGAAATGCATATTTAAAAACTAACCAAAAACAAGAAGCACTCGCAGCCTACAAAGCAGCTTCTGAAATGAGCTACAACCCTACCACACAAGAAGATGCGCTCTACAATTATGCTAAATTGAGCTACGATGTCGGTAACCCATACCAGCCGACGACCGCTGCCCTACAATCATTTATCGCAAAATACCCAAATTCTAAATATTCTGAAGAAATCAACTCGTATTTGGTAGACGCTTTCATTACCTCTGGAAACTACCAAAATGCGCTCGAAATCTTAAACAAAATTCCACAGAAAAATGCCGAGCAAAAAAGCGCCGAGCAGTTGGCCGCCTTCCTGCGAGGGACTGAGCTATTTAACCAAGGAAAACTAGACGAGGCGCAGAGAAATTTACAATTAGCCGTAAACTCTAATGCCAATGCAGAAATCACGCAGCGGGCTTATTTCTGGCTCGGCGAAATCGCCTACCGAAAGGGACAATATGGCTTGGCAGCACAGCATTTTGAGAAGTTTAATACCTACTCTGCACAAGTGCCAGAGAGCAAAGAGGTGGATTACCAATTAGGCTACGCTTACCTGAAACTTAAACAATTTGATAAATCGGCCAATGCCTTTAAACGCTACTTGGCAAGCAACCCCGCTGGGAATTTTAAAGCCGATGCTAAATTACGCCTCGCCGATAGCTATATAGGTACGCAGAATAATGACCAAGCCCTGAGCCTTTACGAAGAAATTGCCAATACCCGCACAGGCAATGCCGATGAAGCGGCTTATAATCGCGCTGTGGTACTCGGCATTAAGGGAAGCACGCAACAAAAAGCACAGGCGCTGGAAGAATTCATTAAAGATTACCCCGTGTCTAAGTTTAACGATATTGCTCAGCTGGAATTGGCAGATGCCTATACGCAGCTCCAACAGCAGGATAAGGCCTTGGCAGTTTTAAACAACTTAATCAAAACTACAAAATCTGAGCTAAAAGGTGAAGCACGATTGAGAAAAGGCTTGATTTATTATCACCAAAATAAGAAAAATGAGGCTCTCGCTGAGTATAAAGCCGTAGTAAAAGAGTTTCCGCGCAATAATTTGGCATACCAAGCCATTGAAAATGCCAAACGCATTTACCTAGACCAAGGAAATTATAAAGCCTTTGAAACTTGGGCGAAAAGCATTGATTTCTACGAAGTAAACACCTCTGAGATTGAAAATCTCGCCTATGATGATGCTATGCTGAAATTTGATGCAAAAAATTATAAAGAAGCCATTCCGCTACTGAATAATTTCATCACCCAATATCCGCAAGGAAGCCACACCTATGCCGCACAATATGCCCTAGGCGAAAGTTATTATCAATTAGTCGACTATGCCAAGGCGATGGCTCCGCTTTCTGAGGCGGCTAAGTACGATAACGAGAACAAAGCCGATGCCTTGCTTCGTTTGGCTCAAATTTATTTAAGCCAAAACAAAACAACCGAGGCACTTTTAACCTTGGAAAATTTACACCAAATCACACAAAATCCTGCTTACATTTCGTATGCAGAAATTCATTTAATGCAACTGTATAGCAAAAATGGAAACCACACCAAAGCGGTGGAAATGGCCAATAAGGTGCTAGAAAATCCTAAAAATGATGCCAATGCAAAGCAGGAAGCCGAGCTTACCAAGGCGCGTAGCTTAATGGCTGAAAAGAGAGACAAAGAGGCGCAGAAAATTTATGCCTCGCTAGAACAATCAAGCAACCCCGCCGTGAGAGCCGAGGCGCTATATCACAAAGCTTATTTCCTCAACCAGAGTAAGGAGTACAAGAAATCCAACGAGGTGATTTTTGAACTGGCATCTAAATACGCAGAACAGCAACTTTGGGGTAGCCAAGCACTGGTGGTAATGGCAGAAAATTATTACAAATTAGGCGATTTGTACCAAGCCAACTTTACGCTCGATAGCGTGATCGAAAACTACCAAGATTACCCAGAAGTAATTGCCAAAGCGAAAGCCTTGAAAAAACAAATTAAAAAATAATTAAGCAGATTCATTTATGAAAAAAATAGTAAGCCTTTCCGTACTCAGTCTTTCCATTTTAAGCCTTGCGCAAATCAAGCAGGGCGAAGTGAATGTGAGCGGAGAATACCAAATAAAACAGGGCGAGGTTACCGTAAACCGAAAATACGAGCCTAATGTGAACGCGGCAGAGAAAATCAAACAAACACCGAAAGTTTCTGCACCTAAGACTAAAAAACATAGCGTAATTAATTACCAAACCAAAGACATTGAGGCAGCCTCGGAGTTTGAGACAACGCCCCTCTCGGCGGAGAAATTACCGATTAACCAAACGCCACCTCTTCGCAACTATATCCGCGCGGGCTATGGCAACAACTCCACCCTACACCTCAATGCCTTTGTGAGCATTCCCGTGGACGAAGATAAATCCGTGGGGCTAAATGCCTCATACCTCGGTACTGATTTAAATGATGATGCACTAAAAGAATGGGTAAATACCAATCAGTCTAAAATCAATGCAGAAGCATTCTTTAATTATAATTTGCAGGACGCCAAATTTTCGCTAAAAGCAGGCGCAGGCATCGATAAATTAAACCTCTATGGCATACCCCAAGAGGCACTTGCCACACTGACTGAAAAGCTGAACGCTCCGCAAAAATTCACCAATATATATACCCAAGCAGAGTATCAAAAATTTAATCAATCCTTTTTTAAAAGCGCAAAAGCTGATGCCTACTACCTGAATAACAACTGGGGAAGCAATGAGCTTGGGCTTAAAGCTAAAACAGCCTTAAACACAGGAGACTTATATGAAGCTGACTTTTTGGGTGGTCTGATTTTAGGCGCAAAGGCTGATGCTAACCTAAACTATACCTTTACCCACACCGAAGACACCTATGCACACAGCTTGCCAAAAACCAATCACTTAAACCTTGGAATAGCACCACAAATTGAAATTAAAAACGAGATTTTAAACCTCTCGGCAGGTGCCAACTTGCAGTATGTTACGGAATCGGAGCAAAAAAATAGCAAATTCCGAATCTTCCCAGCGGTGGAATTAAAACTTATCCCTGCCAAAGAATTTGTCCTCTACGGAGGGCTCACAGGCGGAGTGAAAATCAATTCCTACCAAAGCCTCTACACGGAAAATCCATACTTAGCGCCTTCATTTGGGCTGCTGCCCACGGTGAATAAATTTGAGTTTTATGGCGGTATTGCAGGCGATATTGGAGAAAACTTTAAGTATAATGCCAAAGTAGGATTCCAAGATTTGGAAAATGAGCCATTCTTTGTAAAATATGCACAGTTTAGCACCTCGGCGCCTACCACTTTTGGGTATAATCACTACAATTCGTTTAGCCCATTTTATAATGATGCCAAGCGCACCTACCTCAGCGGAACGCTACAATTCATAGGCATCGATAAGCTATCGCTGGGCGCTAATCTGCTCGTGCAGTCCTACAAAATGGAGCATTTAGAAAAAGCCTTTGAAAAGCCAAGCCTCAGCGGAGCTATTAACGCAAATTATGCCTTCTTTGGGCAAAGGCTATTGCTCGGGGCTGATGTGCTTTTCGTGGGAAAACGAAACGGAAAAGCCCTCGGCGTGGAAGACCCTAGCCAAGCGCTGCCTAATACCTTTTACCAAAACGCCCAAAGCTCGGCGCTCGTACAAACTAGCTATGAGCCTAAACCGTATCTTGACTTAAATTGTAGTGCCAACTTTATACTCACCCCGCAGTGGGTAATCTTTGCACAAGCTAACAATCTGCTGAACAATCATTACGAGCGATTCAGCAAGTACCCCGTACAGGGAACCACCGCCACCGCAGGCATTCAATACAAATTTTAATTAAATTAAAAAAGATAGAAACTATGTACCCGTATCAAAGAAATAGAAGAACTCGTAGCAACGAAGCGATTAGAAATATCGTAAGAGAAACAAGCCTTAGCACCCATGATTTAATGCTCCCACTCTTTATTATGGAGGGCGAAAACCTAAAAGAAGAAATCCCAAGTATGCCAGGCGTGTTTAGAATCACACTAGACCTCTTAGAAAAAGAAATTCCAGAAATCTGGAATCTCGGAATCCAAGCCGTAAACATCTACTGCAAAGTACCAGACGAGCTAAAAGACAATGCCGGCACCGAGGCACTAAACCCCAATGGCTTAATGCAACGCGCCATTAAAACCATCAAAAAAGCACAAAAAGAAATGCTCGTCTTTACCGATGTAGCGCTAGACCCCGTCTCATCCTACGGGCACGATGGCATCGTGGAAAATGGCGAAATCCTAAACGATGAAACCGTGGAAATCCTAGCACAAATGGCACTCTCTCACGCCGAAGCAGGCGCAGATTTCATTGCCCCGTCCGACATGATGGATGGTCGCGTTTTAGCCATTCGTGAAATTTTAGAACAAAACGGATTCCACCATGTAGGCATTATGAGCTACACGGCAAAATACGCCAGCTCCTTTTACGGTCCGTTCCGCGATGCACTGGACTCCGCTCCTGGCTTTGGCGACAAAAAAACCTACCAAATGGATTATGCCAATGTGCAAGAAGCCTATCGCGAAGCCGACAACGATATGATTGAAGGTGCCGATATTTTAATGGTAAAACCAGGTATGCCTTATCTTGATGTGCTTTATCGCATGAAAGAATATACCAAAATGCCAATTGCCGTGTACCAAGTAAGTGGTGAGTATGCCATGCTGAAAGCCGCCGCCGAAAAAGGCTGGCTCGATTTTGAAAAATGCCTAATGGAATCTATGTACGCCTTTAAACGCGCAGGTGCAGATTTAATCAACACCTATTATGCCAAAGAAGTGGCTACTATTTTGAATAGAAAATAGGAATTTAAGGCATTTTTAAACATCACTTAAAAATCGTTTTTCAATTAATTTTGAAAGACGATTTTTTTATTTCAAAACCTGAATTCGATTAATAAAACATTGCTAATTGGTTAGTTTTCAGAGTTTCATATTTTAATGATGGCTTTTTAGGAAGAAAGTGATAGGCAATAATTCCTGCCACTAAGTTGGTCATAAAATTTCCTATTGAACGATGCCTGGAGTGCTCAATTTGGCAAATGTTTTTTAGCTCGTCATTCACTGTCTCTATGATGGAGCACTTTCTAAGCAAAATCTTGTCAGACATAGTCATAAGAGAGTTTTTCATGTTTTTTCGGAGTAATATTTATAAAAGAAATGTAGTGCAATCCGCTGAAATACAGTTTTTTTGAATGTTGTAAAAGTTGTTTCAGCGTTACTGATTTTAGGTTTCTTTTTGAGAGGCTTTCCGAGAAGAAAAGGTTGAGTGAATTTTTCAAAATCATTACAAAAGTCATCAACAATACAAAAAATATCCGTAATTTTGTGGTAATTAATCATGAGAAATAGTTGTTAAATAATTGAATTTTAAAAACTTAAAAATACAACTATTTCTCTTTTTATACAACTTATTTCCCTTAAAATATTAATCGAACTCAGGTTGTAAGATAATTTTTGAAACACAAGACAATAATAAAAGCCTCACAGAGTTGTGAGGCTTTTACTTTTTCTGATTAGCAATATTTAATTTCTAAAATTTAACTTTTCCAGATTCGCTTCCTTTTTTAGTAACAATAGATTCACGCTTATTGTTTACATTAAAGTTTATAAAGTTCTGCTGATCTGCAAATTCGTTTACAAGCATTGCATTTCGTATTTCGATAGTCGAAACATTTGAAACATTTGGTACTTCGAAATAAAGTCTTGTAGCCTTAGGCGAAGTTTGTGCTTGTGCGTAATTATAATTTACTCTATTTTCGTTGATTTTTACAATGAAATTGCTTCTTAAGTATCTTTCTACTGCGGTGTTGAATATAGCTTCGTTTTCAATTCCTACGCCAATGGCTTTAATTAAATCCTCTGTTACAAATTTAGAGCTAAAAGTCATAGAAGTGCTTCCTGGATTAAACTCTACCTTCGTAGTTGAGGTGTGAAAATCATTTAGTGTGGTAAATGCCGAAATTAATACAGCTACCAAGGCTAATAATATCACGCGCATTCCTTTTAATTTTTTCATCATTATCAATTTAGTTGTTAAATAGTAAACAAACTCAATGCCATTTAACCGCTCTGGTGTTTATTTAACAAATATTACCCTAGCCAAGCTGTCCATGGAATCATATAGAAACAGATACAGGCAAGTGCAATAAAGGCAAGTGTAGTCCCCTTTATCATTGGCGACTTTTTGAGCTTAGCATTGGCAATTGTGATTAAAATTACGGCAGTGAACATCATAAAAGGATGTTCTATCGTATAAAGTCTGTTTGGTGATTGCATTGCAACGCCGTTTACCCAAGCACCTTGCACGATAGGAGAAAGTATGTATAATGCAATTCCTACCAAAAACTGAATGTGGAAGGAAATAAGCGTGTACAATGAGATTTTTTTCAAACCTAAACTAATTGGTTTTTTGTTCAAAAAAAATAGAATACTTGTGATAAGTAAACTTAAACTTCCTAGTACAACCGCAAATGCCCAGTAGCTGTGGAAAGTTTTCAAAATGGGATAAAGTGAGTTCATTTCATTTTTTTTTTAATATTGGCAAATATATAGTTTTTAAATGTATTAAAAAAGGGAGGTTATAATAGCCCCCCTTTTTTTGTTCAAAATTCTAAGATTTAGTATCCTTGTTTTTTGGATAAGTTTCAAATTGAAAACTATAATTATTTCAAGTCGTAAGGGTAGACTTTATCCATATCAGTATAGTCTAAGTTTTCGCCCGCCATACCCCAAATAAAGTCGTAGTTGGTAGTTCCTGCTCCTGCATGGATAGACCATTCTGGCACGATTACAGCATGCTTTCTTCATGAATATGATTTTAAAATAGTTTAAAAATTATTTTTTTCTTACAATTTCTTGAAATTCATTTTCCAAGCTCTGTATTTTTTCTCTCATTTCTGGAGAGATTTTTTCATCCAAATTATTTTTTAAGCTTTTTAAATTAAAAGCTAAACTGCAAGATGCAAATCCTAAAATGATGAAGGATATGCCTGTGAGTGCCACAAGCGAAAGTCCTGCTATAATTGGATTGGCTAAAAGTAGGAATGAGATAAATATCCCGACGATACTCCAAATAAAAAGACCAAGCCACTTATTGGGTGCATAGGCTTTAATGTCTAGGGCAAAGCCCAATAACTGGAACGAGCGGAACATTAAAACAAATCCCACATAGTATGGTAAAACTTCCATAGAGATTTTGGGGTAAATCCATAGATACATCCCGATTATCCATGTAAAAATACCAAAAACAAAAATCCACCCCCAGTTAGGCAAAGTTTTTTGGTTTTGTCAGGCAAACACCGCATCGAAAATCCCTGAGATAAAAAATGAAACACTAAAGATAATCGATAATACCAAGTAGGCCTCTACTGGAACATAAAATGTATAAATCCCTACGCCGATAAATAAAATGCCGATAATGAAGGGAATGTACCAATGCTTAACTGTCCCGATGAATTTAGAAATTAGATTTTCCATAATTAAATAAAAATTTTTATTAATACGCTTTGTTAATTTTTGAGATTTCTCGGCAGTGAAACTTATGCCAAATATCTCTTATTTATTTGAAATATAAATTAATGGGTTGAAGTTCTGAAAAAAAGAAGTCGTAACCTAATGTTTTTAGAAACAATCTAAAAAAGAATTTATTCAAGATAAAAAGAGGAGCCAGAACCTCCTCTTTATCTTTGATTATTTTTTAGGCGTATTATCCGCCTCTACTGCCATAGAATTTCTTTCTCTGTGTTCGCGAAGGATTGTTCTGCGGTTGTACCACAACATTCCTAGTGTAAAGATTGATAAAACAGCTATTCCGATATATTTAAACCAAGAAATAGCTTTGAAAATTACCCAAGTAAAGATACTTGAAGCAAAGTCTAGCGCACCGCCCTCAAATCCTGGAGGGATTGCAACGGCTTTGTCTCCTGTTTTCTCATACACATCTTTCGCTGCAAGCGTGAATGATGGAGCCAAATCGGTCACAAAATATAAACCGATGATAAGCACCACAAGCCCTACGATAAATGATTTTACCACATTACCATTGGTAATAGGCAATACCAGTGGGAACAAGTAGAACATTCCCGCCAATGATGCCAATGGTAAAAACTCATTTCCTGGCAAATAAACAGAAAGAATCAATGTTACTGGAATCAATAACAACGAAACTACCAATGTTGCAGGGTGCTCAATTACTAGGGCAGGTGTCATACCAATGTTTAAATCGATTTTTCCTTGGAATTTCTTATCGATAAGTTTTTTAGTCGCTTCAGAAATTGGGTGAAGCCCTTCGATAAATAGGCGAGTAATTCTTGGGATTAATTCCATTACGGCTCCCATTTTAATACCTAAACCTAAAAATCCTTTTACATCTTCTCTTGCTAAAATACCGATACCACATCCGATGATGATTCCTAAGAATAATGGCTGACCAAGCAATCCGAATTTTTTCTTCATTCCCTCGGCATCGATGTTTAATTTTTCGAAACCAGGAATTAAATCCAATGCTTTGTTGATGACTACGGCAAATGGCACCATTCCTTGACAGAAAGGTTGCGGAATCGAGATTCCTTCCATGCCTTCGTAGTAGTTTTGGAATTTATCAGCCGTTAAATCTGCCATTACAAGTGTAATGATGTAGCAGATTATTGCAGCGAAGAATCCCCAATAAACCCGTAGTGCATTATAAAAAAGGTTGCCCATGAGCCTAAAGAAAAGTAAATTGCATTGGTTACCAATCAAATACAATTATGAGCAACCTAGAGGCAAGTTACAATTTTATTTTGAATAAACTAATAACCTGAGTTCGATTAATATTTTAAGGGAAATAAGTTGTATAAAAAGAGAAATAGTTGTATTTTTAAGTTTTTAAAATTCAATTATTTAACAACTATTTCTCATGATTAATTACCACAAAATTACGGATATTTTTTGTATTGTTGATGACTTTTGTAATGATTTTGAAAAATTCACTCAACCTTTTCTTCTCGGAAAGCCTCCCAAAAAGAAACCCAAAATGAGTAACGCTGAAGTAATCACCATAATGATTCTTTTTCATCTAAGTGGCTTTAGAACTTTTAAGCATTTTTACATTTACTATGTTCAAAAGCATATGCAACAGGAATTTCCTCAAACGGTCTCTTATAACCGATTCACAGAACTTATGCAATCCAATATCATGGCTCTTACCATGTTTGCAAAAACCTGTGCTTTAGGAAGTTGTACAGGGATTTCTTTTGTGGATAGTACGCCAATAAGAGTATGTGGAAACAAAAGAATTAAACGCAACAAAGTATTCAAAGACCTAGCTACAACGGGGAAATCTACTATGGGTTGGTTTCATGGATTTAAACTCCATTTGGTCATTAATGATAAAGGCGAGATATTGAGTTTTTGCGTAACGCAGGCGAATGTAGACGATAGAGAACCACTGAAAAATGAAGGCTTTTTGAAGCAAATTTTTGGTAAACTGTTTGGGGACAAAGGTTACATCTCTGAAAAGTTGAATCAATTACTCTTTGTGGATGGTATTCAACTGATTACCAACATCCGAAACAACATGAAAAACTCTCTTATGACTATGTCTGACAAAATTTTGCTTAGAAAGCGCTCCATCATAGAGACAGTGAATGACGAGCTAAAAAACATTTGCCAAATTGAGCACTCCAGGCATCGTTCAATAGGAAATTTTATGACCAACTTAGTGGCAGGGATTATTGCCTATCACTTTCTTCCTAAAAAACCATCATTAAAATATGAATCTCTGAAAACTAACCAATTAGCTATGTTTTATTAATCGAATTCAGGTTTACAACACGACCAGAGCCATCGCCACCCATCAGATTTTCCACCTCGGCAACAGTTACTAGGTTGTAGTCGCCATACACGGTGTGCTTTAAGCAAGAGGCTGCCACGGCAAAATCTAGCGCCTTTTGGTCATCTTGCGGGTAGCTGAGCAATCCGTAGATTAGCCCGCCCATAAAGGAATCTCCACCGCCCACTCTATCTACAATGTGGGTGATGTCATAGCGGCGAGATTGGTACAATTTATCTGAATACAAGCACCCGCCCCAAGTGTTGTGATTGGCATTGATTGAGCCACGAAGGGTGATGATAATTTTCTTAGCTCGTGGGAATTTTTGCATCAATTGCTGGCACACGGATTCAAACTCCGCAGCATTCACCTCGCCTCCTGTATGCTCTACCTCAAAGCCTTCGGGCTTAATGCCGAATACTTTTTCAGCATCTTCCTCGTTGCCTAGAATGATGTCGCAACCTTCCACAAGGGCTGGCATAATTTCAGAGGCTTTTTTACCATATTTCCAAAGGTTTTTGCGGTAGTTTAAGTCGCAAGACACGGTAACGCCCATTTCATTTGCCACTTTAATGGCCTCCAAGCACGCATCGGCAGCACCTTGTGAAAGCGCCGGCGTGATGCCTGTCCAGTGGAACCACTGCGCATCTTTGAACACCTCACGCCAATTAATCATACCAGGCTCAATATCCGCAATGGCAGAGTTAGCACGGTCATACACCACCTTTGAGGGGCGCGCCACAGCACCTGTCTCCAAGAAATAAATCCCCACGCGGTCGCCCCCTCTGAGGATATTTTCTGTACCCACTTTGTATTTTCTCAAATCCGAAATACACCACTCTGCAATATCATTTTTAGGCAAGCGCGTTACAAAATCCACAGGAATTCCATAATTAGCAAGCGACACCGCTACATTCGCCTCCCCGCCGCCAAAGGTAGCATTCAAGCTACTAGATTGAATGAAACGCTGATACCCTGGGGTAGCCAAACGCAGCATTACTTCACCAAAAGTTACTACTTTTTTCTGCATAAAATATTGTGTTTTTATAGTTATTAAAATCTGATAAGCAAAGTTAGTGTTTTTTTTACTCGTGCCTAATTTTTTATGCTAAAATTAGCGCTTCCCACGGCCGTGCGCCAGCCTTCTCCTAAAATACCTTAATGCATCGGTCTGCACACGGCAGGTTTTAGCTTTTCTCTCGGCAGGTTTTGAGCGCGCGGTGCGGTAGTTTTGGAAATAACCCTTAAGGGTTAATACAAAAACCCTTAAGGGTTTTTTCTAAAAGGTATAAGGGTTTTATGCAATATAACGGCAGGAAATGCCTAAAACATAAGCTGAAAAGCTTTAAAACATTGGGTAAAAAATTTTTAAACCATATATTCCGCTTAAATCATTTTTTTTTACGAATTTTGTGTCTTAATGTTTATAAGGTAATTTTCAACCCACAAACCATAAGCAGAAATAATGAGTGATGCAATCAAGCACGAGTGTGGTATCGCACTTTTACGCCTTCTAAAACCCCTTTCCTATTACAAAGAGAAGTATGGAAACGCCTTCTACGGCGTGGATAAGATGTACCTAATGCTGGAAAAACAGCATAACCGCGGCCAAGATGGCGCAGGCCTTGCTAGCATTAAGCTGGGTATGCAGCCTGGGGAACGCTACATTAGCCGCGCGAGGTCTAATAGTGATAGCCCGATTAAAGATGTCTTTACGCAGGTGAATGAGAGTATCGCACGCCGCATTGAGCAGTACCCCGAGGCAATTCACGATATGGAAATGCTTAAAAAGGTAGCGCCCTACATTGGCGAAGTGTTTTTAGGGCATGTGCGCTACGGCACTTATGGCGAGAATAGCATTGAGGCTGTGCACCCTTTTTTGAGGCAAAATAATTGGAAAACGCGCAATCTCCTAGTGGCTGGCAACTTTAACTTAACGAATGTGGATGAGCAGTTTCAAAACCTCATCGACTTGGGGCAGCACCCTAAGGCCAAGGCCGATACCGTTACGGTGATGGAGAAAATAGGGCACTTCCTCGATGAGCAAGTCAATGAGCTGTATTACGAGCTGAAAAAGGAGGGCTACTCCAAGCGTGAGGCCTCAGCCGAGATTGAGAATAGAATTAATGTTTCTAAAATCTTGGCTCGCTCGGCTAAAAACTGGGACGGCGGGTATGCAATGGCAGGGCTCTTTGGGCACGGTGATGCCTTTGTGCTTAGAGACCCCGCGGGGATTCGCCCTGCGTATTATTATGTAGACGATGAGATTGCCATCGTGGCATCGGAGCGCCCTGTGATTCAAACGGTGTTTAATGTAGGCTTTAATCATATCAAGGAATTAAACCCAGGGGAGGCCATCATCATTAAACATTATGGCGAGGTGAAGTTTAGGCAAATCCTCCCACCGCTGGAACGAAAGTCTTGCTCGTTTGAGCGTATTTATTTCTCCCGCGGGAGCGATGCCGAAATTTACCAAGAGAGAAAGGATTTGGGCCGATTGCTCATCGGGCAGGTGATGGAGGCCATAGAGGGCGATATTCATAATACGGTGTTTTCCTACATTCCCAATACGGCTGAGGCCTCTTATTTTGGGCTTGTGGAGGCGGCCAATGATGAGCTGAACCGCGAGAAAACGCAAATGATTATGCGCGAGAAAGAGGACATCACTGATAAGCGAATTCAGGAAATCCTCTCTACCAAGTTGCGCGCAGAGAAAATCGCTATCAAAGATGCTAAGCTACGCACCTTCATCACGCAGGATAATGCCCGCGATGATATGGTGGCGCATGTGTATGATGTAACTTACGGCGTGGTGAAACCCTCGGACAATCTTGTAATCATAGATGATAGCATTGTGCGTGGCACTACGCTTAAAAATAGCATCATTCGTATACTGGACAGAGTGCACCCTAAGCGCATCATAGTCGTATCCTCTGCCCCACAAATTCGCTACCCAGATTGCTACGGGATTGATATGGCTCGCCTTGAAAACCTGATTGCCTTTGTTGCCACAGAGGCGCTGCACAAGGAGCGAGGCACGGAGCATATCATCAAGGAGATTTACCAAAAATGCAAATCCGAAGTTGGCAAGCCAGACAAGGAAGTTACCAATTATGTAAAAGAATTCTATGCCCCTTTTACAGATGAAGAGATTTCAGATAAAATCGCTCAGCTCCTCACCGCCAAAGATATTAATGCAGAGGTGAAAATCATCTACCAATCCGTGGAAAACCTCCACAAAGCCTGCCCTAAAAACTTAGGCGATTGGTATTTCACAGGAAACTACCCTACCCCAGGCGGAAACCGTGTGGCAAACAAGGCTTTCATCAATTATTATGAAGGAAACAAAGAAAGAGCTTATTAAAATTTAAAACTAAAAAATCCAACGCAATAAAAATCAATCAAAAAAATGGAAAAAAAAGATTTCTTATACGAGGGGAAAGCGAAACAAATTTACGCTACCGAGAATCCAGATCAAGTCATTGTTCACTACAAAGATGATGCTACGGCTTTCAACGCCCAAAAGAAGGGTACCGTGGAATCCAAAGGCGAAATGAATAATAAAATCACTACCCTTATTTACCAATATTTAGCCCAAAAAGGAATCCCCACCCATTATATTGAAACACTCAATGATAGAGAGCAGCTCGTAACCAAAGTGAAGATTCTGCCCATTGAAGTCGTGGTGAGAAACTATGTGGCTGGAAGTATGGCACAGCGCCTCGGGCTGGAAGAAGGCGGCAAATGCCCCATCACCATCTTTGACCTATGCTACAAAAAAGACGAATTAGGCGACCCACTTATCAACGATTATCACGCAATTTTATTAGGCGCCGCTACACGCGAGGACTTAGATGAGGTGTATGCCTTGACGGATAAAATCAACGAACTATTGAAAGAATTATTCCTAAAAGCCAACCTGATTTTAGCCGATTTTAAAATTGAATTTGGTAAAACGGCTGAGGGCAAAATCGTTTTAGCTGATGAGATTAGCCCCGATACTTGTCGCCTTTGGGATAAGGATACCCTTAAAAAATTAGACAAAGACCGCTTCCGCAGAGACCTCGGCGAAGTTACCGAAGCCTACCTCGAAGTGTATGACCGACTTAAAAAAGCCCTTGCATAATTTATTAAATAATATAAGAAAAAACAATGAGTACATCTTACAAAGACGCTGGCGTAAACAAAGAAGAAGGCTACCAAACGGTGCATAAAATCAAAGATGCCGTAGCCCAAACGCACACCCCAAATGTGCTGAACGGAATCGGCTCCTTTGGCGCATTTTATGAGCTAGGGCACTACAAAAACCCCGTTTTGGTGAGCGGAACAGATGGCGTGGGCACCAAACTACGCATTGCCCTTGATGTGAAAAAATATGACACCGTGGGCATCGACTGCTTTGCTATGTGTGCCAATGATATTTTATGCCACGGCGCAAAACCCTTATTCTTCCTAGACTACCTAGCCTGCGGAAAACTAGATAGCGATGTGGCAGCAGAAATCGTGGGCGGAATCGTGCAGGCTTGCAAGGAAACTCAATGCGCCCTCATTGGTGGCGAAACTGCTGAAATGCCGGGTATGTACGAAATCGGGGATTATGATGTAGCAGGATTCTGCGTGGGCGTGGTAGAGAAAGACGAAATCATCGATGGGTCTAAAATCAAGGCAAATGATATCCTAATCGCGCTACCTTCTAGCGGCTTCCATAGCAATGGCTTCTCACTGATACGAAAAGTATTTACCGATTTTCACGAAGAATGGAACGGAAAACCCCTATACGAAACGCTTTTAACCCCCACTAAGCTCTACGGTGCCACCATCAGCGCACTGCTTGCACAGCACCCCATCAACGGGATTGCACACATCACAGGTGGTGGATTAATTGAAAATGTACCGAGAATTTTGCCTAAAGGTTTAGGCGTAGAAATTCAAAAATCAAGCATTAAAGTGCCTGCCGTGATGCAAGAATTACAAAAGAGAGCCAACATCGCAGAAGATGAAATGTTCGGAACCTTTAATATGGGCGTGGGTATGGTGCTTGCCGTGTCGCCAGAGCAAGCCAAACCCATCATTAAAAGCCTAAAAGCACTAGGCGAAGAGGCTTACGAAATTGGTAAAGTGGTAAAAAGTAACCAACCTATCGTTTTGCTTTAATCCAAAAAAATTAGTTTAATTAAATAGGAAATACGTTCACTTTTTGGGCGTATTTTTTTATCTTTAAACTTTAATTAAAAATAGAAAGCCATGAAAGAAATATCGCTTAAGGAAGCCGAAAAACGCATGGAAGCCTGCGAAGAGGATTTAAAAGTGTTGCAAGACTTTAATCAAGCTATGGATCGCATTGCAAAAAACATAGCTCTGCTCGATGAATATTACGGAAATCAATATTTAAAAGATGTGCAAAATCCTGCGAATAAAGATGTGTATTCTGCCGTATTGAGCGAAGATGGCATTTGGAACCTCCTTGCCGAAATCCATTGGGAGAAAATCGATATTCTCAAGAAAATTGTGAAAGATTTACGCTAAAATTCGTTCCGAAAAAAAACGAATTTAATCAATAAATTTATGCCAAAAGCAAGCATCTCTACACACGGGAGCGTTCCCATCTTGCGATGCGAACGCTCCCGTGTTCAAATGCGAACGCCCCCGTGATCGCACGGGGGCGTTCGCATAACTTGACGGAGGCGTTCCCGCAGACTGACGCGAACGCCCGCGTATAAACTGGCGGGCGCACCCATCGAATAAGTTGTTTTTTTAGATACAAAAAAGACTATTTAACAAAGTGCTTGTTGAATAGTTCCTTTTGATTCTTTACTAATTACCTGAGTTCGATTAATATTTTAAGGGAAATAAGTTGTATAAAAAGAGAAATAGTTGTATTTTTAAGTTTTTAAAATTCAATTATTTAACAACTATTTCTCATGATTAATTACCACAAAATTACGGATATTTTTTGTATTGTTGATGACTTTTGTAATGATTTTGAAAAATTCACTCAGCCTTTTACTCTCGGAAAGTCTCCCAAAAAGAAGCCCAAAATGAGTAACGCTGAAGTAATCACCATAATGATTCTTTTTCATCTAAGTGGCTTTAGAACTTTTAAGCATTTTTACATTTACTATGTTCAAAAGCATATGCAACAGGAATTTCCTCAAACGGTCTCTTATAACCGATTTACCGAACTTATGCAATCCAATATCATGGCTCTTACCATGTTTGCAAAAACCTGTGCTTTAGGAAGTTGCACAGGGATTTCTTTTGTGGATAGTACGCCAATAAGAGTATGTGGAAACAAAAGAATTAAACGCAACAAAGTATTCAAAGACCTAGCTACAACGGGGAAATCTACTATGGGTTGGTTTCATGGATTTAAACTCCATTTGGTCATTAATGATAAAGGCGAGATATTGAGTTTTTGCGTAACGCAGGCGAATGTAGACGATAGAGAACCACTGAAAAATGAAGGTTTTTTGAAGCAAATTTTTGGTAAACTGTTTGGGGACAAAGGTTACATCTCCGAAAAGTTGAATCAATTACTCTTTGTGGATGGTATTCAACTGATTACCAACATCCGAAACAACATGAAAAACTCTCTTATGACTATGTCTGACAAAATTTTGCTTAGAAAACGCTCCATCATAGAGACGGTGAATGACGAGCTAAAAAACATTTGCCAAATTGAGCACTCCAGACATCGTTCAATAGGAAATTTTATGACCAACTTAGTGGCAGGGATTATTGCCTATCACTTTCTTCCTAAAAAACCATCATTAAAATATGAATCTCTGAAAACTAATCAATTAGCTATGTTTTATTAATCGAACTCAGGTTAATTATCTAATTTGTCTTTAATCTGATAAAACCTCAACATCGCTAAACTCAAAATAAAGCCGCAGATGCTAGCACCTCCGCCAATGATGGCAGAAAGATTCTCTGCCGAGAAAAATCCAAACTGCGTATTATACAACACAATATTGAAGATTAATGCGGCTAAAAAGAAGATTAAAAAAATGAGTGCTACATATTTCTTTTTCATACAAAATTCGATTTTTATATATTTTTGATTAAATCACTACATGCCTCCGCAATTTCGCGTTGGTGTTCTTCGTTGATTCCAGCGTATTGTGCCATTTGCACTTTTTGATGTAGGGCTTGCCAAGCCATAGCAAAATCGTCGTTTTTATGCATTTTTAAAATGGCTATCGCTTCGTCTTCAGACTTAGTACTTGGGTCTTGACTATACAGCTGAACTATTTCTTGCAAAATGCGTTCAGTCTCACGGTAAAACTCCTCACCCGTGTGATTTGCCGTTACATTGTTCCAATCGTTTTTAATATCTTTTGCCGTGATGATTGGTTTCTCTTCTTGCTCTATTTCTTTTTTCTTTCTAAAGAATAAGAAGAACAATGGTATTATTAAGATTATAGAACCTAAACCCACAGCCCATGGCCACCAGCTGGCAGCTTCCTTATTTTCTACTTCGTGAGCAGCGTCCTCTAACGAATTTTGAGACGATTGCTCAAGTCTTGGTGAATTGCTTCGCATTGTCTCTCGTGGCGTATCCAATGTTGCGATACTATCCACAGGCACTGCCATAGCCAGAGAATCCTCCAAATTTATATTTTCATTGGGTTCTCCCTCTACCTGCACCTGCTCTGCATTGGAATGCAAGGTAACATATTTCTTTTTATCTAAATCAAAATAAGTAAACTCCACCGATGGAATATCATAAGTTCCTCCGTATTGTGGCACCACGACATAGCTATCCACTATTTTTCCTTTTTCGGTGCCGTTAAGTGGCTTAAATGCCTCTCTACGGCGTGGTGGGTATACTTCTAGTTCTTTGTTTAGTTTAAGTTTTGGAAGATTTATGGTAGAAAAACTTCCTTCGCCCTCAAGCTCTACCTCGATTTCAAAGGCTTTATTTTGTCTTAAATACTTTTTTTGCACATAAGTTTTCAAAGCAAAACTTCCCACCGCTCCGTTAAAGGTTTTAGGCGCATTGGCGGGTAAACTTTTTACTTCTATGCTTTTTTCTGGAGAGTATAATTCCACAATTTTTTCGTCAAAAAAATCAATGGGAATGGCTACCTGAATTAGAAAAGGGCTGATGTCTAAATTTCCTGTTTTTTGCGGGAGGAGTATGTATTTTCCCACTACCTCGGAGACATAAGTTTGGTTATTATACACCTCCTGCTTAATGTCTCGGTAATCGCTATTTGGGGTGTGGATTTGCTTTACTTCAAAGTTATCCAAGATAGGAGCTCCTACATCTGATCGCCTACGCAGAGCCTCAAAAGATTTGGCATAGAGCTTAAGCGTAGCATAAATAGGCTCGTTGGGGAAAACGGAGTGTTGAGATAAATCTAAATCCAAAAACACTAATTGATTGTCGTAATTATTTCGTTGTGCCACACGCGGAGCATCGGTGACCATAATTTGCACGGAAGAGGTTTCATAAAGACGATGATTGATCTTTATCGAAGCACGACCTATTTTGATTTTACCTTTTTTCTCGGCTCGCAAAAGAATAGTCTCGATATACTGAATTGTTTTTTCTCCGTTGATAATGTTAATTTGTTGTCCTTGTCGGCGACCTATCATTTTTAAGCCATTGAACGAAGGGTATTTTATGCTTCCCATATCGGCATTATCTCCCAGCGTTACGATAAAATTTAGCTCAAAATCTTCTCCCACCTGCACACGCTCCTTGCTGGGCACCACGGTGAATGCATACTGCCCATAGCCAAAACAGCCTAGCAAGGCAAATAGCGTTAAGAGATATTTTTCTATTCTCATAATAATTCTCTACCAGTCTTTGGCCTTTCTGCCTGCGCTTGCTCTACTTTGCCCCATCATCATTCTTCTTTTAATCCTTTTCTCCTGCTCTTGTAGCGCTTTCAGGCGATTGGCTTGTCTTTCTTTTTCTAAAAAATCTTGCGGACTTCCTTGGGGCTGCTGGTTTTCATCTTTTGGGTCATTGCCTTGGGCTTTATCACTTTCGCCCCGCGGGTTGTCTTTATCCTTTGATTGATTTTCTTTTTGCTCTTTATTCTTATCAGCGTTTTGCTGCTGCTCTTTATTTTCCTTTTGTTGCTGTTCTAATTTTTGTTTTAAGGCTTGGAGCTTTTTGCTGTTTGGAAATTTGCTTAACGCCTCATTCACACGGCTCAGCGCCTCGGCATTTCTGTTTTGCAAAAAAAGATTGGCCGATGAGATGAAATACTCCTCGCTCGTTTGGGCATAGCTCCAAATGAATGATAAAAAGATGAGGGCACTGAGTATTTTTTTCATAGCGGCGTTTTACTTTAAGTTGTCCAATATAGTGATTTCTTGCAATTTTTCGATATAATTTTCAAAATGTTTCACGGTGGAATCCTTTGCCAGTGCCTTTTGCATCAATTGCAGCGCATCATTAAACAAACCTTTTTCAGCCAGCGCACTGGCTTGTGCCTTCATTTTTTTGGCAAATTCTGAGGGCTTTATCGAGTGTTTTGGCGACTTCTCTTTATTTTGATTTTTCAGCCTAAGCGCAAGGGCAAGATTATACCTTGTAGCATCTGCCTTGGGGGCAATTGATAGGGCTTTTTTGTATGATTTTATGGCTTGGGCATAATTTTTTTGTTGCATTTGGCTATTGCCCAAATTATGGTAGGAATCTGCTTTTTCCTTGGCGCTGGCGCTATATTCTGCGGCCTTTTGGTAGTGTGTTTCAGCCTTTTGATACTGCTTCGTTTGGTAATAAGCATTGCCTAAATTAAAATTAGCCTTTACATTATTAGCACTATAAATCAACGCCTTAGAATATTCCACAATTGCTGATTTATAATCTTCGTTCTCGTAAAATATATTACCCTCGGCGATGGCTTCTCTCTCTTGTAAAGTCTGCGCAAAAGAAAAATGCAGACAAATTAAAAGGCTAAAAAACAGTAATTTTTTCAGCACTATGGGAGCAAATATCTTCATTCTTACAAGCACAAAATTAGTCTTTTTTCAACTCAATGGGTGTTAAAGTATATATAAATAAAAACAAAAGCGCTAGGGCTACAAAGTACTGAAATTGTTGCTTTTTATTCCTGCTGGATACCTCTGCCAAGGATTTTTTATCTAAGTTGCTTAACGCATCTTTCAGCTCTTTAACAGATTGATTGACAGCGCCTATTTTGATATACGCCCCATTGGATTTTTCGGCAATCTTGCGCAGCTCCTCGCCCTCAAATCGCGACAAAACGGTATTGCCCTCATCATCAAGCTTGTATTCCATCGCACCGTAAGAATCATACATAGGAATCGGCACGGGGCTCTCGCCTCCAATCCCCATTGTGAAAATCTGTGTATGCTGTGCTTTGGCTTTTTTAATCGCCTGAGAAATGCCTTCTTCGTGGTCTTCGCCATCGGAAATTAGGATAATGGCTTTGGAAGTCTCTGGGTTTTTACCTAAAATTTGCAATGATTTATCTATCGCGGCGGATAAATTAGTCCCTTGGTTCCAAATTAAATCTGTCTCCAAAGCCGAAACCGAGGAGTGGAGCGAGGTGTAATCCGTGGTGAGAGGCGATACGGCATAGGCCTCACCTGCAAAAATGACAAGCCCCACGCGGTCGCCCCCAAGCTGAGATAAAAAGCTGTTTATAAATTTTTTAGCCTTATCAATTCTAGAAGGTGCGATATCTTCGGCATTCATACTATTGGATAAATCAAGGGCGAAGACAATATCTAAGCCTTCGCGTTTTAGCTTCTGCTCCTCCTCGCCCCACTGTGGTGCCATCAAGGCAATTATCATAAAAAACAGGGCTAAAAGCAAGCATACACTCCTAAATTTTAAACACTTACCCCTCCCTCCTCTGAATAATTGCGGAATCATATGTTCATCGGCAAAGGCACGCAAGGCCTGTTTGCGCCACCGCCACAAGCGCCAAAGCAAGTAACTGGCTAGGGCTAAGGCAATGAAGAGTATGCCGTATTCTGGGGTACTGAAAATCATTCCGTTAATTGTTTAAAGATTAATGTTCTGCTTATGATTTCTATGCATAGCAAAATAAATGCCCACACTACGAAAGTGCGGTAATACTCAGTGTAGTCGTAGTATTTCGTTTCACTAATTTTTGACTTTTCTAATTGATTTATTTCTTCATAAATAGCCTTTAAGCGCTCATTATCAGTAGCTCTAAAATATAAGCCCTTGGTATCATTAGCAATGTATTTGAGCAGATTTTCATCTAATTTTAATTTATTTTGAGGAATATTTTCCGCCCCGATGGGTGGCAGCACATAGCCCGAGGTTCCGATTCCGATGGTGTAGACCTTAATTTGCTTTTCGCGGGCAATCTTTGAGGCATCTTGTGGGCTGATGTACACCGCCTCGGAATCGTAAAAATCTGCATCTTCAAAGCCATCTGTAATGAGCAAAACCACCTTGCTCTTAGCCCTTGAATGCTCTAAATGATTCACCGCTGTGGCCAAGCCCACGCCTATGGCCGTACCGCGAACGAGATGCTCATTGCTATCCAAATTTCTCACAGCCTGCACTAGCACTGATTTATCCGTGGTGAGAGGCACAATATTGATGGCGCTCCCTGAGTAAATCACAATGCCAATCCTATCCGTTGGGCGTTTTTTTACAAAATCTTCTGCCACGGATTTCAGCGCGTCTAGACGCGTTGGTTTTAAATCTCGCGCAAGCATACTAAGCGAAACATCTACCACCAACATAATATCTACCCCCTCATCAGCGCGCACATGCGTGCCAATTTCCACCTTGCGCGGGCGAGCCAGCGCCACAATAAGCAGACTTATAGCCAAAAGGCGCAAGGCATAAAGCGCGGGCGGCACCCATTTATACCAAGGTTCTGCCGAGCTAAATGCCGATAAACTTGGCATCTGCAAGGCTTGATTTTGTTTTTTGCCATAAAATTTACGCCCTAGCAACAATAGTGGCAAAAGGACTAAAAAAATTAAAAACCAAGGATTTACAAATTCTATATGGCTCATTTTCAGCTATGGTCGTTTTTCTCCTCAACCAAGGGTTTTGTTTTTTCAATCATTTTTTCTGCCCAATTTCTATAAAATATATTTTTCTCAGGGCTTAATATCTCTTTGGCATACTTTACGCGGTCGGCATCTGTTAGGAAATTATACAATTCTGTGCTTTCCTCTTCATTTAAAAAGGCTTTATCCCTCATATAATGAGGCAAATCCTCACTTAGCAGCGCAAGTGCAGGAAACTCATACCGGCGCGAAAAATATCGGCGCACGATGAAACTCAAATCCGTATAATATTTATTAAATTCCTGTGCGTCTAGCAACTTTAAATCATCTAATTTCTTTAAATTCTGCAAAGCCTCTTCATAAGGGGGCAATAATGGCTCGCTGATGTAACGATTAGCCCTTAACTTCCTGAAATACAAAACTCCTAAGACTAAAAACACCAAGAGCGCAACGCCTATTGCAAGCATCTGCCAAAGGTATTTCCTAGCGCGCTCCCACCACGATAGATGCTCTGGCATAATGGGTTTTATAGGGTATATTTTTTGCAAAACGGTATCAATAGCAGGCATTTCCACGGTGAGCTCTCGGGCATCTGAAAGTTGCATTTTGCCATTTATCACATAGGGCAAGGATTTAACCAGAAATTTGCCTTCTTCAAAGCCTGTGAGGGTGATAATTTGCTTAAATTTTTTCCGATTTCCCTCTCGTGTGGAATCAATTTTTTTATGAACTATTTCTAAATATTTCCCAAGTGAATCTCCAAGCTGCGGCGGCTCCACCTTTGCATTTTCGGCTACAATGAACTCGATTTGCAAGCTCGCTGTATCTCCGATTAAAATCCTATCTGGCGACAAACGGGTGTAGATTTGCCCCCACGCTGGGAGCGCAAAAAGCCAAATGAATATTTTTAAAAATTTAACTTTCATATATTTATCTATTCTTATGGCTTCTAAAATAATTAAGCAACGCTCGATTATAATCAGCGTCCGTTGCGATTTCCACCACTCCTGCGCCTGCATTTTTCAGACTTGAAAAAAACTGATTTCGGTGTTTTTGGGCATTTTCAGCATACTTACGCCGCACTTTTTTAGAGGAAGTATTTACAAATTTCTCGCCACCCGTTTCTATATCGTGCATGTGCACCCAGCCAATGTCGGGAAGTTCTTCTTCTTTCTCGTCGTAGACGCGAATTCCCGTTAATTCATGTTTTTTGGCTAAAACTTGAATGCTCTTTTGGTAACAATCATCGTTAAAATCTGAAATTAAAAATACCAAAGATTTTCGCTTTTGGGTTTTAATTAAAAAATCCAACGCGTTGCAAATATTGGTTTTAGTGCTTTTAGGCTCGTATTCTACCAAGGCTCGGATGATTTTCAGCACATTGTGCTTCCCTTTTTTGGGCGGATAGTATAATTCTACCTCATCGCTAAAGAGCAAAAGCCCTACTTTATCGTTGTTTGAAAGTGCCGAAAATGCCAAAGTTGCACAAATTTCAGCCATGGTATCTTTCTTGGATTGCTTGCGTGTCCCAAACTGATTGGAGCCACTGATGTCTACCACAAGCATCAAGGAAAGTTCTCTTTCTTCCTCAAAAATCTTTACATACGGCTCGTTGAAATGTGCCGTTTTGTTCCAATCGATGTTGCGAACATCATCGCCAAATTGATACGGACGCACCTCCGAAAAAATCATACCTCGCCCCTTGAACGAGCTGTGATACTCGCCCATAAACAAGTGATTGCTGGCTCTCCTAGATTTAATTTCTATTCTACGAACTTTTTTAATTAATTCCTTGGCGTCCACGCGAGTTTTTAGGGTTTAAAATTTAAGGCAACGGAATTTTATTTACAATTTTATCTATAATCATATCAGCGTTAATACTTTCAGCCTCAGCCTCGTAGGTAATTCCAATGCGGTGGCGCAAAACATCTTTCACCACGGCACGCACATCTTCTGGCACTACATAGGCTCTACCTTTTAAGAATGCATGGGCGCGAGCGGCTTTTGCCATGTTGATACTACCACGCGGCGAGGTTCCGAATTGGATATAATCCTTTAATTCAGGTAATTGAAAATCTTGCGGATAGCGCGAACAGGCGGCTATGTCCAAAATATATTGCTCAATCTTCTCGTCCATATAAATTTTTTGAACGGCATCACGCGCTTGGAGCAATTCATATTTTTCCATCATAGGCTGAATCTTGGGAAAAGTATTATTGATATTATGGCGCATAATTTGGCGCTCAGATTCATAATCAGGATAGGTGATGATGGTTTTGAGCATAAAACGGTCCATTTGCGCCTCGGGCAAAGGGTAAGTACCCTCCTGCTCCACAGGGTTTTGAGTGGCAAGTACCAAGAATGGTTCTTCTAGCCTAAAGGTTTCATCGCCAATGGTAACTTGCCTTTCCTGCATTGCCTCAAGCAGCGCAGATTGCACCTTGGCGGGCGCTCGGTTAATCTCATCGGCCAAAACAAAATTGGCAAAAATAGGACCCTTTTTGATGGCAAAATCATTTTCTTTGGCATTATAAATCAAGGTTCCCACAACATCTGCTGGCAATAAATCGGGCGTAAATTGAATTCTTGAAAAAGCACCGTGTACCGCATCTGATAGGGTTTTAATGGCTAAAGTTTTAGCCAAACCAGGCACGCCCTCGAGCAAGATGTGCCCGTTGCAGAGCAGCCCAATCAAAAGGCTTTCTACCATTCTATCTTGTCCGTAAATTACTTTTTTAAGCTCTTTGGAGAGCGCACTGAATTTAACGGACTGTGCCTGAACTAATTCAGCTATCTCTTGCATATTATTTTCTTGTATCGCCATTATTTTGCACTCTTTTTTTGGGTGGTACCAAATTTGGTAAAAATCATTGATACTTTAACAAATAATATTCCACAATTGCCGTTAAAGTTTGTTAAGCCGCTAAAAGTTCTCTTTTTTTATAGCCTAAAAGCCTTTTCCCCCTTGGGGGAAAAGGCCTGAAATTCATCATTTTCAATCAAGGTTTAAGCCTTAAATCTCTCAAGAAATTCCTCCTGCGAAAGGCTTTCCTGCTCTCCTGTTTTTAAATCTTTAAGCGCAAGCTTGCCCTCCTGCATTTCCTGTGTGCCAATGATGGCTACATGCGTAAATGCCCCCCTATCGGCATAGGAAAATTGTTTTTTCATCTTGGCGGACTCGGGATATAGCTCTGCACAAATGCCTTGGGCTCTTAACTTTTGCACCACACTCATTGCGGCAAGTGCCTCTTTTTCACCAAAGTTGGCAAAGAGTATCTTTTGATTCTGGGTGGCGAAATTTGGAAACAGATTTAATTCTTCTAGCACTAAATAAATCCTATCCAACCCGAACGAAATGCCCACGCCTGGCATATTTTTTAGTCCAAAAATGCCCGTGAGGTCGTTATACCTTCCACCGCCACCGATGGAGCCCATTTCCACGCCTTTGGCCTTCACTTCTAAGATGGCGCCTGTATAATAATCAAGCCCTCGGGCAAGGGTTAAATTCAGGATTAGAGAGGATTTTTTAAGCCCTAAGGCTTGGATTTGCTCATTGATGAATTGCAACTCCTCTATTCCTTTAAGTCCAATTTCAGACGGGGCAAGGATTGGCTTTAATTGCTCCAATTGTGCCGAGAAATCGCCCGTAATATCAAATATCGGCGAGAGTATTTCAAGGGCTTCTTGCGAGATTCCTTTGCTTAACATTTCCTCCTGCACGGCAACTTTTCCGATTTTATCTAATTTATCCAGCGCCACGGTGAAATCAATTAGCTGAGCAGAAATATTCGCCACTTCTGCCAGTCCACTTAAAATCTTTCGGTTGTTTAGGTGGATTTCTACCCCCAATCCTAAATCCGAAAATCCTGCATCATACAACTGGATGAGTTCCACTTCTTGCCACAGCGACTCGCTACCTACTACATCGGCATCGCACTGATAAAATTCTCTGAAACGCCCTTTTTGCGGACGATCGGCACGCCACACAGGCTGAATTTGGTAACGCTTGAATGGGAAGTTGAGCTCGTTCTGGTGCTGCACCACAAAACGGGCAAAGGGCACCGTTAAATCATAACGCAGTGCTTTATCCGAGATTTTGGGAGCCACGGTGCTAGGATTTGCCGATAAGTCTTCTGGTTTTAATTTTTGTAAAAAATCTCCTGATTTTAGAATTTTAAAAATCAAGCGATCTCCTTCTTCTCCATATTTTCCTGTGAGTGTTGAGAGGTTTTCAAAAGCAGGTGTCTCGATAGGTGCAAAACCATACAATTGGAAATTCTTTTGTAATTTCTGAATAATGTATTGCCTGCGTTGCACCTCCTGCGGCATAAAATCTCTGGTTCCTTTGGCTAAGGCTGGTTTCATTTTTTAGGTTTTTATAAGTTTAAATCACAAAAATATGAATTTTTAGTTTTTTTTGGGGTAGAATAATTTGCTTTGTATTTTATTCAAATTTCATCCACAAAAAAACAGCGCAAAATTGCGCTGTTCTTCTTTGAATCTAAATATGATTAATTATTCTTTAATACGTTCTTGGTAAGAGCCATCTTCTGTGCTGATTTTCACTTTGTCGCCCTCTTGGATAAAGAGCGGTACGCGGATTTCTGCACCAGTTTCTGTGGTGGCGGGCTTGGTGGCATTGGTTGCTGTATCACCTTTTACGCCTGGCTCTGTATGAGTGATTTCCATAATTACGGTGGCTGGAAGCTCGGCAGAGAGTGGCGTTTCATCGTCGGCACGGAAGATGATGGTTACCTCCTCTCCGTTTTTCATAAACTCTGGGTTTTCAATCATATCCTTGCTTAGGTACACTTGTGTGAAATCATCATTGTTCATAAAGTGGAACCCGTTTTCATCATCGTAAAGGTATTGGTATTTTCTAGTTTCTACGCGCACTTCATCTATTTTATGCCCTGCGGAGAATGTGTTGTCTAGCACTTTTCCATTGGTTACACTTTTGAGCTTGGTGCGCACGAAGGCTGGGCCTTTGCCTGGTTTTACATGTAGGAATTCAATGATTTTGTAGGTATCGTTATTCCATTCGATACACATTCCTTTTCTGATATCTGATGTTGTTGCCATATGCTATTTAATTTAAGTTTTTAAATGGTATTAGGGTTGTATCCTTTCATAATTCCTCGCTGGGATTCTCGGATAAAGGATAGGATTTCATCGCGCTCGGGGGTGGCCTCCATTTCGGCTTCGATGATGCTTAGCGCTTGGGTGATGTTGTATTTTTTCTGGTAAAGGATTCTATAAATGTTCTGAATCTCTCTGATTTTCTCTGAGCTAAAATTTCTTCTTCTAAGCCCCACGGAGTTTATGCCCATATAGGAGAGAGGCTCTCTGGCGGCTTTCACATAGGGGGGTACATCTTTTCGCACGAGGGAACCGCCGGTAACGAAGGCGTGCTTGCCTATGTGGCAGAATTGGTGCACGGCCGTCATGCCTGCCATGGTAACATATTCGCCCACGGTAACATGCCCTGCCAGGGTGGTATTGTTGGAGAAGATGCAATTATTGCCCACAATGCAATCGTGCGCAATGTGGGAATATGCCATAATGAGGCAATTATTGCCCACCACGGTTTTCATACGGTCGGAGGTGCCTTTATTTATCGTAACGCATTCTCTAATCACGGTATTATCGCCAATTTCCACCGTTGTTTTTTCGCCCTTGTATTTCAGGTCTTGTGGTGCGGCAGAGATTACTGCCCCTGGGAATATTTTGCAATTTTTGCCTATCCTCGCCCCTTGCATTATGGTAACATTGGGGCCTATCCATGTGCCTTCGCCTATGCTAACATCTTTTGAAATGGTAGAAAACGGCTCTACTACTACATTCTCTGCAATCAAGGCATCTGGGTGAATATATGCGAGTGGTTGATTCATTTTATTATTCTTTATTCTTAATTAATCTTGCCATCATTTCAGCTTCCACCGCAATTTCGCCATTGGTGTAGCCTGTGCCTTGCATACTCACGATGCCTCGGCGAATGGGCTGAGTTAATTCACATTTAATGATTAAGACATCGCCTGGCACCACTTTTTTCTTAAACTTTACCTTATCTATCTTCATAAAATAAGTGGAATAGGACTTAGGGTCTGGGACATTGCTTAAAAACAAAATGCCACCTGCCTGCGCCATTGCCTCTACCTGCAACACCCCTGGCATCACGGGCTCCTCTGGGAAATGCCCCACGAAGTAAGGCTCGTTCATACTCACATTCTTAACGCCGATGACAGTTTTTTCATCAATGGACATAATTTTATCTACCAACAAAAAGGGCGGGCGGTGTGGCAACAATTCCATGATTTGATTGATGTCATACACAGGCTGAGCGCTTAAATTAATTTCAGGCATATTTCTGCGCTGCTCGAGCTTGATTTGCTTGCTTAGTTTTTTGGCAAATTGCGTATTAATCAAATGCCCTGGCTTGGTAGCGATGATTTTACCCTTGATTTTCTTCCCGATGAGTGTCAAATCCCCGATGACATCTAGCAGCTTATGGCGTGCGGCCTCGTTTGGATAGTGGAGCGTAAGATTGTCTAAAATGCCATTTGGTTTAATGGAAACGCTTTCTTGGTTAAAGGCTTCTTTCAACTTTTCTTCGGTCTCTGGAGTGATTTCCTTGTCCACATACACAATGGCGTTATTAATATCGCCCCCCTTGATGAGCCCCGCGTGTAGGAGCTGCTCTAATTCGTGCAAAAAGCTGAATGTGCGTGCATTGGCAATTTCAGTTTTAAAATTAGAAATATCCTTCAAGGTAGCGTTTTGGGTGCCTAAGACTTTGGTACCAAAATCCACCATCGTTGTGATTTCAAATTTATCGGCAGGAATGGCTGTAATCTCAGAGCCTGTTTCGGGGTCTGAGTAGGTTACAATTTCCTTAATTTCATAATATTCTCTCGGCACATCTTGCTCTTGGATTCCTGCTTTTTCAATGGCTTCTACAAAGATTTGGGCGGAGCCGTCCATAATAGGGGGCTCGGCATTGTTTAGCTCTATGATTGCATTGTCTAAATCCATTCCCGTGAGGGCGGCTAAGATATGCTCTGTGGTATGGATTTTTACGCCTTTTTTCTCTAAAATCGTTCCTCGCTCGGTAAAGGTAACATAATTGGCATCTGCCTCAATGCTTGGATTGCCTTCTAAATCTGTCCTTACGAATACAAAACCTGTGTTAGGCTCTGCGGGTTTCAGCTTCATTGTCACACTTTTGCCTGTGTGTAATCCTACGCCATCTAGTACTGCTTCTGATGCTAAGGTTTTTTGATTTTCTGCCATAAGACGATTTCTCCTTAATGTTATTTTTTTTCTAAATGATTAATTTTTTCTACGATTTGATTCAGTTTCTTGAAGTACACATATGATTTTCTAAACTGCTGTGCATCAATCGCTGGTGAGCCGTATAATTTTTCGCCATCTTTCACCGTTCTATTCACGCCACTTTGCGCCTGAATTTGGTTTTGGTTTCCGATTTTAATATGCCCCACGATGCCTACTTGCCCGCCAATCATATTATGATTTCCAATTTTGGTAGAGCCTGCGATGCCTGTTTGTGAGGCGATTACATTATGCTCGCCAATTTCCACATTGTGAGCCACCTGAATTTGATTATCTAGCTTCGTGCCTTTTCTTATAATGGTAGCGCCCATCGTGCCGCGGTCTATGGTGCAACAAGCACCGATTTCCACACAATCCTCAATTATCACATTTCCGATTTGTGGCACTTTGATGAACTCTCCCTTTTCATTCGGCTTAAAACCAAATCCATCGCTACCGATAATGCTTCCTGCGTGAATGATGCAATTGGCTCCGATTTGGCACTCGTGGTAGATTTTCACCCCCGAATTGATGATGGTATTGTCGCCTATGCTCACATTATCGCCCACATAAGCGTGCGGGTAGATTTTCACATTTTTGCCAATGTAGGCATTTTTGCCAATGTAGGCAAAGGCGCCTATGTATTCATTTTCGCCTATGCTTGCTGAATCATCTATAAAATGGGGATTTTCTCTGCCTGATTTGGCGTTTCTATACTGGTCGTAAATGGTGAGTAGCTGGGTGATTGCCTCGTAGGCTTCTGGCACGATGATGAATGTTTTGTTTTCATCTTCCTCAAATTCAAAATTTTGAGAGATAATGATTACACCTGCCTTGGATTCTTTCAGAAAATGTGCATATTTGGGATTTCCCAGAAAGCTAAGGTCTTTCTCGCCCGCCGTATCAATATTGGCAAAGCGTGAGACCTCGCGCTCGGGATTTCCCACGATTTTGCCGTGTATAAATTTGGCTATTTGTCCAGCTTTAAACTCCATAAGGGCAAAAGTAAAAAATTAATTATTAATGTATCACATCGCGGCTCAAAAATTAGTTGCAATTCGGTGTTTTTTTTAAAAGCAATGCTATTTTTTGCCTTGTTGTAGCCATTTTTAATTTAAATTGAAGCCTACCTCATCAATTTTTTAAACTTATCCACATTCCAGTAGCAGAGGTGATACTTGTCCGTTTTGTCATAAAGAGGCTTGGTGAGAATCTGCTTTTCGGAGCGCGCTATATCCACACAGCTACCATTCTTATTGTAGAGCAAAATCGGGTGTTTTTCAGCATCGTAGGGGGTTACATTCATATGCGTGATATGCACAAAGTAGTCTGCACAATCCATTCCCATCAGCTCATTGCACTTAGCGCGGCGGCGCGCGATTTCATCCTCAGAGATTTTCTCGTTTCGGATAACGGCTTTTGGCAAACGGCGTTCTACGATTGATGTAGAAAGGGTTTTTAAAATCAAATCTGGGCACTGCTGCCAGAGCTTGAGCGATGCCATAATATCGGTATCATCAAGGGTGGTGAATTGTTTCAAATCCTCCTCGGTAAAGATTTCAGATTTTTTTCGGTTTAAAAAATACTTAACTCCCGCACTACACGGCAAATTTTCGCCTTGCAGAGTGAGCTCCTTGGCACGGCGCAGGGCTTGAATCAGGTAGGTCTCCGCAGCGAGCGAGGTCTTATGCAGGTACACTTGCCAGTACATAAACATTCTGGAAATCAAAAACTTTTCCACGGAGTAAATTCCCTTTGTATCAATCACCAATTCATCATTATACACATTCATCATAGAGATGATTCTGTTGGAATTAATGTTGCCCTCCTCCACGCCCGAGAAGAAGCTGTCTCGCTTTAAATAATCCAATCGGTCGATATCGAGCTGACTGGCGATGAGCTGAGACAAAAATTTCCGTGGATATTCTTTTTTAAATATCTGTATGGCTAAATCCAATTCGCCTGCAAATTCTTGGTTAAGTTTCTGCATCAGAATCAGTGAGATGTCCTCGTGGTGCACCCCGTCTACAATGGTGGATTCCAGTGCGTGCGAGAATGGCCCGTGCCCCACATCGTGCAAAAGTATGGCAATGTATACTGCTTTTTCCTCTTCTTGGCTTATCTTTACATTTTTAATCCTTAAAGTTTCAATGGCGCGCTGCATAAGTTGCAGGCAGCCCATAGCGTGCAGAAAACGGGTGTGATTGCAGCCGGGGTACACAAAGTAGCTAAGCCCCGTTTGCTTGATACGGCGCAGGCGCTGAAAGTATTTATGCTCTATGAGATCAAAAATAATTTCGTAGGGTATGGAAATAAATCCATAAATTGGGTCGTTGAAAATTTTAAGTTTATTACTTTTTTTCAAAAAAAATGATTTTTATTATTTTAAAATACAAATATATAACAAAATGGCTATAAAAATACTCTGGGTAGATGATGAAATAGAATTATTAAAATCTCACACGCTGTTTTTAGAGAAAAAAGGCTACCAAACTACCAAAATTAACAATGCAACTGATGCCATAGAATTGCTCAAAGAGGAAAACTTCAGCGCCCTATTGCTTGATGAGAATATGCCTGGAATTTCTGGGCTGGAGGCAATTCAGAAAATCAAGGAGATAATGCCTAATCTGCCCATCATTATGGTTACCAAAAACGAGGAAGAGCACATCATGGAAGAAGCCATAGGCTCGCACATTGCAGATTATCTAATAAAACCCGTAAATCCTAATCAAATTCTTTTAAGCCTAAAAAAAATCCTAGAAGGCTCCAAGCTCATCACAGAAAAGGCCGTGATTGATTACCAAATGGCTTTCAGGGAAATTACAATGGATATTATGAACGCGCGCCACTTTGAGGACTGGGAGAGCGTCTATAAAAAACTCGTGCACTGGGAAATTATGCTAGAAAATATTGAAGACGCCCAAATGCTTGAAATCCTCAATCAGCAAAAGGAGGACGCCAATCGGCAATTCTGCAAATATATTGAGCAAAATTATTACGGCTGGCTACACGGCGAGCAGCGCCCCACCCTCTCCCACACCCTAATCAAGGAATATGTGCGCCCGCACTTGCAAGATGGCAAAAAGAGCATTCTGCTGGTGATTGATAACCTGCGGCACGACCAATGGAAAATGATTCAGCCACTCTTTCAGCAGTATTATAGCTATTTGGACGAGAAAATGTATTACAGCATCTTGCCCTCCTCCACCCAGTATGCCCGAAATGCACTCTTTGCAGGCCTCCTCCCCTTGAAATAGAAAAAAGATTCCCCAAGGAATGGAAAAACGACCCAGAAGAGGGCAATAAAAACGACTTTGAACCCCTATTCCTAGCCGATAACTTAGCCCGATTAGGAATGAAAAACCTGCGCACTAAGTATTACAAAATTCTAAACTCCTCTTTTGAGAAAAAGGTCTTAGATGATTTTAATAAAATAAAAAATCACGATTTAACCGTAATCGTTTACAACTTTATAGATATCCTCTCCCACGCTAAAACAGACAATAGCGTCATCAGCGAAATGATTCGCGATGATAAAACCTACCGCGAAATTACCAAAAGCTGGTTTAAACACAGCTACCTGATGGAATTTATAAAACTAGCAGCACAAGAAGACATTAGGCTAATGCTCACCACAGATCACGGGACAATCTTTGTCAAAGAACCAACGCAAGTGGTAGGCGACAAGGAAACTAGTGTGAACCTGCGCTACAAGCTGGGCAAGCATTTGAAATATGATGAAAATGATGTCTTTGCCGTTGAAAAACCCGAGGAATACTACTTGCCCAAGGTAAATGTAACCTCAAAATACATCTTTGCCACCAATAATAAATTCCTTGTGTTCCCCAAAAACTACAACCATTTTGTAAATTATTATAAAAACACCTACCAGCACGGGGGCATTTCTTTGGAGGAGATGATTATCCCTTTTGTAGTTTTAGAAAATAGATAAAATAATGATTTTCATACATTTTTCTCATAAAAAATCCCCGTAATTCGGGGATTTTATATTTTCTAAATATTAAAATTTAATAAACCTTTTAATGCAACAATTTCAATTCAAGGCTGATGTTGTTTCCAAAGAATTTTTTGGCTAATTTTTGAAAGTTTTTAGTGATATCAGATACATAAAATCTATATTCACCTTGGGCATTGATTTCGTTTTCGATACCTTTTTTAGTCAAAATCTCTTTGAGCGTATGTGCTACAATCAGCGGAGAATCGATCACTTTCACCGTTCCTTGGAAATAGTTTTCTATCTCCCGCTCAATCAGCGGATAATGCGTGCAACCTAAAATGATGGAATCTATATCTTTTAATTTTTTATTTGAAAGATAATGTGCCAAAACAGCTTTAGAAATATCCGAACGCATTACATCTTCCTCTATCACAGGCACCAAAAGTGGCGTTGCTAATTCCTGCACTTGGATATGCTTATTAAATTTTCTGATGCGCTTTTTGTACACGCCAGAATTCACTGTGGCTTTAGTCGCGATTACACCCATTTTTTGATAAAATCCGTATGCAGCTTTTTCTGCCACAGGCGTAATTACATCTAGCACAGGCACATTGTTTTGGCTTGCCACTTCTTGGATTTCCTTCAAAGCATTGGACGAAGCTGTATTACACGCCACGATGATTACCTTGCAGTTTTGATCAATCAAAAACTGGGTAATATCCTTGCTATATTGAATGATTACTTCCTTTGATTTATTCCCGTAGGGCAAGTGTTTAGAATCTCCAAAATAGATAATGCTCTCGTTGGGAAACAGATTTTTTATCTCGCGTGCAGTGGTGAGTCCGCCCACGCCCGAATCAAAAATGCCAATGGGTCTATTGTCGCTCATGCTGCAAATTTACAGAATAAACAACTCAGAAGCGATACCATCGGCAAAAAATCTATATTCTGGAGCCAGAAAAATTTTATTTTCCCGCTGAATCAGTTTCTTTTCTTGAATAAAAACTTCGGCTTGGCGTTGCCATTCCTCCCATAAATCGGTAGAAAATTCAGTTTTTAAAACATTTAAATCAACACCAAAAATCGTACGCAAACCTATCATCGTAAGCTCATTAATTCTATCTTTTGAGCTTAAAATTTCAACTTCGTGCGGAAGTTTATTTTCAGAGATTTGGGCTAAATATTTTGAATTATTTGCCACATTCCAAGCACGCGATTTCCCATCAAACGAATGTGCAGAAGGGCCAATACCCACATACTTCTTCCCAAGCCAGTAGCTGGAATTGTGCTTAGCATACATTTGGTCTTTGGCAAAATTAGAAATCTCGTATTGTTCGTAGCCATTTTGGCTTAAAGTTTCAATCATAAACTGATATTGCCTCTGCTGTTTTTGTTCATCGACATTGGGCAAAGTCCCTTTTTGAATTTTATGATTCAATGCCGTGTTGGGCTCCACCGTGAGTGCATACGCAGAAATATGCGGAACACCAAGTGAAATAGCTTTATTTACATTTTCCTGCCACATTGCATCGCTTGTGGTGGGTGTGCCATAAATCAAATCTATGCTTAAATTATCAAAACCATATTTTTGGGCATTTTTAATGCAGGATTCGGCTTGGTGGGCATTGTGTGCACGATTCATAAATTGTAAATCAGCATCAAAAAATGATTGAATGCCAATGCTTAAACGATTAATTGGCGTTTGTACAAGCGCTTGTATTTTTTCAAGTGTTAAATCATCGGGATTAGCCTCAAGCGTGATTTCGGCATCGGGTTTTATCTCAAAAAGTGATTTAATTTTATTAAATAAAAAATGGATTTCATCTAAATTTAAAATCGAAGGCGTTCCGCCACCAAAATAAACGCTTTCCAGCGGCGACTGGATTTCGGCTTGGCGCAAAAACATTTCGTGGGCTATGGCTTGTAACATTTGCTCTTTCTGTTTTAAAAGAGTGGAAAAATGAAAATTGCAATAATTACATTTTTGCTTGCAAAAAGGAATATGAATGTACAACGCCGACACTTTTTAATTTTTAAGATTGAGAGGCAAAATTACTAAATCCCATGTGAATAATCTCTGCTTTTTGATGGCTAAAAGTATTAAAAAAACTATATTTGCGACCTAATTTATCGCTTAATTTAGTTTAATGAGTTTATTATCTGTAGGTACCGTAGCTTTTGATGAGATAGAAACCCCTTTTGGAAAATCTGGAAAAATCTTGGGCGGAGCGGCTCCTTATATTTCGCTTGCGGCTTCAAAACTTGTAGCTCAAACCAATATCGTATCGGTCATAGGCGACGATTTCCCCGATGAATATTTAAATATTTTAAAAGAAAATCACTGCAATACAGATGGAATTAAAAGAATTCCAGAAGGAAAAACTTTCTTTTGGGTAGGGAAATACCACATGGATATGAATTTTAGAGATACGCTACGCACAGATCTCAATGTGCTAGAAAACTTTAAGCCAGAATTACCCGATAATTATAAAAATCCCGAAGTCGTAATGCTTGGGAACCTGCATCCCAAAGTGCAGATGGAAATCATTGAGCAACTAAACAACAGACCTTTCATCGTAATGGACACTATGAACTACTGGATGGATCGCACTTGGGACGAATTGATGGCTGTGATGAAACGCGTAGATGTACTAAGCATCAACGATGAAGAGGCTCGACAAATGAGCGAAGAATATAGCTTAAAAAAAGCAGCAAATAAGATTTTGACTATGGGACCTAAGTTTCTAATCATCAAAAAAGGAGAGCATGGTGCACTACTTTTTGGTGGAGATGAGGTGTTTTTTGCACCAGCTTTGCCACTTGAAGAAGTCTTTGACCCCACAGGTGCAGGTGATACTTTTGCAGGTGGATTTTCTGGATATTTAGCCGATACTCTAGATTTTTCTTTCGAGAATATGAAACGCGCCGTGATTTATGGAAGTGCTTTGGCTTCGTTTATAGTAGAGAAATTTGGGGTTCAAAGATTATTAGAAATCAACGAATTAGATATTCAAAATCGTATCGATAAATTTAAAAAATTATCTTATTTCGATTTGGATTAAAAGAAAAATATCCTTAAATCTAAAATTAAATAAACTAATATCCACATGAAAACAAAACTAAGTGTAAATATCAATAAAATTGCTACGCTTCGTAATGCACGCGGTGGCAATACACCCAATGTAGTAGAAGCTGCCATAAATTGTGAAAGATTTGGTGCTCAAGGAATTACTGTTCACCCAAGACCCGACCAGCGACACATTACCTACCAAGATGTATTTGATTTAAAAAAAGTAGTAAAAACTGAATTTAATATAGAAGGAAATCCAATTCCTGAATTTAAAGAATTGGTGCTGAAAGTGAAACCTGACCAAGTAACATTGGTGCCCGATGCCGAAGACGCCATCACATCAAACGCGGGCTGGGATACCGAAAAGCATTTTGACTTTTTACAAAAAACCATCGCAGAGTTTAAAGCAGCAGGCATCAGAACTTCAATTTTTTTGGACCCACGACCAGAGCTCATCGCTTCGGCAGCCGAAACAGGAACCGATCGCATTGAGCTATACACCGAGGCTTATGCCACAGACTATGACAATAAAGATGAAGGAGCAGCAGAAATGTACAAAGCTACGGCTATCTTTGCCGAAGAAGCAGGCTTAAAAGTAAATGCAGGACATGATTTAAGTTTAGATAATATTGAATTTTTTATCCGAGAAATCCCAAGCATTGCCGAAGTTTCAATCGGGCACGCATTGATTTCAGAGGCACTTTATTTAGGCTTAGAAAACACCATTCAGCTCTATCTTAGAAAAATAGAAACCGCTTATTTAAACGCCGAAAAATAATGGAAAATCAAATTTTATTTAGCAAAATTATAGGCGATAAACCCAAGCACCTCATCATTCTTCACGGGCTTTTTGGGATGCTCGACAATTGGGCTACTTTGGGTAAAAAATTTGGCGAATATTTTACAACGCATTTGGTAGATGCGCGTAACCACGGACGCAGTTTTCACATCGATGAAATGAGCCACAAAGCCATGGCCGATGATTTGTACCACTATATGCAAGCCCACAAGGTGGAAAAATCATCTTTTATAGGGCATTCTTTGGGCGGAAAAGCTGTGATGGAATTTGCGATGAAATATCCCGAAATGGTGGATAAATTAATCGTGGCAGATATGTCGCCAAAGGATTATACACCGCATCATCAAGCGATTTTGAAGGCACTAAATAGCGTAGATTTTTCGCAAGTTGAAAACCGTGGCGATGCCGAAGATTTTCTAAAAGATTACATCAAAGATCCCGCCGTGCGAATGTTTTTGATGAAAAGTGTACAGCGTTGCGACGAGGGTAAATATGCTTATAAATTTAATCTAAAAAGCCTCACCGAAAACTACAATGATTTAATTACCAATCACTTGCCAGACAAGATTTTTAACGGAGAGGTGTTATTTTTGGGAGGGGGCAACTCGAGCTACATCACCGATCCCGACACCATACTGATTAAAAAATACTTTCCGCAAGCCGAAATTAAACATATTCAGGGTGCAGGGCACTGGCTGCACGCCGAAAAACCCGATGAGTTTTTAGAGATTTGTTTAAACTTTTTGTTGAAATAATAATAAAAAAACCGTTTCTAAATTTTAGAAACGGTTTTTTTTATTTATTCAGAAATTTTAACGAGATGTTGATGCCATTCTTTTGGAATTTGATTTAAACTATAAACCCTTAACTCCTTAGAATTAACGACAGCAGTTGTTTTTTCTAATTTAACCACAATAGGTTCCTTATCAAGTTTATACATAGCACCCGTAGCAGGATCAACGATAAGCATTCCTATAAATCCACCAAACAAAATATTTCCGAAATACCAACCATCTAATTTAGCCTCTACTGGAATAACTTTAGTATCAAAACCTTTCTTTTCAATTTTTATTTGATAACGACCTTTACCAAAAAATCCGCTAGAAGCATTCAATTGTACAGTAGCTGGAGTTCTTCCAGAGAAAACCTCAGTGTCTTTTTTATCCTTAATTGTAACAGTAGCATCGCTAGGCTCACTAATGATAGTTAAAGGATAATTGCTTTTACTAACAATAGTAGCACAACTACTTGGTAACAAAACACCTCCAAGCATAGATAGAATAATTAAAGTTCTTTTCATTTTAATTTATTTTGTGTTAAAATTTTCTACAAAATTCAAGAATTGAAAAATCTTATTGGAAAAATAATCGTATATTTATATTCACATTTTGAATAAAAACATACATTTTATGAATAAAGTAAGTGCTAATATCCGAAGAATCAGGGAACAAAAGGGCTATTCGCAAGAATATATGGCACAAGAATTGGAAATAAGCCAAGCCTCTTATGCAAGAATTGAAAATGAAGAAACTAAACTAAGTATTGATAGACTTTTTGAAATTGCAAATATCTTAGAAACAGATATTTCTTCTTTACTGGGTAGCGAAAAACTCACAATCAATCACCAAGAAAATCACGAGGGTTCCTTTGGGAATGGCTATATTCAGAATCTACATATAGAGAATAAGGAAGTTTATGAAAAGTTGATAAAAAATTTAGAAGAACAAATAGATTTTTTAAAGAAAAGATTAGACAAGTATGAATAATCCTTCAGAATGACCATCCAGACTTAAAAAATATACCAAATTCCAATTTTATACATCCTGTCACTCTGAACTGGTTTCAGGGTTTAAATTACGCGTAGAGATTCCGAATAAAGTTCGGAATGAGCATTGGATTAAAAATACATCAAATTCAGTTTTTTTAGTATCAAATTTAAACACAATTACTTATTTTTGCGCTTTGATACTATAGTGTTTTAAACATGGCAGAAGAAGAAAAAAAGAAAAGTATAGAGGAGAATCAGGTAGAATCCATCGGCGATAAATTATTTAATTTTTTACGTGAAATTTACGACCTGAGCAACGAGGTGGATAAAGAGCGTACGAGAGAAGAGGTTTTAAGCAATATTAGTTTTAAGGGCCTAGCAGCTTATGTATTGGTTGCCTCGGTAATGATTGCCTCTATTGGGCTCAATAGCAACTCGGTAGCGGTAGTCATAGGGGCAATGCTTATTTCGCCTTTAATGGGTCCAATTATTGGGCTTGGGTATTCTGTAGCTGTAAATGATATTAAAACTTTGAATAAATCATTTGCCAATTTTGGGGTAATGGTTGTGATTTCAATTCTTACATCATTTCTCTATTTTTCTATTGCTCCTCTCACAACAATCAACCCGCAACTTTCTGGGCGTATTGAGCCCACATCGCTAGATGTGTTGATTGGTATTTTTGGTGGTTTGGCAGGAATTGCTGCCTTTAGTAGTAAAATCAAAAATTCCAATGTGATTGCGGGCGTTGCCATCGCTACGGCTTTGATGCCACCTTTGTGTACCGTGGGCTATGGTTTAGCCATGGGAAATGAACTCATTGGCTATAAAGACTATACAGGTTTTATGGCTGCGCTAAACGCTTTTTATCTTTTTGTCATAAATTCAATTTTTATTGGAATTTCCACTTTTGTTTACATTAAATTCAACAAGTTTCCTTTGGTGCAATACCAAAATGCACAAAAAGCTAGAAAAACGAATTTAATTATTGTGAGTATCGCTATTTTAACAGTGTTGCCTAGTGGATTTATTTTCTACGGAATCGTAAAAGAAGAGGTATATAAATCTCAGGTACAGAAATTCTTAAACAACGAAGTAGCCGTAGCCTACGAAAATACTTTCTTCAATATTAATAATCCTATTTTAAGCAAAAAAGATAGTATTAATTACATTACAATCTCTACCATTTCGGCCAATATTCCCGAAGAAGTAATTAAAAATTGGAATACTATTTTAAAGAACAAATACCATCTATCGCATACTCAAATCCTTGTACACCAAGGAGGATTTACACAACAAGATAACACGGGCGAAAAACTATATAGCTCTATTTATAGCTCGCTCCAAAAAGAAGTGAGCCAAAAAGATAGTATCATAGATTACCAAAAAATGCAAATCAATCGATTGAATAGCGATACCATTCCATTCCAAAGTATTTCTAAAGAATTAAAATCTTTGTATCCTGAACTAGATTATTTTGGTTATGCTACTTTTAATTATACCAATTTTAAAAATCGTACCATTATGCCTACATTCGTTATTCTATGGAAAGACAATGTACCTCATGAAGCCGATGAAATTAGAATTAATAAATATCTTAAATCTCGATTGAATTTAGATACTATTCAATTCTTGCACCGATAAAACTTAATCCAAAACTGAATTTTAAATCATTGATATTTTTTTAGTTTATTAACAATGTAGCACAATAATTGATAGACACAAAGTATATCATTTTAAAAAAATATACAAAATGTCTAAAAATAAACGCTCTAAACATCATCATTCTCAAGATAATAGTTTTAGAAAAACGGCTAAAAAAGTATTACAATACTATTTAAAATATCCAAACAAGACACTCAATCACAAGCAATTAGGTTCTGCATTACAGTACACCAATGCGCAAGAAAAGCAACATTTGATCAAGGCACTTTCTCGCCTCGTGGCAGATGATAGCTTACTTGAAGTTTCTCCAGGAAAATTCAAATTGAATATGGAGAAAAATATACTTGTGGGTACCATTGATTTTACCTCATCTGGAGCTGCTTATGTGATTGTAGAAGGGCTGGAAGACGATATCTATATCCCAAAAGGACAAACCAAAAACGCTCTACAAGGCGATTTGGTTCAGCTTATTTTGCACAAAACTTCTCGTGGTAAAAAGCCAGAGGGTAGCATTGCCAAAGTGATTCAGCGACATCGCATGCAATATGTGGGCGTGCTAGAAATCATAGGCGATAGAAAATATGGTTTTGTCATCGTAGAAGGCAAATCGATGCCAGTAGATATTTATGTGCCAAAGGAAAACTTAAACCATGCACAAAACGGCGACAAAGTTGTGTGTAATGTGGTGAGCTGGCCAGAAGATGCCGATTCGCCATTTGGCGAAATCACGCGTGTGCTTGGAAAACCAGGCGTGCACGATGTGGAGATTCATTCCATTTTGGCAGAATATGGCTTGCCGGCTGCATTCCCTAAAGAAGTGGAAGACGAAGCACAAAACCTTGATACCGAAATTAAACCAGAAGAAATCGCCAAAAGACGCGACATGCGTGATGTGCCTACCTTTACCATAGACCCAAAAGATGCCAAAGATTTTGACGATGCACTTTCGTTCAGAATCCTTGAAAATGGAAATTACGAAGTGGGCGTGCACATTGCCGATGTTTCGTATTATGTAAAACCTGGCACTTTGCTCGATGAAGAGGCTTATAAACGAGGAACTTCTGTGTATTTGGTAGATCGCGTGGTGCCTATGTTGCCAGAGGTGTTGAGTAATTTCGCTTGTTCGCTAAGACCCAACGAAGATAAATATACATTTTCGGCTGTTTTTGAAATGGATAAAAACGCCAATATCATCAAAAGCTGGTTTGGGCGCACCGTTACGCATTCAGACAAGCGATATGCGTATGAAGATGCACAAGCCATCATAGAAGGTGGAGAGGGCGAATTGAAGGAAGAAATTTTAATTCTAGATAAATTAGCCAAGATTTTAAGAAAAGAAAGGCTTAAAAACGGAGCGATTAGTTTTGACCGATTGGAGGTTAAATTTAATTTAGACGAAGACGGAAATCCACTTGGTGTTTATTTCAAAGAAAGTAAAGATGCCAATAAGCTCATCGAGGAATTTATGCTTTTAGCCAATCGAAAAGTATCTGAATTTGTGAGCTTAAAAAGAGGTAAACCTACGGATAGAACCTTTGTTTATCGTATCCACGATGATCCAGATCCGGAGAAATTAGCAAGTTTAAAACAATTTATTCATCAATTTGGGTATAAATTGGAGTTAGGAGACCGTAAAAAAACCACCGCATCTATCAACCAACTTTTGCACGATGTGAAAGGAAAAGGCGAAGAAAATATGATTGAAACGCTTGCAATGCGATCTATGTCCAAGGCGATTTACTCAACCGATAACATTGGACACTACGGATTGGCATTTGAATATTATTCGCATTTTACATCGCCTATACGCCGTTATCCCGATGTTATGGCACATAGACTACTCCAACGCTACTTAGACGGTGGCAAATCGGCTGAAAAAGAGGTGTACGAGGAAAAATGCGAACACTGCAGTCAGCGCGAAAGATTGGCAGCCGATGCCGAGCGAGATAGCATTAAATACATGCAAGTTAAATTCATGGACAAACATGTGGGCGAAGAGTTCAGCGGAATCATCACAGGAGTTACCGAATGGGGAATTTATGTGGAACTACCTGAATGCCGTGCAGAGGGCTTGGTAAGACTACGAGACATTCACGATGATCACTATATATTTGACCAAAAGAATTATGCTATCGTAGGACAAGCCACAGGAAATACCTACCAATTGGGTGACGAGGTAAATGTGAAGCTTACTCGTGCCGATTTAAACAAAAAACAATTGGATTTGGAATTGTTGTAGGAATTTGATTAAAATTATTGAGATAACAAAACCCCCACAATTGGAATTGTGGGGTTTTTTACATATTTTGAATTAATTACATTCCTGCATTAGCATCAATGAAAACTTTCGTAAAATCATCTTTTCTAAAACATTCATTATTTAAATTTCCTATTTTATCATCCGCACGAACACCCCGTGCACTATATCCCTAATTATATAGAGGGGTTTTCTATAAAAACAAATAGTAATGTCCTAAATAAAAAAATGTAAAATATAAAATCCTAATAAAACAGCGCTTAAGTAGTTTTTTTATAGATTAAAAAAAGCCCCCCTGATAATAATTTTGCGGTATTTCAAAAGGTTTATCAAGCCAGTGCTGCAAGTTGATTTTGACAAAAATATTCAATCGGATAAAAGCCACTAAATTGGATAGGTGCCAAGGGTATTTTGCAATAGATTTCAGGTATTTTAGAATAAGAATAGTGATAAGTGCCGTCCATATTTGAATTTTTACAGCATTTTTTTAATATGAAGCAATTGTTTGATATCTCTGAAAAAAATCTCAATCTGCCATATCGTCTAAAAAATTGAATTAAAATTTTTAAATAAATCCGAATCTCTTTTCTTATTTTGATAACTATGAAAGATTTAGAGGGTGCTGTTTTTATTCCTAAATGATTGAGGTTACCTGTTGCACTACGCAGTCCATTAGAAATATCCCGAACTGAGGTGCTTTTTGCGAAATGACAAAAAAGCATAGAAACCAGATGTGTCCAACTATCAAACCCTTTGTTGAGGTATACTATATTTAAAAAAATAGAAAATAATTTTGTTTTTTATTTCATTTTACATATCATTGTATTATCAATGATAGAAATCATATAATTATGAAAGCAAAACTTATTCTATCTATTTTATCTTTTATTTTTTTAATTTCTTGCTCAAACGATGATTCACAGGCTAACGATAGTTTAATCTTAAAGAATGAAAAAGAGCTCTTTTCTGAAATATTTTTTGGAAATGTACCTAATAATAGGAAAGCAAAATTCCAAACTGAGCTCACAAGTTTTAAATCTACTCTTAATCAAAATCAATTAAAACAATTGAATGATGTAGAAAACTTAGTAATGGATAATATTTCTAAAATAGATCCATCTTTCTTTTCTAAATTTAATGAAGAAATTACCAGTGGCGATCATATAAGAATACGAAATGAAATGGAAAAATCTGTAAATCTTTTAGAAAAAGCATCTCTAAATGTTCCTGAGATTGCGGAAGGGTTTGCTCTTTCCCAAGAATTAATCTCTGAAATAGATCTAGCGGAATTTAAAAATTCAGATGGCTCAATTAATATCGAAAAGCTCAACAACCATATTGAGTATAAATTTGATAATAAAGAAGTACTTTGCGGACCAACTTTTTGTTTTGCTTTTGGATATATTGCTGCAGGAGTATCTATCGCCCTTGTTGTTAATTACGCTGTTGCTGTTAGTGTTTATAAATATGCATTCGGTCCAAAAAGAGAAAAGGAACAATTTTCTCCCAACGGTCATTTAAAAAATGAAATATTGATAGATAAAATAGCTAAATCATATGCACTTTAATTTTTTCCATATGAAATACTTATTGTGGTTCTCTTCTGTTTTTTTATTCATTTATTTTTCTTTTGTCACTTCTAATAATAATCCTGTTATTTCTTCTGGAGTTTTCTATGATCATTTTAATTTATTATTACCTCAGGGATGGGCGTTTTTCACAAGAAATCCTAGAGAAAAAGTAATAAAACCCGTAGTGCATTATAAAAAAGGTTGCTCATGTGACGGAAGAATAGTGAATTTTACTGGTTTTCAATTAAATAAAATTACAAGCCGCCTAGGGACAAGTTGCAATTTTATTTTTATCTAAAATTGAAAGGCTCGTTTGCAGCGAAGAAAACGAAAATTTTTCCTTTCTTTGGGAATATTGGCGAAAATGATCTTCCTGATTATCATTCAATATCACAATAAATTAATCTCATTTGGATAATGCACTACGGGTTAATAAAATATTATAAATTAGAAAAAGAAAAATTAGAATGTTTAAACAGCCCCAGCTCTTTAAGTCTTGAAGATTTGTTTGGAATAAATCGTTATAAAAGAAAATCAAGTTATGAACTTATGGAAATATTAAAAAATGTTCCATTTGAATGCTGGAAAAAATATCGAGGTGAAAAATTATTGAAAGCTATTAGTAAGTTATCGACTACAGACACAATTATAAATGATTTTGGAAATAATAATATTCATGGAGATATTGTAATATATATTTCTGAGAGAACTCCATGGGCTTGGGTTTCCTCTAATGTAAAAATACCTTACAAGATTGCAAAAATATATGTGGAATGAGATTTTGTTTTAATTGGAATAATATAATAGGATTAAGCCGATCTTTATTAGCTTTTGGTACTTTATTGACTTTAACTTTTAATGATAGTAGTACCCTTTTCAATAAAGATGTTTTATTATCTTTGGCAGACTCACCTTATTCTATTCAAAATTATAATTTATTTTTTTTATTTAAAGATTATCTATGGGAATCTAAGTTAATTGCAATCACTATCTTACTCCTTGTTATAATGGGTTATTTCCCTAAGTTTACAGGTTTTTTTCATTGGTATATTTCTTGGTCTTTTTTTCTTCTTCTAATGTTGTGGATGGAGGAGATCATATAACTTCTGTTCTTACATTTCTACTAATACCCATAACAATAACAGATAATAGAAAAAATCATTGGATAGGTGAGATCCACAAAAGTAATACTTTATCCTCTACAATTTCTAATGCTTTTCTTTTTTTAATAAAGATACAAGTCTGCGCAATCTATTTTCATGCTTTTGTAGGTAAAATTCCAATAGATGAATGGTCTAATGGAACAGCTACTTATTATTGGTTGACTCACGAACATTTTGGAATAAATGAAATCTTTAGACCTCTTTTTATTTTCATTTTATCTAAAAGTTTTCTGGTTTCAATTATAACTTGGGGTATCCTTGTACTTGAATTTTTACTTTCAGCCTGTATCATTCTTGACAAAAAAAGTAAAACAAAGAAAATAATGTTTATTTTGGGCGTTTTCTTTCACTTTTTGATTTTGATAATTCATGGACTATTTACCTTTTTCTTTGCAGCTACTGCTGGTTTAGTCCTATATTTATTATCTGATTATAGTAGTTTAAAAAATATAACCCTCCCTTCATCTTACTATTATGGAAAATGGATTAAAAGAAATTTTAGTAATTGACTTAGCTATATCTCTACTTATTGTTCTTTTTTATTTCTTTCCACCAAAAGAATTAAATTCAATTTATGGATATAGAACGAAACGTTCAACAAAAGACCAAAAATCTTGGAACTTTGCACAAAAGCACTCCTCCCAGATAATGATTTATATCCCTTTTTTTGTTATTTTTTCTCAGATTTTAATGATATTATCTGGGGCAGATGTACAAGAAGATTTTTCTTTTATAATAAATATATCAATATCAATTTATATAATTGGTTTTATTGCTTGCTTTATATCAACGGAATCGGCTTTAAAAAAGAAACAAGAAAATCCTGATGAAAACTAAGTTTTTTGTTTACCTCCTAAACCCTCTACTTCTAGTTTGCTGATTCTTAATTTCTTTTTCTAATCTTTTTTCCTCTTGTATATTCACAAAGGCTTTCCAAAGTATATCTAGTTTCTCCTTTGCGTCTGGAGCAAAATTTATTTGGGATAACATTACGGAAGCTGTATCTTTCTTTTCTGTTTCAAAAAAGTTTTCTTTCATATTTCTATCCATAAAGATTTCCAAAATATCATCTGATACAAAGTTTAATCTTTTCATTTCTTGGGCGAATTTTTTCTTCCCTAAATCATACATAAGAGTAAATAATAAGTACTTATTTACGGACAATGGTTTTTCTTTCAGCATATCAACCGATGTGTTGTAAAATCTTTGACGACTAATCTTATCTAATTCAAATTGCATTTCACTTCTCTCATCACCAAATCATATTTTTTATCCCACGAAAAATCTAAAAAATCGGCATTATAAATCTGCAATCGTGCTGCCCACGGGGAGTGCTTAAAATTGTTTTTTGCCGTTTGGTAGGCGCTAGCATCTAGCTCTATGGCATCTATTTGCTGGGCGCCACGCTGGGCAAGCATCAGCGCAATTACGCCTGTACCAATGTCCAAACTGTGTTGAAAACTTGGCAAAAGAGGGCACCACGCACCTAACAGCACGGCATCAGTACCGATTTTGGCTGCGGCACCTGCTTGCTCTACACTAAATTGCTTAAAACGAAATATCTGAGACATTGTTGTAAATAGACTTTTAGGCATAAAAAATGATTCCAAAAAACTTTTTTTTCAGAATCATTTTTCTTTAAAAATTAAGTATAAATTTATTTGCCACAAGCTATTTTCTCCACTCTGCGCTGGTGGCGCCCTCCTTCAAAACTAGCGTTGAGAAAGGCATCTACAATCTCTAAGCCCAATTCCTCTGAGATGAAACGCGCGGGCAATACCAAAATATTGGCATCATTGTGCTGGCGTGCGAGCTCTGCCAATTCAGGATTCCAGCTGATGGCAGCACGAATGCCTTGGTGCTTATTGGCCGTCATAGCAATGCCGTTTCCGCTTCCGCAAAGCAAAATGCCTAAATCGGCTTGGTGGTTTTCCACAGCGTTGGCAGTGGGGTGGGCAAAATCGGGATAGTCCACAGAATCTGTGGAAAAGGCTCCAAAATCTTGAATTTCAATCTTTTTTTCGGCTAAGTATTGTTTAATTTTCTCTTTTAAATCATAGCCTGCGTGGTCTGAACCGATAGCAATTTTCATAGTTTTATATAGTTTTCAACATTAGTAATTTCCATTTTTGGTGTAAAATATTCGTCTTCAAGGTTTTTAAAAAATCGCTCCATTGTTAATTACTTTTTGATTAAAGTGGATAAAAAATGAAAGATTTCTCTTGTATTTCTTCAAATAAATTACAATAGCAAAGCTAAGGAATAATTTCCAAATTTATTTTTCATTTTCTATTGTAAAATTTTCAACTCTATTTCAATACTTCGGCACGGCTTTTTTGATTTTTGAATGTAGCGATTTGCCTTATTTGTTAGTTTGTTGATAAGTTTTCAAATGGCTTAAAATACAATCCTTTATTCTCTTAAAAACTTGTATAAAATAGATTTTGGTATAAAGGTTTGGGCACAAGTTTTCCACATTTCCACAGGGATAATAATAAAAGAATTTCTTTTTTTAAAAATTTTAAAGAGAAGATATATTATATAGTATATTTTGAAAATTGTGAAAAACTATTTCTTCTTTCCCCAATTGCTGTTTTCCCTCTGCCTTAAAATCTTCGTAGCAAATTATGCGGTAAAATTCCGTAAAAATGTGCAATTTTACATCGTTTAATTAATAACACTTTCCACAATGAATACGCCCCTTGCCGAACGCATGCGTCCTAAAACACTTGAGCAATATGTGAACCAGAAGCATTTGGTAGGCGATAATGCGCCCATCAAAGTAATGCTGGACAATGGTTTGCTGGCTTCTATGATTTTGTGGGGACCACCTGGTACGGGAAAGACTACGCTAGCGCAGCTCTTAGCGGAATTATCTGGCAGGGAATTTTACACGCTGAGTGCCATTAATGCAGGAGTTAAGGAGGTGCGCGAAGTGATAGAACAAGCTAAAAAGAAAACGCTTTTCTCCAGCGAGAAAAATCCCATTCTGTTTATAGATGAGGTGCATAGATTTAATAAATCACAGCAGGATTCGCTTTTGGGAGCGGTGGAAAAGGGTTATATCACGCTCATTGGTGCCACAACTGAGAATCCAAGTTTTGAAGTGGTACCTGCCTTGCTCTCCCGTTGCCAAGTATATACTTTAAAGGCACTAGACCGGAAAGATTTGGAAGAATTGATGCAAAACGCCATTCAGCATGATGCTTTGCTTAAAACTAAAAATATTAGCCTTAAAGAAACCGATGCGCTTTTGCGCTATTCTGGTGGCGATGCTAGAAAAGTGCTCAATGGGCTGGAATTGGTAATTCATAGTGTGGGCGATGAAACTGAAATAGTAATTACCAATGATTTGGTGCAAAAGTGCATTCAGCAAAACATTTCAAGATACGATAAAACGGGCGAGCAACATTATGATATCATCTCTGCCTTTATCAAATCCATTCGTGGCTCAGACCCCAATGCCGCCGTTTATTGGCTTGCTCGCATGATTGCTGGGGGCGAAGATTTAAAATTCATTGCACGCCGATTACTTATTTTAGCTTCCGAGGATATAGGCAATGCCAATCCAAATGCCCTGATGCTTGCCAATAGTGCCTTTCAGGCCGTTAGCACCATTGGCTACCCCGAGGCACGCATCATCTTATCGCAGTGTGCGGTGTATTTAGCCAATTCGCCCAAGAGCAATTCCACCTATAATGCCATTAATCAAGCATTAGATTTAGTGCAGAAAACAGGCGATTTGCCCGTGCCTCTGCATTTAAGAAACGCTCCTACTAAGCTGATCAAGGATTTAGATTATGGAAAGGAGTATAAATATGCCCACGATTACCAAGGGCATTTTGTGCAACAAGAATACTTGCCCGAGGATTTAAGCGGCACCACACTATACGCTCCTGCCGATAATAAGCGCGAAAATATAGACCGACAAAATTTAAAAAATCGCTGGGGCGATAAATACGATTATTAAAGCGGAATGTTTAATCTATTATTCTTGAATGAAATATGAATAAAATCATAATAATTATGTGAAATGGAATATTTAAATTTGATTAAAAGTTGAAAATATGCATCATATGATTAAGAAAATAAGCATTTTAGCTTTGTTAAATTTTTTAGTAATTTCTTTTGCACAAAATCACATAGCAGAAAGTAAAAATTTGGTGGGAATATGGGAACATGTTTATCCCATATCAAATGGAAATTATTTAAAAACAGGAAATTATAAAATCATAACGCCTGATGGTACATTTTCCTTGGTTTTTATTGGGAAAAATAAAACAACCTTAACAGGTTATGGAACTTATAAAATTACGAGTGATAGTACTTTTACCGAGAAAATGATTTCCCATATTTCGCCTAAATTTGATAAATCTGGTAGTATTTTAAGATATAAAATGCAAGATGAAAATACTTTGTTACAATCATTTAAGGCAGAAAATAATGATAGATGGGTACCAGAAATTTGGAAAAGAATCACGATGCCTAAAAAAGATAGCTTTATGAAAGAATTTTAAATAATTTAATGATGAAAAAAATATTTTTTGTTTTTGTAGCAGTGTTTGGAATAATGTTAAATGCTCAAGAAGCACCTAAACATATTCCTGAAAGCACAGATTTAGTGGGATTTTGGCAACAGTGTTTTTTGTTAAAAAATTCAGAAGGTAATAAAATATTGAGACCCTCTGGCAATTACAAGGTGATTAACCCCGATGGTACTTTCTATACCTTTATGATTGTTCCTCAGAATAATGGGGCGGTTCAGATTCCTGTTATTTTGCAATATGGCACTTATAAAATTCAAGATGATGGCCAGTTTACAGAGCATATCATTAAGCACGCTATGAATCCTAGTTTCTCTAATACAAATTCTGAGTTGCGCTATAAAAAAATAGAAGGAGACGATACAATCGTTCAGGAGTATCGAAATGAGAATAAAGTTTGGATACCAGAGATTTGGCGCAGGGTAAGCTTCAAGGATATGTCAAAGAAAACGAATTTAATATTTTAAAAAATCAAAGAGCAAGGCCGAGAGTCTTGCTCTTTTTTTATTTTGTAAACTCAGCCAAATGCAATAATTTTGCCCCATATTATGTTTAGCGTATTAGAAACATACCTCACCAATATTGGTAAATACTTTGAGCTTTTGTTTGAGGTGATTAAAAAACCGAAAAAAACAAAGGTGTATCGTAAATTAATCATAAGAGAGCTATACGATTTAGGGGTGAACTCCGTGGGCTTGGTAGCCATACTCTCCATTTTTATGGGCGCGGTATTAGCCATTCAGCTGTACCAAAACTTTAAGAGCGCCGAAATGCCCATACCAGACAGCTATGTGGGCTATGCCACTAAGGTAGTAGTAGTTTTAGAATTCTCCTCCACCATCATTTGCATCATCTTGGCCGGAAAAGTAGGCTCCTACATAGCCTCCAGCATAGGCACTATGCGTGCCACAGAGCAGATAGATGCCCTTGAAGTAATGGGGGTAAATTCCGCCTCGTTTCTAATCCTGCCCAAAATCATCGCCTCGCTTTTATTCTACCCCATTTTATTGATGATATCCATCAGTATGTGCCTCTTTGGCGGGTATCTGATTGGAGATTTATCAGGTATGTGGTCCACAGTGGATTTCGTAGCAGGCTTGCAGAAGAATTTTGATAATTGGTTCTTTGCTTATAGCTTTATCAAGATGGAAGTTTTTGCCTTTATCATCGCCACCGTACCAGCCTTTTATGGGTACAATGTAAAAGGCGGCTCGCTAGAAGTGGGGCGCTCAAGCACCAAGGCAGTAGTGTGGACTTGCATCATATTAATCATTACCAACCTAATCCTTACCAATATTTTATTATGATTGAAGTTAAAAATCTTAAAAAAAGCTTTGGAGATAAGGAAGTATTAAAAGGCATTTCCACCACCTTTGAAAAAGGAAAAACAAGCCTAATCATAGGCGCCAGTGGCGCAGGGAAGACTGTATTCTTCAAATGCATTTTAGGCCTTTTTGAGCCCACCAGCGGAGAAATCATTTACGAAGATATTTCCACCAAAAACATAACCTCTAAACAACGGCACGAGCGCCGAAAACACATAGGCACCGTATTCCAGTACAGCGCCCTTTTCGATTTTATGACAGTGGAGGAAAATGTGCGATTCCCCCTAGAAATGTATACCGACCTCTCCCTAAAAGAGATGAACGAGCGCGTGCATATGATACTAGAAAAAGTTAATATAGAGGAAGATGCCTTCAAAAAAATGCCCTCTGAAATATCTGGCGGTATGCAAAAACGCGTCGCCATCGCCCGTGCCGTAGTCAATAAGCCAAAATACCTCTTTTGTGATGAGCCAAACTCAGGGCTAGACCCGCAGACGGCCATCGTTATCGACCAATTGATACAGAAACTTACCCGAGAATTTGATATCACCACCGTGATAAACTCCCACGATATGAATTCCGTGATGGAAATTGGCGAAAAAATCCTCTTTCTAAAAGATGGGCTTAAAGCTTGGGAAGGCACAAATAAGGAAATCCTTTTTACAGATAATAATAGCGTTTCCGATTTTGTATATAGCTCCGATTTAATGAAGCGCGTGCGCGAAGTTTTGCAAAGGCAAAAGGATTAAAAAAAACGCCCGCTCCTCCCTTTAATTTTAATACAAAATGCCCGTACAAGGTTTAAAAAAATTTATACCCGAAGCATCATTACCCCATATAGCGCAATGGATTAGTGGCTACCCGCTGCTCCTAAAAGTGAAAAATAATCGAAAATCCAAGCTAGGCGATTATAGAAAAATCCCGAGAGGGCACCAGATTACTATCAATAAAGATTTGAGCCCGCACCTTTTTCTGCTCACGCTCACGCACGAGATAGCGCATATGCATAGCTTCGCCCGCTATGGCTTTAAAATCAGTCCGCACGGTAAGGAATGGAAAAGCACTTTTGCCACTCTGTTGCAAGAAACTTTACACCTATACCCCAAGGATTTACAGCCTATAATGAGGGAGTATATCAAAAATCCGAAGGCAAATTTCTATGCCTTTTCGCCATTTGTAGCGTATTTTAGCCAAGAAGAAAAGCAGGAGGATACTATATTTTTAAAAGATTTGCCAAAAGGTACTATTTTTGCTTTGAATAATAAAATTTTTAAAAAAGGAGAGCTTAAAAGAGTTAGATATATTTGCACAGAATTATCATCTGGAAAAAACTATTTAATTCATGAATTGGCACCTATAAAAGAATATAGAAAAATTAATTAATCTATGGAAACATTGGATAAAAAAAATATCTATTGCGTAATTATGGCAGGCGGTGTGGGTTCACGCTTTTGGCCTATGAGTACTACGAGCAACCCTAAACAATTTCACGATGTTTTAGGCACAGGAAAAACTTTAATTCAGCAGACTTTTGATCGATTACTAAACTTATGTTTACCCGAAAACATTTATGTCATTACCGACCAAAAATACACCGATTTAGTGCAAGAGCAATTGCCCAAGATTTCGCCGGAGAATATCGTGGCAGAGCCTGTGGGTATGAATACTGCCCCTTGCGCCATTTATACCGCTTATAAGATTTATAAGCGCAATCCTGAGGCAGAAATTTTAGTTTGTCCGTCGGATCATTTGATTCTAAACGAACCAAAGTTTACTGAAATTGCACTCACTGCACTTGAAAATTCAGCGAAAAATCATGGATTATACACTTTAGGCATTCAGCCTACGCGCCCCGATACGGGCTATGGATACATTCAGTACAATGCCCAAGACCAAGGCGAGGTTAAGAAAGTAAAAACTTTTACAGAAAAGCCTAATTTAGAGCTAGCCAAGCAATTTTTACAATCGGGAGATTTCTTGTGGAATAGCGGAATTTTTATATGGAGTGCTAAGGATATTCTACACTCCTTTGAGGAGCATATGCCAGAGATGTACCACGCCTTCCAAGCGGTGGAAAATACGCTAAATACAGAGAAAGAAGCCAAGGAAATTAAGCAACTTTATCCCACTTTGCAGCAAATCTCCGTAGATGTGGCCATTATGGAAAAAGAGCAAAATGTGTATGTAATCCCCTCAGAATTTGGTTGGAGCGATTTAGGCACTTGGCTCTCCTTGTATGAAAATACCGAGAAGGATAAAGATGGAAACGCTTTTTCGAGCAAAAATGTATTTACCTATCAAGCGAAAAACAACATTATTTTTGCCCCCCAAGAGAAATTAGTAGTTGTAGATGGCTTGGAGGATTACATTGTGGTGGATACGCCGCAGGCACTTTTGATTTCTCCTATTAAGAATAGCCAAGAAATTAAATCCTATGTAACGGATTTAAAACTAAATAAAAAAGAAAAATTCGTTTAAAATAGAATTTTTTAGATAAATAAAACCCCCACAATTCCAATTGTGGGGGTTTTGTTTTTAATCGTCTAAATTTGGAATATGTTGCCTAATAATATTCCATTCTTTTTCAATCCTGTCCTAAATAAAAAAATGTAAAATCCTTATAAAGAGCTACAAAAGGCCGTTCGTTGGTAAATAATGCAGGTAGTTTTTTGGGACTTCAAACTAAGTGGAATAACAATGGTAATAAAGAATATACTAATCCTACCTGGCTTACAGATGTGCGTTTTGGGCAACAAGTTCCGTTGGGATAAAAATTCTTGTTTAATTATCAAGTGGGAATTGGATATGGAAGAGATTTGAAAACAAGTGAGCATTTGGTGTATCCTACACTTAATTTAAATTTCTCGTATGTTATTAAATAATTTTTGATCTTGTTCTGTAATTCACATAATAAGCCGTTTCGCAATTGCAAAACGGCTTATTTTTTAATGATTAAAAGAAAAAATGCTTAAAAATCGATTTTCTTCAATTATTTTAATTCTCGGTATGTTCAGCTATTAAAAAATGATTTAATGCTTTTAAACTTAAAATATGAGAGTTAAAAATTTAATTATTTTAAATTTAATTGCTAAAAATATTAAGAATGTAAAAATTTCTCAATATCTCTGTTTTTCCCGTACACCACGATGATGTCTCCCATATGGAGCACTGTGTTGTTTTGTGCTACACCATATACTTCTTTGTTCATTCTATGACCACCGAGCGGACAATGGATTTCGCGTTCTTTGGCCGTTGTGAGTGCCACTAGGTTGTAGTTGTTTCTAAAATCGACTTCGGCAATGGTTTTTCCGTCGTATTTTTTAGGCACACGCACTTCTGTGATACTATATTCTTTGTTTAGTTCAAAGGTTTCTTCGAGGTGTTTGTTGCTTAATTTTTTAGACCATTTACGCGCAGATTCTTTTTCTGGGCGAATGATGGTTTCTACTCCAATGGCGTGTAATACAGTTTCGTGCACGCTGGAGATGGCACGCCCTATGATTTTTTTGGCACCCAATGTTTTAAGGTTGGCAGCACACATGATACTGGCACCGTGCTCCTCCCCGATGGCTACTACAATCATGTCGGTATCCTTGATAGGAAGCCCGCCCAGTGTGTGCAAATCGGTGGCATCCATACAGATGGTGTGGGTGATTTTGTCTTTATAAAAATCTACTTTTTCCATGCGATTGTCGATGGCGATTACCTCGTGCCCCATATTGGTGAGATATTGCGCGAGCGATGCGCCAAATCCTCCGAGTCCGATCACTATGTATTTCATATAAAGATGTTTTTTTAGTATTAAATAAATTAAATATTAGTTGATTAAAATATCCTCGGTTGGGTATTTATAACCTTTGTATTTTTCTTTTTTAAGTAGTGCAATCAAGATGGAAAGCATGCTCACACGCCCGATGAACATTACGCAAATTATCACTACTTTTGAAACGCTTGAAAGTGAATCTGTGATTCCTAAGCTTAATCCTACGGTGCTGTAAGCCGAGAAACATTCAAATGCGATGGATAGTAAGCCCTTGTCGTGCTCTACACTTTCTATAATGGCAATGGCTACGCCGATTACGAATAGGGATAGCACAATGGTTGCAAATGCTCTTTTAATTGAGGTTTGAGAGATTTCTCTACGGAAGGCTTCTACTCTATCTTTACCTTTAGCCAGACTCATAAAATTAAGGATTGAAACGGCAAAAGTGCTGGTTTTGATACCACCTCCTGTGGATCCTGGCGAAGCTCCTACCCACATGAGCAAGAAATAAACCATCAAGGTAGGGAAAGATAAATTTGCCATATCTACCGTGTTGAATCCCGCAGTACGCGGTGTTACGGAACCAAAGATGGATTCAACGATTTTTCCTTTTAAATCATAATTGCTTAAAGTGTAATCGTACTCAAAGATAAAGAATGATATAAAACCTAAAAAGAATAATGCAAATGTGGTAGTA